>NZ_CANRLT010000035.1 GCF_947631555.1 uncultured Mailhella sp. | reverse complement strand
TCCTTCAAAACAGCCTCCCAATAATCCACAAGAACGGGCGGGCAAGCGCGTCAAAGATGCGTCCGAGAGGGCCTGCGGGACAGGCTGCGGCGGGAGCGGCGGAAAGTGCGTCCGCCTGTGCAGTGTCTTCGTCCTTCCGGACAGGGGCGGAAGCATCCAGCTCCAGCCGGATCTCGTCTTCCGGTGCGGCTTCGGAGGAAGACATTTCGCCGGGCTGCCCCTCATCCGTTTCGGGGGTGAGTTCAGAGCCTTCCGCAGGGGCGGTTTCGGGCGTCTCTTGTGCGTCAGGACTGTTCTGTTTCTGCTCCATGGCTTCGCTGTCTTTATCCATAACGTGCTCCTGAGGCTGTGGGGAAGGAAAGTTTGAATGTCAATGGGTTGAAGTATCCCAGAATATAAAGGGGGGCGCAAGTCTCCCAGCCCCTTCTGGGGCAAAAAACAGAGACAGGAGCGCACCTTAGGGCCGGGCGGGAAGATAGAACGCCTTCCAGCTCCAGGCGGGGAGGCTGAATGAGGTCCCGGCGGTCTGCCCGGTGCGCGCGTCAATGCGCGAAGGCCCGTTCCACGCCGCAAAGGCTGGCTCCAGCTGCACGGGCTGCGGCGAAACGTTGCCGAAGACGGCGAGGAACTTCCCGGAAGGCAGGCGTGAGAGCAGCGCGATGACGGAGTCTCCCGCATCGGGAACGTCCATGAGTGTGCCGCAGGCTATCCCGGAGGCCTCGCGCAATTCAAGAATGCCTTTCAGGCGGACATCCGGCGGGACTGTGCCGGAAAGTCTGGCCGCCTCTTCTGAAAGCGCACGTCCTGCGGGCAGGCCCTGGCGGGTAACCGGGCCGGAATCCAGAATCCAGGACGGGGGGACGGCGGGAAGACTGTGCCCTTCAGGGATACTGACGGAGAGATCGGAGCCTGAGAGCATGAGCAGGCCCGGCTGGAGAGCATTCAGGGCTATCTGGAGTTCGTGGATGTCAAGAAGTGCGGGGAGTTGTTCCGGGGACGGATTCTGAGCCGGCGCAAGCCCGCAGACCACGGCAGCCAGGGTAGGCGCGTTGAGTCTGAGCCGTCCCTTGTGGACGAGCAGGGATACCCAGTCCGGAGGCAGGGGAAGAGTGTCCGGCGCGGGCATACCGTCCCGCGGGCCGTGCCACAGACCTGTGTGGTTCACCTTCAGCGCGAGCGAGCGGCGCAGAGCCTTGCGCAGCGGCGCAGCATTTTCCTGCAGGAGTGAAAGCGAGAGCGCCGGTTCCATGAAGGGATCGCGTACAGCGTCCGCGCCGCAGGATTGGAGCAGAGGTACGGCTTCCTGCGGAAAAACGTCTTCCACCATAACGGCTGCGCCGTAATGATGGATATGCCGCGCCAGATCACGCAGAGCGGAACCGGCAGGTTCCAGACTCGTGTCCTTCGAGTCTGTCAGGGATGCGGCTTCAAGTCCTGCCCACGCATTCAGACGCAGCCCCAGAAGCAGGCTGTGACGCAGTCCGGCTTCCAGGATGGCTCCGGCTTCCATGATCCGCCGGGCCGTGCCTGACGGGTCGTCCCAGTGAAGGACGGGGCGGTCAAGCGAAAAATGCCAGCGGCAGGCCCAGCGTCTTGTCTTGCCGTCCGAACCCACGACCTTGCCGCTGACCATCCAGCCGCTGCGGTCAGGAAAGTGCAGTTCCCCTGCCAGAATATCGGGAAGGATGCCGCGCTGGCGGAGTGTGCGCAGAAGCGCCGCATCGATCGCCGACCAGTCTTCATCGGCCGTGACGGGGAGCAGTGCCCATGCCTCCCTGGGGATTTCTATAAGGGTGAACAGGCCCGGATAGTCACGCACATTTCGCAGGGCCAGAGAAAAATCAGGCCCTGCTCCAAGAGCTGCCGGAAGAAGCTGCCCGCCCGTCAAAAGGCCGGCCTGAGCCAGCGTTTCCCCAAGGGTTTCATATTCCTTTTCCGTGCCGGAGACGTGGCCAAAACCGAGACTGATGGCGTCCTGCCCCAGCTCTTCGGCGGGGGTGCGCCCTTTCCATTCGTCGCCGGTTTCGGCGGTGCCGGTGAAGAAGATTCCGCGTATGCCGAGGGCAGCAAGGCGGGAAGGCAGCCCCTCGCGGGTGAGGCGGGAGAAGAAGGAGCCGCCGGACCAGGCTGTGGTCACGGGAGAGACGCGGAGCCAGACGCGGGCGTTTTCGGGCAGCGGCTGTTCGGTGCCGCTTTTCATCCAGCCGAGCTGCGAACCGCTGACGATGGCCGTGAGTTCCCGGCTGCGGAAGGCGCAGGACTGCTTTTCCATCCATTGAACGTACATGGGTCCGGCTCGTCTTTCGACGGCTTCGTTGACATGGGGATCGGGCCTGGAAAAGCACCCCGCCGCAAGGAAGGCGGCCAGGAGTGCGGTAAGGCGTGCGAGGAAAAGCGGAAATCGTGCCATAAAAATATCCAGGAATCATTATTGATAACGCTTGCCCTTCCCATAAGGAAAGGATACAAGCGGGGCAGAGACGCAAGCGCGTCACATTTTCTCACAAAGGAGCGTATCATGGAAGAGCAGGTTCTCAAAGCGATGAAAGAGGCGGGCAAACCCGTGCGTCCCGGCGATATTGCCAAGACTCTCGGCGTGGATCCCAAGGAAGTTTCCAAGGCGGTTGCCGAACTTAAGAAGGCGGGCAAGATACATTCTCCCAAGCGCTGCTTCTATGAGCCTGTGGCGGAATAGTTTTTCAGAAGTCCGAAACGTTTTTCCCCTGTCCTGAACGCGAAGCGGAGCCGGCATCGGTTCCGCTTTTGTCAATGTTGGGGGCGCACTTCACTCTGGAGGGCGGGCAGAAGCTTTTTCAGAATGGCGGACTTCATGGCGGCGGCGTCGAGGGGTTCACCCGAAAAGTGTTCAAGAGCCAGGATGGCCTGATGGATGAGCATGCCCAGCCCGTTCACGGCAAGGTGGCCGCGGCGGGCAGCCTCGTGCAGCAGAGCCGTGCAGAGCGGGCGGTAGATCACATCACAGACCGGGGCGGTTTTCGGGAGGGCGTCCAGAAAGCTGAAGTCCGCAAAGTCCGCGTTCACGCCTTCCATGCCCAGAGGCGTACAGTTGATGAAGAGATCCGCGGATCGGAGCACCTGGGCGAGCGTGTCCGGTGCCATGTCCGTCACGGAAATGTCCGGCGCATTTTCGGTGAGGGCCGCGGCCTTTTCCGGAGTGCGGCAGCACACGGTGACGTGTTCTGCTCCCGTGCGGGCCAGTTTCAGAACCACGGAGCGGGCGGCTCCTCCTGCGCCGAACACGGCAGCACGGCGGCCTTCAGGGGTGATGCCTTCATCCAGAAGCGAGCGCAGAAAGCCTTCGCCATCGGTGTTGAAGCCGTGGAACGCGCCGTCGCGGATGACCACGGTATTGACGGATCGGTAGAGGCGGGCGTCCTCGGAAAGAGTGTCCATGAGGGGAACAAGATCAGTCTTGTGGGGCATGGTGGCGTTGAAGCCGGCCAGTCCCGAAGCCGCGGCCCCGGGCAGCCATGCCGCTACGGTTCCGCCGGGGACGTGGATGCGCCCGTAGGTGCAGCGCCAGCCCAGTTCGTCGAGCATGGCCTGCTGAATGAGCGGGGAGAGGCTGTGGGCCACGGGATCGCCGATGACGGCCAGGGTCTTTCCATCGAGCAGGTTTTGCATGGTATCTCCTTGCGCGGTCAGCGGGCGGCCCGGCGATAGTGCCGGAGTATTTGCAGCACCCCCCGCCTGAGGCGTTTGTTCATGCGTCTGTCATTGCGGATGGTGACGTCTGCGCAGGCACGGTACAGGGCGATGCGGCTGCGGTAGAGTTCAAGCAAGCGCGTGCGGTCGTCCTGCACCAGCGGACGGTCGCTGAGCGAGGCCGACTTCAGGATCAGGGACGGATGCCGGTCGATGAAGAAGACCATGCCGTTTTTCTTCAGGGCGTCCATGTTTTCCCGGCGCAGGATGACGCCCCCGCCCGTGGAGATGACCACGCCGCTTTGGGTTGCGGCTTCGCGGACGCAGGCGGATTCCATGTCTCGGAAAGCGGCTTCGCCGTCCTCGGCAAAGATGTCGGAAATGGCGCGGCCGTCCCGCTCCACTACCATGGCGTCCGTGTCAAAGAGCGGCATACGCAGTCTGCGGGCAAGGCGTTTGCCCAGGCTGGACTTGCCGCTTCCGGGCATACCGATGAGCACGATGTTCTTCATGCGAGTACTCCGGGGACGCCGCTCACAGCCAGCGCGGCGGCGGCTTCCACAACGGGGACGGCCCGCGGCAGGATGCAGGGGTCATGCCGTCCGGCGATGATGAGCTTTGCGGCTTCCCCGCTGCGCATATCCACAGTGTCCTGTTCGCGGGAGATGGAGGGCGTGGGCTTGATGGCCACGGTGAAGACGATGGGCATACCGTTGGCGATGCCGCCGTTGATGCCGCCGTTATGGTTGGTGCGCGTGGCTGGGGGATTGCCGGGGACAAAGGCGTCGTTGGCCTCGCTGCCGCGCAGTGCGGCGAAGCCGAAGCCCAGGCCGAAGGCCAGCCCCTTTACGGCGGGGACGGCGAAGAGATGGCGCGCCAGACAGGTTTCGAGGTTTTCGTCAAAGTCGGGCCCGCCCGTTCCGGCGGGCATACCGAGAATGACGCCTTCCAGCAGCCCGCCCACGGAGTCGCCGTCGGCGCGGGCTGCGAGTATGGCCTGCCGCATGGATTCTCCTCGGGCGTCATCGAGCACGGGGAAGGACTTTTTCCCTGCGGCGCGCAGGGCTTCGCGGTCGGGCTGCGCGAAATCCAGGGCGCGGTCATCGATGCCCGCCGCCTGGCGTATGTGCGCGAAGATTTCTATGCCCTTCTGCCGCAGCGCAAGTTTGGCAACGGCTCCGGCAAAGACCAGAGGTGCGGTGAGCCGTCCGGAGAAGTGCCCGCCGCCGCGGTAGTCTTCAAAACCCTGATAGCGGAGATGCGCCGCGTAGTCGGCATGGCCCGGCCGGGCCAGCCAGCGCGTGGCCGTGTAGTCGCGGGAGCGGGTATCGGTGTTCTCGATGATGCCGCAGAGAGGCGTTCCGCAGGCACGGCCTTCAAAGACGCCGCTGACGATGCGCACGGCGTCCTTTTCCTTGCGGGCCGTGGCGAGAGGGGAGCCGCCAGGAGCGCGGCGGGCCATTTCCGCGGCGATGAAGTCCATGTCGATTTCGAGGCCGGGAGGCACGTCCTGAAGCACGATGCCGATGGCCGGGCCGTGGGATTCGCCGAACAGGCTGTAGCGCATTATCCTTTTCCTTTTTCCAGCCCCATTTTCGTCTGAAGGGCTATTTTTCTGGCTTCTTCGTGGATATGGGCCAGAACATCGCTGTCCTGCCACCACCACTGGGCCTTGCGCAGGATGAGATCCACATCGCCCGCGGCGGCCAGAGACAGAAGATTGCGGTAGCGGCGTATCATGGTCTGACTGTGGGGATTGGCCTCGAACAGCCAGGTGAACAGCGCCCCGTCGTCCATGAGCTGCTTTTCCGTGGCGTTCATGCGCCGCATAAACGAGGGCGTGATGTAGGGCAGAAGTTCGGGGTCTTCCGCGGTCATGGCAAAGTAGACGGCGCTCGTGATGAAGTTCACGCCCTGAATTCTGGCTTCGGCCATGTCGTGGTCCCGGGCCGTGGCGCGGAAGGTCAGGCAGCCGAAGCCCTGGAACAGGGACTCCACAAGGCGAACGTCGTCTTCTGCGGCGTGCCTGCCCGGAACGATGGTGACGCGCAGTTCCAGTCCTTCGGCCTGTACCGGGCCGAAGAGGGGGTGCGTACCCACTACGGGCCCGTCCCAGTGCTCTTCCATGCTCTGCATGGGCAGTTCCTTGACCGAGGTGATGTCTGCAAGGATGGTGTCCGGTGCCATGTGCGGCTTCAGGATGTCCACCAGTTCGGGGATGGCCGTGGCCGGGACGCAGAGCAGAACCACCCGCGCCTTGCGGCAGGCGGCCGCCGTTTCTTCGTCCGTGTAGGGGCGATCCAGTCCCACGGGTTCCAGGTCTTCCGCGGCCCGGAAGCGTTCCATGAGCATGGCGCCCATGCGTCCCCTGCACCCGGCAACGACGATGCGGTTCATCGCAGGGCGCTCCAGACGTTCCAGAATTCGGGAAAGGACTTGCTCACCACCGCGGGGTCGTCCACGGTGATGTCATTGCCGGGCGCCAGCCCCAGCAGTGCCGCGGACATGGCCATGCGGTGGTCGTTTTGCACGGGGAACACCGTGCCCGCTGGTACAATGGGGGCGGCGGGGCCGACACCGTGGACGGTGAGCGTGTCCTGCGTCTCTTCGGCACGGATTCCGGCCTTTTCCAGGATGGCGGCGCAGGCGGAGATGCGGTCGCATTCCTTGATGCGCAGGTGGGCGATGCCGGTAATGCGGGTGAACCCTTCCGCAAAAGCCGCGGTGACGGCTGCCGTGGGGACAAGATCGGGGCAGTCGCCCATGTCCACCTCGATGCCGTGCAGGGCGGACGGGGCAACGAGGATGCCGTCCGGCCGGACGCTGCACTCGGCGCCCATGCTGCGCAGAATGTCCAGAATGGCGCGGTCGCCCTGGAGCGAGTCGGGGCGCAGACCCGTGACCAGAACGGATTCCCTGCCCACGGCTCCGGCGGCGAGGAGGTACGAAGCCCCGGACCAGTCGCCTTCCACGGTGTATTCGCCGGGGCGATACGCCCCTGGCTCCACTTTGATACGCAGTTCGCCTGGGCGGACGCTGTCCAGAGTGCGCCAGGAGACGCACTGCCATTCTCCGTCCTTCTTTTCTTCCACACGGAAGGCGATCCCGTAGTCTTCGAGAACCTGAAGCGTCAGCCCCACATAGGGCCAGGAGACGACCTTGCTGCCCGTAAGCGTGACGCGCAGGGCAGAGGCGCAGAGCGGCGCGGCGAGGAGCAGACCGGAAAGGTACTGGCTGGAGGCGTCAACGCTCAGCTCAACATCGCCGCCGGAAAGTCCGTTTGTGCGCAGAACGAGCGGAGGGTAGCCGTCCGCACCTTCATATTCGATGTCTGCGCCGAGGGCGGAGAGTGCCCGGGTAAGCGCTCCGATGGGACGCTCGTGCATACGTGCCGCGCCGTGGATATGGAAGGCGCCCCGTCCAGCGGCAAGCACGGCGGTGAGCAGGCGGC
Organism: uncultured Mailhella sp.; assembly: GCF_947631555.1. Classification (GTDB taxonomy): domain Bacteria; phylum Desulfobacterota; class Desulfovibrionia; order Desulfovibrionales; family Desulfovibrionaceae; genus Mailhella. Next base: position 16,242 of record NZ_CANRLT010000035.1, on the reverse strand, counting down.
AGGTTGTGCCCGATTCTCCCACATAGCAGTCCGCGGGGATGGAGACGCCGCCGCGGGGGCCCGGATCCATGCCCTTCACGCTCCAGTTCCCTCCTCCGAGATCGTCCAGACGCGCACCTGCGGCCTGGAGCACGTTTCGGGTACGCTCAAGGTCGGCGCTGGCAAGGACACGGCGGATCCTGGATTCTCCGCGGGCGAGCGCGGCTGCGATGAGCATACGGTGGGAAACGGATTTGGAGGAGGGAGCCTGAAGCGTGATCATGGATCAGAAGCCTGTGGTATTGGTGGAGGAATCGAGGAAAGGCCCCTCGGGGTAGCAGCCCAGTACGCGCACGGACGCGCACTGTTCACCAAGTTCCTGAAGCATGGCGGCCCAGCCGGGGTCGGACAGGTCGCATTCCACGTCCGTGAAGAACATGTACTTCCAGCAGGCGCCCCGCAGGGGACGGGATTCCAGCTTGGTCATGTTCACGTTGTGGCGGGTGAACAGGCCCGTGACGGCTGAGAGCGCACCCACCTTGTCGGAGAGCGTGAACAGCAGGGAGGACTTGATGTCCTTGCGTTCTTTGGCGGCGGGACTGGAGACCTCCCTGTCTCCCGGGGTGATGAGTACGAAGCGCGTCCAGTTGGCGCTTTCGTTCTCGATGTTGTCAGCCAGGTCGTTCAGTTCCAGCTTCTCACTGAGGCTGTGATGCCCGATGGCCGCGGCGTTAGGGGTCGAAGCGGCCAGGTTCGCGGCCGCGGCCGTGGATTCCACGGAGACGAGGCGGGCGTGCGGCAGATGATCCCGCAGCCACAGGGAACACTGTCCCAGCGGCTGGGGATGGGAATAGACGACGGACACGTCTTCCAGGCTTTTTTCCCGGCTCAGGAGACTGTTGGCGATGCGCGAATAGAATTCCGCCTGTATGCGCACCGGATATTGAGAGAAGAGGTCGAAGCTCTGGGCTATGGTTCCGTGTATGGAGTTTTCCAGAGGCACCACCCCCATGTCGCATTCGCCGGTGCAGACCTTGCGGAAGACTTCGTCGAAGTCACGGCAGGGCAGGAAGGTCATGGCCTTGCCCAGGTAGTCCACTCCGGCAAAGAAGGAGAAGGTTCCTTCAGGCCCCAGATAGGCCACGGTGCAGGGCTTCTGGAGTGCGCGGGAGGCGGATATGATTTCGCGCCAGATGGATACGATATGCCCGCCGGTGAGCGGGCCGGGGTTGCGTGCGACGAGGGATTCCAGAAGCTGCGCTTCACGCGCGGGATCGAAGACCTTTGCGCCGGGGATGTGAGCCTTGGCTTCTCCCACGGCCAGACTGAGCCTGGAACGGCGGTTCAGGAGTTCCAGAAGCTGGGAGTCCACTTCGTCGATCTGGCGGCGCAGCTCGGAAAGTCCCGTGATCTGCGGGGTATCGGCCATGATTACTTCTCCTGAATGTCTTCCTTGATGCGCATACCAAAATGGCGTCCGGCGTCATCAAGACGGCAGAGCACTCTGTCGCCGGGCTTGAGCGTCACTACGCTGACCGGCGTACCGTCGGGCGCGGTGAGGCGGATGGTCTCGGCGTTCTGCAGGAACACGGCTCCCGTCTTTTCGCCCACGCGGGCCTCGATGAGCAGCATGGGGCGCACTTCCACCTTCACGCGGCCGGCGACGGCCACGGTGGTTCCGCCCTGGCTGTCCACCACGAGCATTTCGCTTCCGGCCTTGACTTCCGCCAGGTAGGTCGTCCTGTCGCCCGGCAGGCGCACATAGGCGTGGACGGCTCCGGCGTTGACGCGGAAGGGACGGGCCGCCACATATTCATTATGCTCGGTCTCGGCGTGGACAAGGAAGGTGAAGGCGCTGGAATTGCCCACCAGCATACCCTGACCGCGGTGCAGCATGGACAGGGTGTCCACACAGACACGATGCCCCAGTCCGGCGGGTTCGATGCGGGTGACGACGGCTTCCTGAAGCTCTTCATGATCGCGGCTGAGCTTGCAGCGGGCCACGATTTCCTTGAGATCAGCGATGGCGGAAGGGAGAACCACAATGCTCTGCACACCCCGCTGGAGTATGCCGGAGGCCAGGACGGCCTCGTCGAGCGTCCCGGCTTCGGCGGCCACGTCAGCGCACTGGGCCAGCAGGTTTTCCACGGGGATGATTTCCCAGCCGCGGGCAAGCACCACCTGTTTCCCGGAGAGGAGCAGGTCGCGGATGTTCTCCTCATCGGCCTTGCAGGTCATGGACAGGGAGGGCATATCCTCTTCGGCCAGCACGGGCGTGCGTGACAGCTCCGCCACGGAAGACACATGGTCTGCGGTGACGATGACGCCGTCCACACCCGATTCCAGGGCGAGTGTCACGTCATTCTTGTTGAAGGGAACGCTTTTGAAATAGATTTTCATAGGCTCCGCCTCAGCGGTCTTCGCCAACGATTTCCATGGCGTCGTCCACAGAAGCGCCGCCGTGAACCATGGCTTTCAGCGCCTTCATGAGCAGGACGCGGCGGGGATGTTCGAAGACGTTGCGGCCGATGGACAGGCCGGCGCCGCCGGCTTCCAGGGAGTCATGCACCATCTGGAGCAGCTTGCGGGTGGAATCGATGCGTTCGCCGCCTGCGATGAGCACGGGGGCGCAGCAGCATTCGGTGACGCGGCGGAAGCTTTCAGGACTGCCGGTGTAGGAGACCTTGACGATGTCCGCGCCGAGTTCCGCGCCCACGCGGGCGCACTGAGCCACCACGTCAGGGGCGAAGCTGTCGCGGATGAGACCGCCGCGGCCGTAGAGCATCATGAGCAGAGGCATACCCCAGCGGTTGCAGTCATCGGCGATAGTGCCGGCGGTGTGGAGCATTTCGCGTTCGTTGACATCGCCGAGGTTCAGGTGCACGGACACGCAGTCCGCGCCGAGGCGTATGGCTTCTTCCACAGTGCCGGTGAGCACCTTGGTGTTGCCCGCGGGACAAAGTTCGGTAGAGGCCGTGATGTGCATGATGAGGCCGAGGGAATTGTTGACATCGGCGCAGCCGGAAGCACGGATGAGGCCCTTGTGCATGAGAACGGCGTCTGCCCCGCCTTCAGCCATGTCGTCCACAGCCTTGCGGATATTCACCAGCCCTGCGGGAGCGCCGATGGTCATGCCGTGATCCATGGGGACAACGATGGTGCGGTGATCGTTGGAATTGAAGATGCGGGACAGTCTCTTTTTGGTGCCGAGTTCCATGATACATTCCTTTTCTGCTGAAGGTGAAGGGCCGCCGCTGCCGGCGGTATAAAAAAGGCCGCCGGCTTGTTCCGCCTGCGGCCCGAGGATTGCGTTCGACGTTCGTCAGCAGTCCTTCCGGTCGCAGATCCCCGTAAAATAAAAGCAGAAGAAGCCGAAGGCGCTGAAGCGTACGGCTCTGACGGGGATAGCGGCGTAAAGGGCGTGCTGCATAACGTTGTTCCTTAAGTAGGTAGGGAAATTGTACCCCATGCGATGGAAGGCGTCAACAGGAAAATCGTCCCGCTCTTTCAGCACGGTGCTTTTTCTGCGGCAGCCTTCCGGCAAGGGTTATTGTTCTCCCATCATTGTTCGCCCATCATGGCCAGAGCCTCTTCAACCGTGGCGTTCTGATGCACCATGGCGCGCAGGGCCTTCAGCAGTTCCACGCGGCGGGGATGCTCGAAGACGTTGCGGCCCACGGACAGGCCCGCGCCGCCCGCCTGAAGCGAGCCGTAGACCATTTCCAGGAGTTTTTTTGTGGAGTCGAGCTTCGGCCCTCCGGCGATGAGCACGGGGACGCCGCAGTCTTCCACCACGTCGGCAAAGGTTTCCACGCTGCCGGTGTAGGGGACCTTCACGATGTCTGCGCCGACTTCCGCGCCCACGCGGGCGCAGTGCGCGATGTTGCGGGGATTGTAGCTGTCCACGTCGTGGCCGCGGGCGTAGACCATGATCATGAGCGGCATACCCCACAGACTGCACTGCTTGGCGATCATTCCGGCATCGGAGAGCATGAGGCTTTCGTCCTCATCGCCGAGGTTGACGTGTATGGATACGGCGTCGGCCCCAAGGCGCACGGCTTCCTCCACGTCGCCCACGAGCATCTTTTTGTTGGGGCGGCTGGAAAGGCTGGTGGAAGCCGAGATGTGCATGATGAAGCCCATGCGCATGTGCTCTTCGTAGTTAGCCTTGTGGATAAGTCCCTTGTGCAGGAGAACGGCGTCGGCACCGCCTTCATCCATGTCATTGATGGCCTTGGCCATGTCGCGCAGGCCGCGGGGCGCGCCGTCGGACATGCCGTGATCCATGGGCACGACGATGGCGCGTCCGGTTTTGGGATTGATGATGCGGTTGAATCGTCTGAGGGAACCGACTTCCATAATGTGAACCTCTCTTGCAGGCCTTCCGGGACTAAAAAAGCCGCCGGCTTCTGCCTGCGGCTTGATGTATGTCTGATGATGGTAAAAATCAGCAGAAGGTTCCGCAGGCGGGTACAGAGCAGGGATACCACCAGCCGAAGCTGCCGGTAAAGCTGAAGTACGCGGGGCGGAAGAAACGCTGCATGACGTGGTGTCCTTTTTTTGAGTTCCTAGCCTGTTTTACGGCGGCACGTCAACAAGTTTTTTGCATCTTCCGGCGTCATGCCGGAAGAGAGCCGCAAATTCGCTGCAGAAGAAGCGATGATGAGATGCCCGCCTGCGTTTTTCTTTAAAGGAAAGGAAGACTGCAAAGAAACAGTTGACAGATTTTTAACATGGCGCTATACAAAGAACGTCTCAAGAAGCCTTTTTGATGAGGAGAAACCGATGTTTACCATGTTCCGCACTTCCTGCTTCAACGGCTGGTGGTGGCGTATCTCTTCCAAGGGGGAGGATGCGGTCTCGGTGCATGGATAAACGCCGGATACAGTTCAAAGGAAATGCCGTTCCTCCCAGAGGAACGGCATTTTTTTACTTTCAAGAGAGGATGTTGTTTATGGAAGCTCAGACGTTGCCTATTCGTATAGGTCAGCATGTCCGCTGGCTCCCGGCGGACATGGATACGCCCATCAGTCTGTTCATGGGCATGGCTCAGGGCAAGACCGGCATTCTGCTGGAAAGCGCGGAAGTGGACGGGCGCTGGGGCAGGTACAGCGCGCTGGCCTGCGACATGGCGCTCATCCTGCGCTGCGCCGGAGGGAAGCTGGAATGCACCGTCAATGATGGACGGCTGGAAGGACTGAAGCGTTTCGACGGTATGCCCTTTGTGGAAGGGCTGCGTTCCGTGATGCGCAACCTCGAAGTCATGCCCGATCCTGCGGCGGCGGATCTTCCGCCCATGACGCGTTCCTTGTGCGGCTACTTCGGCTTCGGCATGGCGGGGCTGTTCAATCCCAAGCTGGAAGAGGTGCTGCGCCCGGAAGATGCGGAATGCATCCTCTGCCTGCCCGGTACGGTGATGCTCTTCGACCATGTGTATAACCGTCTGGCTCAGGTGAGCCTTGGGGAACACAAACCCGTGTTCGGCGGTCATGCGGCCATGTACGGCGAACTGGACGCCTGCGTCATTGATGAATCGCTGGTCGCCTCCTGCCCCGACGGACAGGGCTATCAGTCCATAGTGGAGCGCATCAAGGAAATGCTGCGCCAGGGCGAGGCCATTCAGGTTGTGCCTTCCGTGAATTTCAGCGCGCCCTTCAACGGTGATCCGCTGACCCTGTACCGGCGTATGCGCTGCAGCAACGCTTCCCCCTACATGTTCTTCATGCGTCTGCCGGGTGTGGCGCTGTTCGGTTCTTCGCCGGAAGTCATGGTCAAGTGCGACGGCGGCAAGCTCATCACCGCTCCCATCGCTGGCACACGGCGCCGCGGCCGCACCGAGGACGAGGATGAGGCTCTGGCCTCAGAGCTGCTCGCCGATCCCAAGGAACGGGCTGAACACATGATGCTTGTGGATCTGGGACGCAACGACCTCGGTCACGTCGCACGGCCCGGCACCGTGGAAGTGGAGCGGCTCATGACCGTGGAGCGCTTCTCCCATGTCATGCACATGACGAGCCGCGTCACGGCGGAGCTTCTGGAAGGGCTGGACGCCCTGGATGTGCTGGCCGCCACCTTCCCGGCGGGGACGGTGAGCGGAGCGCCCAAGCTGCGCGCCATGGAGATTATCGCCGAAATGGAGCAGCGCCCCCGCGGGCCGTATGCGGGCTGCGTCGGCTGGATAGGTCTGGACAAGGACAGCGTTCACCTCGATACCGGCATCACCATCCGCAGTATGTGGGTGCGCGGCGGCCGCCTGAACTGGCAGGCCGGAGGCGGTATCGTGTTTGATTCCAATCCTGCTCTGGAATGGAAGGAAGTTCGCAACAAATCGGCCATCATGCGCCTTGCCTGCTCTGCATCGGGAGATTCCTATGTTCCTGCTCATCGATAATTACGATTCGTTCACCTACAATCTGGCCCAGGCTTTCTGCAAACTGGGGCATCAGCCCCTTGTGGTGAAGAACGACGACCCGGGCCTTCTGGCTCTGGCCAATGATCCTTCCCTGCGCATGGTCTGTATTTCTCCTGGGCCGGGCCATCCCTCCAGGGCCGGTTACTGCCTCGACTTTCTCAAGCAGCTCAGCCCCAAGATCCCGGTACTCGGCGTCTGCCTCGGCCATCAGGTTCTCGGCCTGTATGCCGGTTCGGAAGTGGTGGTGGGGCCTGTCATCATGCACGGGAAGACTTCGGAGATCGTCCACGACGGCAAGGGTATCTACCGCGGCGTGCCCAATCCCATCACCGTGGGCCGCTATCACTCGCTGGTCGTGCAGATCGACGACAAGCACCCCAACCCGCTCATCCAGGTTACGGCTCGCGGGCCGCAGGGCGAAGTCATGTCCATGCGCTTCCGGGATCGCCCCTGGGTGGGGGTGCAGTTCCATCCCGAATCCATCCTGACGCCCGACGGTCTGCGCCTTCTGCGCAATTTCCCCGATGCCCTCATCAACGCGCCTCACGCCGCGCCCACCATCAGCCAGGTGCTGGAATCCGTGGCCCAGGGCAGTGACCTCACCGACGAACAGGCGGAAGTGGCCTTCGGTTCCATGCTTGACGGCTCCATGACCCCCGCTCAGGCGGGCGCGCTGCTCATGGGCCTGCGCATGAAGGGCGAAAAGGCCTCCGAGCTGGCGGCTGCCATCCGCATCATGCTGGCCCGCGCCGTGAAGGTGGAAGGCGTTCCGGAAAAATGCATCGACATCGTGGGCACGGGCGGTGACGGCAAGCATTCCTTCAACTGCTCCACCTCCGCCGCGCTCACCCTCGCCGGACTTGGCTACCGCGTACTCAAGCACGGCAACCGTGCTGTGTCCTCCACTTCCGGGGCCGCGGACGCCGTGGAAGGTCTCGGTCTGCCCCTGGAGAAGGATCCCGCCGCCATCATCGCCATGCTGAAGAAGCGGAATTTCGCCTTCCAGTTTGCGCCGTACTTCCATCCGGCCTTCGCCAACGTCGGCCCGGTGCGCAAGCAGCTCGGCATGCGCACGCTGTTCAACATGCTTGGCCCCATGATCAATCCTGGCTGCCCCGATCATCTCATGATGGGCGTGCCGCGTCCGGAGATGGTGGATCTCGTCGCCGACACGCTGCTTCTTCGCCCCATCCGCCATGTGGCCGTGTTCTGCGGCGCGGGCGGCTACGACGAACTGACCACGATGGGCCGGACGCGCATTGTGGAGATCCGCGACAAGGTCAAGCGGGACCTGATCTTCAATCCCGCCGACTACGGCTTCGAACCCTGCCGTCCCGAGGATGTGGAAGTCCACGACCGCGAGGAGGCCAGCGGTGTTCTCAAGGAGCTGCTGGCGGGCCGCGGGCCGAAGCCCATGCAGGACATGATGATCGTGAACGCCGCCTTTGCCATCTACATGCTGGAGGACAACAAGTCCCTGGCCGACTGCGTGGAGATCGCCCGCAAGGCTGTGGCTGAAGGTGTCGCCCAGAAGGTACTTGGCTGATGGAACTGGAGCGCTTTTATCAGGCGAAACAGGCGGAGATCGCCGCGCTGGAACGCATGGATGTGCCGGAACCCTGGCCGCTGCCCCGGCCCTCCTTCCTCCAGGCTCTGGAAGGGGGGCGCGGCGGGCCGCTGCCCGTGGTGGCGGAGTTCAAGCGGGCTTCCCCATCGCGGGGAAGCATCTGCGAGAACCTCGAACCCGAGGAAGCGGCGCGTGAATATATCGAAAACGGGGCCAGTGCGCTGTCCATATTGACGGAAGAGACGTACTTTCACGGACACCTTTCGTTCATCCGGCGCATTGCCGCCATGATGGAGACGGAGCGGGCGCTGGACGGCGACGGACTGGCGCACGGCAAGGAGATGGCCTTTCTGCCGTCCGTGCCCATGCTGCGCAAGGATTTCCTCTTTCATCCGGCGCAGATTGCGGCAACTCTGGCCACGCCCGCTTCGGCGCTCCTGCTCATCGTGCGCCTTACGCCGGACGCCCGCGTTCTGCGGGATCTGCGCGAACAGGCCGAACGGGGCGGCGTGCAGGCCGTGGTGGAGGTGTTCAGCGCCGGAGATCTGGCGCTGGCGCGGGAAAGCGGAGCACGCATCATCCAGGTGAACGCCCGTGACCTCGAGACCCTGAAGGTGGACAGGGAAGCCTGTCTGCGTTTTATCGGGGAACAGCCTCCCCGGGGAAACGAACGCTGGATCGCGGCCAGCGGCATGTCCTGCCGTGAAGATCTCGAAGCCGCGGCCGCAGCCGGCTACCACGCCGCGCTGGTCGGCTCCGCGCTCATGGAACACGGTACGCCCGGGGCGGATCTGCGCCGTCTGCTCCGGGGAAGGGGCGGGGAAGATGTGGATTAAGATCTGCGGAATGAGTGATCAGGCGGCCATCGACCGGGCCGCGGCTCTGGGCGTGGATTTCTGCGGCTTCGTCTCCTACGAGAAAAGCCCCCGCGACATAGACGCGGAACACGCCGCCCGTCTGGACACGCACGGCATGGCCCGCGTCGGCGTTTTCGTTCACGGGGACATAGACGAGATGAAGCGTTTTAAAGAGACGGCCCGTCTGGATTTCATCCAGCTTCACGGCGGTCAGAGCGTGGAACTCGCCCGCTCTTTTCCGGCGGAAGAGGTCATCCGCGTGCTTTGGCCTCCCAGGTACGAGACGGAGGAAGCGCTTCAGGCGGACATCGACCGCTTTGCCTCTTCCTGCGGCCGCTACCTGCTGGACGCGGGGCTGGGCAGCGGCATGACGCTGGACTGGACCGCGCTGGACACCCTGCATTTCCCCCATCCGTGGTTTCTCTCCGGCGGACTAGGCCCCCGGAACATCGGGCAGGCCCTTGCCGTGTGCCATCCCGACGGCGTGGATCTCAATTCGAAACTGGAGGACGCTCCGGGACACAAGTCCGCGGCTCTCATCGAAGACGCTGTGAAGGCCGTACGGAGTGCGTCATCACATCCGGGGCAAAGGCTCTGGACAAAAAGGAACATCCCATGAAAAAAGGATATTTTGGCGAATTTGGCGGCTGCTTCGTGCCGGAACTGCTCATGCCTCCGCTCATGGAACTGGAACAGGCCATGCGCGACATTCTGCCCACAAAGGCATTTCAGGAGGAACTGGACGATCTGCTGCATAATTACGCAGGGCGCGAGACCCCGCTGACCTTCTGCCCGACGCTGTCCGAAAAGCTCGGCTTTGAGCTGTGGCTGAAACGTGAAGACCTGCTGCACACGGGCGCGCACAAGATCAACAACACGCTGGGGCAGGCGCTTCTCGCCAAATACATGGGCAAGACCGCGCTGCTTGCGGAGACCGGAGCCGGGCAGCACGGCGTGGCTACCGCGGCCGCCGCCGCCCGTCTGCACCTCAAGTGTACCATCTACATGGGCGCGGAAGACGTGGAGCGCCAGTCCTCGAACGTACGCCGCATGCGCCTTCTTGGGGCCGAGGTCAAGCCCATCGAGAACGGTTCCCGCACGCTGAAGGACGCCATCAACGCCGCCCTGCGCGCCTGGATCTCCGAACAGGAGACCACGCACTACTGCTTCGGCACGGCGGCCGGGCCGTATCCCTTCCCTGATCTGGTGCGCGGCTTCCAGAGCGTCATCAGCCGCGAGGCCCGCGCCCAGATGCTGGAACGCACCGGCGCGCTGCCCGACTATGTGGTGGCAGCCGTGGGCGGCGGCTCCAACGCCATCGGCGCGTTCCACGCCTTCGTACCCGATGCGGGAGTGCAGCTCATCGGCGTGGAGGGCGGCGGCACGGGCGAACCTGACTGCCTGAACTCCTGCTCCATCAACCTGGGGCGTCCCGGCGTGCTGCACGGGGAATACACCATGCTGCTGCAGGACGAAGAGGGGCAGATTCTGCCGTCCGGTTCCATTTCCGCGGGGCTGGACTACCCTGGCGTCGGTCCGGAACACGCCTACCTGAACGCCATCGGGCGCGCTAGGTACGGTGTGGCCTATGACGGCGATGCTCTGGAGGCTTTTCAGGCACTCTGTCTCAACGAGGGCATCCTGCCCGCACTGGAATCCTCCCACGCCCTGGGCTATGTGCTGAAACACGCCGCGGAATTCAAGCCCGGCAGCCGTGTGCTGGTCAATCTTTCCGGCCGCGGAGACAAGGACATGGACATCATCGAACACGCGCTCGGCCTGAAGTGATCCGGCGTTCGCATCAAGGACAGAAGTATGCATATTCTCGAAGAAAAAATCCTGGCCGCCGGAAAAGCCGGCCGCACGGCCCTTATCCCGTTCATCACCGCGGGTTTTCCCGCGCTCGATTCCTTCTGGAACACCGTCCGTGAACTGGACGCCCACGGGGCGGACATCATCGAAATCGGCGTGCCGTTCTCCGACCCCGTGGCCGATGGCCCGGTGGTGGAAGCGGTTTCCCGCGAGGCGCTGGCCCGCGGCGTGACCCTTCGGGGTATCATGGATCTGCTCAGGGAACACAAGGGCGAGGTCAAGGCCGGACTGGTGCTCATGGGCTACCTGAATCCCTTCCTGCAATACGGACTGGAGCGCTTTGCCAGAGAGGCAGAAGAAGCCGGCGTCCACGGCTGCATCGTGCCCGACCTGCCCGTGGACGAGGCCGAAGAGCTGCGCGATGTGCTCAAGGCCCACGGTATCGCTCTTATCGCGCTGGTGGGTCCGAATACCAGCGAGGAGCGCATGAAGCTCTATGCTGAGGTTTCGCAGGGCTATGTGTATGTGGTTTCCGTCATGGGAACCACGGGTGAACGCGGAGCTCTGCCTCCCGAAGTGCCTGAAATCATTGAACGCACCCGCAGGGTCTTTTCCCTGCCCGTGGCGCTGGGCTTTGGCCTGAAGACGCCGGAACAGCTCGCTTCCCTGAAGGGACGCGTCCGTCCCGACGCAGCCGTTTTCGGGAGCGCCCTGCTCCATCACCTTTCGGAGGGCAAGTCCGCCGCGTCCTTCATGGAGGCGTGGACGAACTAGCCTCTTTTCAGCGTTCTTTGGACACGGGCGGCTTCTGCGGAGGCCGCCCGTTTTGCTTTCGGTTCCAGCCCGTGCCCTCGGAGACCGTGAAAGAAGACTCCTCATGACGAAGTGCACAAGGGGTATGTTCGGGGAGGAGGGAGAGGGCAGGGAAGGGAGAGAAGCTATCCTTCGCGGCGATCGTCAATGACCGGGAAAAATTCGAGATCGTCCTTGTGTTCTTCGGAGACAAAGAAGGAGCAGAGGCAGGCGCCGTGTTCGAGAATGTCCGCGTCACGGTAGCGGCAGGGGCAGACGATGTCCGCGTCCTGCTTGAGGTCGCTCGCTGCGAGGCGGCACGGGCAGCACATGTAGCCGTATTTTTCCCTGTTGAAGAGCAGGCTTTTCGCGGTTTCGAGGCAGTGGCTGCGGTCGGCATGGAGAAAGTAGCCCTTGCGTGCGGCGGCTTTTGCCATTTTTTCAAGCAGTTCTTCCGGCGACATGGGCCAGAGCCTCCTGCAAAAGCTGTTTGCGATAGCCCACGATCACCTTGCCGTTCGGCATGATGATGGTCGGGAACGAGCCGCGGGGATTATAGGTACGGACTTTTTCCATGAGGTCGGTGCGCTGCTGGCCCGCGTACTCGTCCAGAAAGATGGAGATGTAGGGAACGTGTTCCGCGTCCAGAAAGCTGCGGGTGTTCTTGCAGTGCGGGCAGGTGGTCAGCGAGTAGAGAATGGGCTTGTCCGAAATGGGGTTCATGCCCAGTTCGTACAGAGCCTGATCGCCCTGCAGTTCCTCCTCCGCCTGTTCGCTTTTCTCGGAGGGACGCTTCCTTTTGAGCAGAAGGACGGCGATGAGAACGCAGAGGGCCGCGCCGCCGAAAAACAGAATGCCGGTTTCAATCTCCATGACGGATTCCTTCAGAGGTAAGGGACACTTGCCCTGTCGTTTTCAGAGCTGAAAAACTATCCGTCCGATGTCGGGGAAATGTCAAGTGTTCTGCGGGGGCCCGAGGGAACGCGGCTGGTGTTTTCTGCGGGAAGGATGGAAGACGAAGCAGTGCTTTCGTTGCCGCGCAGCTTGCTAACAAGCAGAAAGGAAAGGCTGACGGCGTCTTTGCTTAAACCGGCATGGGCCGGGAGTCCCCCAAATTTTCACGGAGAGGACAGCAGGGAAGCGCTTCAGGGGCGTTGCGGAGCCTGTCAGTCAGAAACAGGAAAAGCACGAAGGGCAGAAAACTCGCTGCACTTCGTGCTTTTCTTCTGATGATTAAACGTTGGGGTCTCTTACTTCATAACTTTCTCCAGCAGGGACTGGCAGCTGTGTACAACATCATAGACGACATTGCCGCTGGAAAGGGCCTTGAAGTGTTTTCTTGCGCAGTCGATCTTGGAATTCTCAATCTCCCTCCGATCCTCGGGATTCGGGGAACCCTTTGTCTCTGCTACAAAATAGATATGCTTTACCTTGTCCTTATAAAAGGCAATGGCCCAGTCTGGATTGTAGCGTCCAACGGGTGTGGAAATGTAAAAACCGCCCGGTAGTTTGACGTAAACAGCAACTTCTGCCTTGGTATCAAGGTCGGTCGCAAAATCGCGTTCGGTGTTGGAGTCGTAGATGATATGGTCATAAAGGTGTTTCTGGGCTTTTTTCGCATTCTCACCCAGCTTGCCCTTTAGAGTCGGCTCGGTGAATATATCCATACCGTAATGTTCATCCAGAACATGATAGGTAATATGATTAATAATGGCTTTTGCCTTCTGGTCATTAATCAGAGCTGCCGCCTTCAGAATAAATTCCTCCGGATTGTCCTTAAACTGGTTAAAGGCTTCGGGGGTGATACCCTGAAGAATAGCAACGATGGCCTTTCTGGTCAGGCCGGTCTCATCCACCAGCTTTCCGATGAGGTCATACTTCACATGGGAATTTGCTGTGACGGTTACGCCGTGGCTTGTAGATTCCTTTTTGACAAAGGAATCGCCTGACAGAAGTTCCTCCTTGGAGTTGATGGATTCCATCGCTCCGGTCTCAACACGGAAATAAATTTTTGAAACATGCAGGTCGTTGCTGAGCGACTTAATAGAGTTGTGCACCAGCTCTTCCGTGTCAAAGTCCACAGCATACACTGACTTGGCATTGATACTGGACCAGAGTGACTTGAACTCCGGCATGGCCATCTTGTTCTTATCGATATGCAGCTCTACATTGTTGCTGCGGGCATTTTCCGGCTGCAGGCTGCGGGCATCGTAAATGGAGTCAACGATCGCTATGACGGACGCTGCGCAATCCGCAACCTCCTCCGCCACTTTAATCTCTCCATTGGCCTTGTCCTGATAGTATTTATCCGTCAGCATCCCCTTGCTGGTGATATAGTTGTTAATGAGCATGTGGTCGCGGATTACCTGAGCGGTATCCTTATCAATAACATGCTTGTTTCCTTTGTCATCCGTGATAACCCTGTCGGCAAACAGTTCAACGGTGACGGAACGCGGGCGGTCTGCAACGGCATCCGCCATTTCAGTCTGCAGGCCCTTTGCAAAGGAATCGTAGCTTTCGCTGGCGATAACCGTCAGGACATTGATAGTGTGTACCTCGTTTCCAACTGCGTTGGTATCCATGCGCTCGCCGTCCTGATTAACGCACAGGCGCAGGCCGCGGCCCACTTCCTGGCGCTTGCGGACATCGCTGGAGCTTTGCTTCAGGGTGCAGATCTGGAACACGTTGGGGTTATCCCAGCCTTCGCGCAAGGCAGAGTGCGAGAAGAGAAAACGCACCGGAGATTTCTTCGGATCACGGTCCAGAAGCAGCTCCTTGTTCTTCATGATTAATTCATAGGCGCTGACGTCATCGGAAGTCGTTTCTTTTCTGCCGACCTTACTGTTGATCATCTTACCCTTGCCGTCCACAGAGAAGTATCCGGCATGAGTCCTGGACACCTTGATGCTGTTCAGGTATTCAATGTAATCATCCTCCCCCAGGGCGAGCTGGAGGTGGCCGATAATATCGGCATACTCTTCCTCAAACATCACAGCGTACTTACCGTTTGCCGGTTGACCGGCAGCGTCGTACTCACGGTAATTGGCAACCTCATCGATGAAGAACAGGCTCAGGACCTTGATGCCCTTATGGAAGAGCTGACGCTCCTTCTGGATATGGGAGAGGATGGTCTCCCGGATCTGGAGCCGGCGGAGCTGATCCTCATCAACTTTTCCCAGGACGTCCCCGACAAAAATTTTGATACCGTTCAGGAACTCCACGGAATTATCACGGCCATCAATGGATTTCACCACAAAGCCGTTCTTGTATTCTTCCAGCCCGTTGGAGTAGTCATAGAGATTATCGCGAAGCTTGACCAACCTGCTCTTTTGCTTGATGCCTGCGGCTTGCTTTACGTCAAACTGCAGGGTTGCCGTGGGATCGCTTTGGGAAAGGTTGACGCTCTCCAGGTAAACATAGCTGTTGGCAGCGGTAGTTCCAGTTTCCGAGATTCCTTTAACAGCAATCTTTTTTACCAGGCGCTTGTTATAGGCGTCCATCGCATCCAGACGATAGACCATGTTATAGATGCTGTCGCTCTTGTGTGTGGCGGAATACCGCAGAGTAAGCAGTGGCTGAAACTCCTTGAGACGTTCCTTGGTCTGCTTGCCTTCAACAGACTGCGGCTCGTCGATAATCAGAATCGGATTCGTCTTCGCGATGATGTCGATTGGACGCCGGGAGCGGAACTCGTCCAGCTTCATGTATATTCGTCTGGCATCCTTGCCTTTGGCATTAAACGCCTGCGAATTGATGATCATGACGTTGATGGAGCTGTCAGAGGCAAAGCGGTCAATCTCGGAGAGCTGGGCTGAATTATAGATGAAGAAGCGGATTTTTTTGCCGTATTCCTCCGCAAAGTGCTCCTGCGTCACTTGAAAGGTCTTATAGACGCCTTCGCGGATAGCGATGCTCGGCACCACAATGATGAACTTGCTCCAGCCATAGTGCTTGTTCAGCTCATACATCGTCTTGATGTAGGTATAGGTCTTGCCGACGCCGGTTTCCATTTCAATCGTCAGATTGAAGCGGCCCTCCAGCTTTTCGGAAGGCTTGATCTGATGGGCGCGCTGGATCTGCTGAATATGCTCCAGAATCAACGCATCGGAAAGCTCCGGCACAATATGTTCGTTGCGCCAGCCGGTGAAGTTCTCATCGTCGGTAAGTTTTTGCAGACCGTATCCTTTGTCCATCATGTAGGTGGGCGTAAGGCGGGGCTGCCCGGCGAAGACATCAACAACGGCTTTTGCCGCGTCAGCCTGGAAATTCTGGTGTTTGAATTGCAGTTTCAATGGTCTTCACCTCCGATTCCCTCGTCAATCCATTCCTGAAGCTTGCCTTGAAGCATCTTCTTATCCGGTAGATACAAGCTGTATTCTGACGCAAAGATATTGCTGTTCTCCGGCAAGGTCATTTCAACCACAGCGTCATTCTTTTCTTTTTTAAGGTCAATCAAGACATAGCAAAATCTGCGTTCTTCCGGATTTTTGATCCGCATAAGCTGAAGATAATGAGACCAGGACAGCGTGAAAGGAAGAGGCTTGTCCGAAATCCGAAACAGCGTCTCGGATTTTTGCGCAACAAATTTCCGAAGCACTGTTTCGGAAATTCGATTCTGATAACAACGGTAAAACTTTCTTGTGTTTTCTAGGGTATCAACCGAGAATCCCTTGCAAAACTCCGCGTTCAGTGCATGAGAGAGAGGAGCGATGCCGGCGTTTTTTGAGGTCAAGCTGTAGTTGTCCATCTCCGTTCTCCCTCTAAAGCACCTTCACACGCTTGGCAATGTCCGCTGCGTCCTCAGGCATATGGAGCTTGAAAAT
>NZ_CANRLT010000034.1 GCF_947631555.1 uncultured Mailhella sp. | reverse complement strand
ACGACCCCGCGCCGGCTGGAAAGCCGGCATGGAGGCGGGCGAGGAGCGGAAGTAAGGACACGCGGAGCGCGGCCGAGGGCAGCGAAGCTGCACGAGGCGCGATCCCGTCAGACGTGGCCGAAGGGTGTCTTTGCCGAACTGGAAGTTCGGCGTTCTTCGCGCATTTTCGATAGAAAATGCAAGATGCCTTTCCTGCCTTTTCTTCCTCTCTCTACCCGCCGAGGTAGGCTTCGCGGACTTTGGGGTTATGGAGCATTTCCTTGCCCGGGCCCTGGAGGACGACGCTGCCGACTTCGAGGATATAGGCGTAGTCGGCGATGGAGAGGGCGGCGAAGGCATTTTGTTCCACGAGGAGGACGGTTTTTCCGTCTTCGTTGATCCTGCGGATGATGTCGAAGATTTCCTTGACCAGGATGGGAGCCAGGCCGAGGGAGGGTTCATCGAGCATGATGAGGTCGGGCTGGCTCATGAGGGCGCGGCCCACGGCGAGCATTTGCTGTTCGCCGCCGGAGAGGGTGCCGCCTTTTTGCCAGTGGCGTTCCTTGAGGCGGGGGAAGAGGCGGTAGACGCGTTCCTTGTCGTTTTCGATGCCGTCGCGGTCGCTGCGGCACCAGGCGCCGAGTTCGAGGTTTTCGGCCACGGTGAGGTGGGGAAGTATGCGCCGTCCTTCGGGACTGAGGGCTATGCCGTTGCGCACCATGTCTTCGGCGGGCTTGCCGATGAGTTCGACGGCCGGGTGGCCTTCCCTGCGGGTAAGGCTGATACTGCCCTTGACATCGCGGACGAGTCCCGCGATGGAGCGGATGATGCTGCTCTTGCCCGCGCCGTTGGCCCCGATGAGGGTGACGATACTGCCGCGGGGGATGTTCAGGGACACGCCCTTGACGGCGTGGATACCGCCGTAGTGTACATGGAGGTCGTTAATCTGCAGCATTGTTCACATCCTCGCCCAGATAGGCTTCAATGACGCGGGGGTTGGAGCGGATGGCCGCGGCGTCGCCTTCGGCGATGAGCTTGCCGTATTCCAGCACCCAGATGTGTTCGCACACGCCCATGACCACCTTCATATCGTGTTCGATGAGCAGGATCGTCAGGTCGAATTCATCGCGGATCTGACGGATGAAGTTCATGAGTTCGAGACTTTCCTGGGGGTTCATGCCTGCTGCGGGTTCATCGAGGAGCAGAAATTCCGGCTCCGTGGCGAGGGCGCGGGCGATTTCGAGGCGGCGCTGCGCTCCGTAGGGCAGGGAGGAAGCCTTTTCGCCGCTGTAGGCCGAAAGGCCGATGCGGTCGAGAAGCTGTTCCGCCTTGGCGCGGATGTCTCTTTCCTCCTGGCGCGCACCGGAGAGCCCGAGCACGGTTTCCCACCAGCGGTGAGTACGGCGCACATGGCGGCCGATCATGACGTTTTCCAGTGCCGTTTCGTTGTAGAAGAGGCGGATGTTCTGGAAGGTCCGGGCCAGCCCGAGGGAGCAGATTTCATGGGTTTTCAGTCCGGTGATGTCTCTGTCCTTGAAGCGCACATGGCCTTCCGTGGGCTTGTAGAAGCCGGTGATGACGTTGAAGACCGTGGTTTTGCCCGCGCCGTTAGGCCCGATAAGTCCGGCGATGCCGCGTTCCGGCAGGGCCATGTTCAGGTTTTCGATGGCGGTGACGCCGCCGAAGCGCATGGTCACTTCCCTGAGTTCAACGAGGTTCCTGCTCATGCCTTGTCCTCCTTGCTCTGGCCCAGACTGGAGAACCAGCGTCCGATGCTGTTCCAGGTGATTTCCCTCATGCCCATGATGCCTTCGCGGCGGTAGAGGATGATGATGAGCAGGCAGACCGAGAAGACCACCATGCGCATACCGGGAATGCCGGGGATGTGGATGAAGCCCAGGTCGAGAGGCTCTTCCACCACGCGCAGCCATTCCAGCAGCACGGTGATGATGACGCTGCCGATGATGGAGCCGGTGATGGAGCCGAGGCCGCCCGCCACAACGATCATGAGGATGTTGTAGGTGAGCAGGAAGGTGAACATTTTCGGGTCGATGGTGGTGAGCAGGTTGCCGAGCAGTGCGCCGCCCGCTCCGGCGAGGAAGGCGCCGAGGCAGAAGGAGAACAGCTTGGCGTGGAAGACGTTGATGCCCATGACCTGCGCGGCGATTTCGTCATCGCGCACGGCCTTGAGCACGTTGCCGAAGTTGCTGTTCAGGAGCCGCACGGTGCAGAAGATGACGATGATGAGCCAGGTGAAGCTGGTGAACAGGTCCGTGTAGCAGGGAATGCCCTTGATGCCCAGGGAGCCGTTGGTGATGGGCGTGGCGTTCACGATGAGCACACGGATGATTTCGGAGAAGCCGAGGGTGGCGATGCCCAGGTAGTCGCCGCCGAGCCGCAGCACGGGGATGCCGATGAACAGGGCGAAGATAGTGGCGACAACACCGCCCAGAATGACGGAGAACCAGAAGGGCGTATGCAGAGCGGCGAGCGGCGGCAGGATCTCGTCGATGATCCACATGATTTCCTTCTGTTCGGGCGAGAGTACGCAGAGGGCGGAGACGTAGGCACCGATGGCCATGAAGCCGGCGTGTCCCAGGGAGAACATGCCTGTGAAGCCGTAGATGATGTTCAGGGAGATGGCGAGTATGCCGTACACGGCCACCAGATTGAGGATCTGGATTTCGTAGCCGTTGAGGGGCGAGGGCAGGAAGGACCAGGACAGGGCGCCGGCCATGCTGCCGTCGGCCCACCAGAGGAAGAGGTAGAGGACGGCGAGAGCCAGGGCCGTGAGGGCCGCATCGCGTTTGTTGAAGGCAGGCTTGGCGTTCATCAGATTTTTTCCTCCTGCTTTTCACCGAAGAGGCCGGTGGGCTTCACGAGGAGTACGACAACAAGCAGGATGAAGGCGAAGGCGTCGCGGTAGCCCGAGAGTTCGGGGAAGAAGGCCACGGTCATGATCTCGATGAAGCCGAGGATCAGGCCGCCGACCACGGCCCCCTGGATGGAACCGATGCCGCCGAAGACCGCGGCGATGAAGGCCTTGAAGCCGGGGAACACGCCCATGTAGGGATTGATCTGCGGGTAGCGCAGCGCCCACATGATGCCCGAAGCCGCGGCCAGCGCGGAACCGATGGCAAAGGTGAGGGCGATGATCTTGTCCACGGACACGCCCAGCATACGGGTGGTTTCGATGTCCTTGGAGATGGCCTGCATGGCGAGGCCGGGCTTGGTGTGGTAGACCACATAGAGCAGCGCGGCCACGAGCACGGCGGTGACGCCGGGCACGAGGAGGGTGAGGGGCATGAGGCGCGCGCCGCCGATGGTGATGATGCTCACCAGCCATTCGGGCTGATGCACGGGGCGGGGCAGACCGGTGAAGACCACCACGGCCAGACTTTCCAGGAAGAAGGACACGGCGATGGCGCTGATGAGCGCGGAGATGCGGGGGGCGGAGCGCAGGGGCCGGTAGGCGATCTTGTCCATGAGCACGCCGAGGAGCGCGGAACCCAGGATGGCGACGACCACGGCGACGGGCCAGGGCAGGCAGAACAGCGTCGTGCCGTAAAAGACAAAGTAGGCGCCGAGCATGAGAATATCGCCGTGCGCGAAGTTGATCAGCCTGAGTATGCCGTAGACCATGGTGTAGCCGATGGCGATCAGCCCGTAGAGCGAACCCAGGGTCAGGGCATTGAAGAAATGCTGGAGAAAGAGTTCCAGAGTCATACGCAGAACCTTGGCGGAGCGGGGACGAGCCTTACCGCAGGGGCGCCCGAAGGCGGTTAAACAAGTCCGGGACCGGAGGGGCGGGCCTCCGGTCGCGGAAGAAGGGATCAGAAAGGGCTATTCGGCGATGGCTTCGCCGATGTACTGGCGCTTTCCGTCCTTGTACTGGATGATGCCGACGGGCAGTTCGGCGTCATGGGTGGCGTTGATGCTGAGGGAACCCAGCGGCGTGGGCAGATCCTTGGTTTCGGCGAGGGCCTTGGTGATGGCCGCGGGATCATCGGAGCCGGCGCGGGTGATGGCGTCGAGAATGAGGTTGTAGCAGACGTAGCCGAGGGCGGAGTTCACGTTGGGATCCTGAGTGGGGAAGGTGGCCTTCCAGTCGGCGGTGAACGCCTTGGCAGCTTCGCTCATGTTGGGCATGGCCACGTCATAGGGGAAGGTGGTGTGCAGGAAGCCTTCCACGGCCTTGCCGCCGATCTTGAGGGTGTCGGGGTTATCCATGGCGTCGGCGCCCATCATGGTGAAGGTGCCGCCGAGTTCTCTGGCCTGCTTCATGATGATGGCGCCTTCGGCGAAGTAGGCGGGCATGAACACGATGTCGGGCTTCTTGTTGATGATTTCGGTGAGCTGGGCGGTGAAGTCCTGATCGCCGGAGTTGTATTTGAGGTCGGCCACGATCTCGCCGCCGAGCTTCTTGTAGGAGCGCTTGAAGAAGCTGCACAGGCCCACGGAATAGTCGTTGGCCACGTCCATGAGGATGGCGGCCTTCTTCATGCCCAGATTCTTGAAGGCGTAGGCAGCGGCGGCCGCGCCCTGATAGGGATCGATGAAGCAGGCGCGGAAGTAATACTTCTTGCCCTGCGTGACCAGCGGGTTGGTGCAGGACGTGCCCACGCCCGGGACGCCGGCCTTTTCGCCCACTTCGCCGCCGGCCATGGCCAGGGAGGACCCGTAGGTGCCGATGTAGACGGAGACCTTGTCGCGCTCGATGAGGCGTTTCACGGCGTTGGCGGCCTCGACCTTATCGGACTTGTTGTCCACCACGACGAGTTCCACGTCGCGGCCGAGGACGGTGGGATGAGCCTGATGAGCCAGCTTGACGCCGTTCAGCTCAAGCTGTCCGCCGAAGGCGTTCTGGCCGGTGAGGGGCAGATAGACGCCGATTTTGACGGGTTCGGCGGCAAGGGCGGACGGCGCGGCCAGACCGAGGGCTGCGACGGCGAGGGCTAGGGATGCGAGCGCATGGGAAACTTTCATGACGGATTATCCTCCAGATCACAGAAATTGACGTTCCAGGGAATGATTCCCCACCCATCCTATAAAAAGTCAGGCCATTGCGCAATCATGGAGGCGCGGAAAGTCGGTTTTTTCTGGAGGACTGAGGAAGAGGCGGCGCGGCAGGGGCGGACGCAGGAAGACACCGGTACGGCAGGACAGAAAAACAGCGGAAACAGAGCGAAGGGAAAGGGGCGGGGCTGCGGTTTTGCGCGGAAACGCCGTTCTTGAAAAAGGATTTCAACGAGCTTCTGCTTTCGGCAAAGACTGCGGACGCGAGGAAGCGGGAAGGGAAAGGCGTGGATGAGGGAAGGGGAGAGACAAATACGGGAAAACGAGGCAGACGGCTGGGAACCGAAGAGACGGGCCGCGGCAGGACAGAAAAACAGCGGAAACAGGGCGAAGGGAAAGGGATGGAGCTGCGGTTTTGCGCGGAAGGAACACTCTTGAAAAAGGATTTCAATGAGCTTCTACGAGCGGCAAAACTGGTTTACAGGTGCTTCCGGCGTCTTGAGGAGGAGGGAATGCCCTGTTCCTCACGGTACTTGGCCACGGTGCGCCGGGCGATCCTGAGGCCGAGGCTGTCCTTGAGCCTCGCGCTCAGTTCCTCGTCGGACAGAGGTCTGGCACTGTCTTCCTTTTCTATGAGGGCACGGATGTGCGCCTTCACGCTTTCCGAACCCAGCTGATCGCCGTTCTTCGCGGAAACACCGCTGTTGAAAAAGTATTTCAATTCAAAAATGCCGTACTCGGTGCCCACATATTTATTGGTGGTGATGCGGCTGATGCTGGACTCACTGCGTCCGATGTCCTGGGCAATATCCTTGAGAACCAGGGGCTTGAGCTTGTACACGCCTTCTTCGAAAAATTCCCGCTGATGCCGTACCAGACTTTCCGTCACCTGATAGAGGGTGCGGCGGCGTTCCTCAAGGCTGCGCATCATCCACACGGCAGAGCGCAGGCGGTCGGCAAGGTATTCCTTTTCCGCATCCGAACGCTGATTCTGCCGTGTGGAAAGTTCCTCGGCCATGGGCGAAATTCTGAGGGCGGGCAGGTCTTCATCGTTCATCACCACCACAAAGTCGCCGCTCACGCGGTAGACAAAGACGTCGGGCTGGATGAAGGCCGTGGGATCCGCGGCCAGACTTCCGCCCGGGCGCGGTTCCAGGCTCTGGATGATGGCGAGGTATTCCTTCAGCGTCTCCATGTCGATGCGGAAAAGGCGGGCAAGGGGCTTGTAGCGCTGTTTTTCCAGGTCTTCCAGGTGGTTTTCCACCAGATTGACGAGAATGGGGTCGCGGTCGTCCCTGCGGGCGCGCAGCTGGATGAGCAGGCATTCCGAGAGCGTGCGCGCGGCCACGCCCACGGGGTCGAAGTTCTGGATGGCGTGCAGCACCGGCGGGACTTCCGCTTCATCCACGTCCGCGAGGCGGGCAATTTCGGCGTCGGAGGCCGTGAGATATCCGGAGTCGTCGAGATTGCCGATGATGCATTCCCCGATGCATTTTTGTCTTTTGCTGAGGGAGGAGAGCAAGAGCTGCCCCATGAGGTGCGCTTCCAGACCGGGTTCGGCGGCGTGGCAGGTTTCCAGCGGGTTGCCGTCCTCTTCGGCGGATTCGTATTCCTGCTGTGCCGTGCGGGACTGGCTGGAAAATTCTCCGAGATAGGCTTCCCAGTCCGCATTTTCCACCAGTTCATCTCGGGGGTAGGCCGACTCCTGCTGTTCGTTTTCCGAGGGGGGACGTATCTCCTGCGCCGCGGTGTCGTTTTCGCTCTCCCGTTCTTCAAGGAAGGGATTTTCCAGAAGTTCCTGGCGCACGGCCTCCACGAGTTCCTGCCGGGAAAAGAGCAGCAGATTGATGGCCTGCTTCAGCATGGGCGTCATGCGAAGCTGCTGGTTCAGCCTGATCTGCTGTTTGATCTCGAAAGCCATGATGCGCCCCTTCTGTTTCCTGCGTTCAGCGCAGTTCCCGGGCGGCCGTGTCCGCGATTTCCCGCGCGGCCCTGCGGACAAACTCCTCGTCTTCGCCCTCCACCATGACGCGGCACAGGTTTTCCGTGCCGGAGTAGCGGAGCAGGACGCGGCCGCGTTCGCCAAGGGTATCTTCCGTGGCTTTTTTGATCTCCATGAGCTTTTCGCACTGCTCGAAGGGCGTCTTGCGGGTCACGCGCACATTGACCAGCACCTGCGGATAGGGCTTGAGGCGGCCGGCCAGTTCGGAGAGCGGGCGGCCGGTCTCGCGCATGATGCGCAGGAGCTGAAGGGCGGCCAGCAGGCCGTCGCCCGTGGTGCTGTAGTCGCGGAAGATGAGATGTCCGGACTGTTCTCCGCCCAGGGAGGCATCGTGCCGGCGCATGGACTCGATGACGTAGCGGTCGCCCACATCGGTGCGCAGGAGCCGGCCGCCGCGTTCCTTCATGAACGCTTCAAGAGCCATATTGCTCATCACCGTGCCCACGAGGAGATTGTTGCGCAGACGCCCCTTCTTCATGAGGTCTTCGGCGCACACGGCGAGTATCTGGTCGCCGTCGAGCAGACGCCCCTTTTCATCGCAGACAATGAGCCTGTCGGCATCGCCGTCCAGGGCGAGACCAACGTCGGCGCGTACCTCGCGCACACGGGCCTTCATGGATTCGGGATGCAGAGAACCGCACTGGTAGTTGATGTTCAGGCCGTCGGGAGACGTGCCCAGACGAAAGACTTCCGCACCCAGTTCTTCCAGGGCCAGGGGGGCGACCTTGTAGTTCGCTCCGTTTGCGCAGTCTATGACCACGCGCAGGCCGTCCAGCTTGAGTTCCTGCGGGAAGCTGCTCTTAAGGTAGACGATGTAGCGGCCCGAAGCGTCCACAATGCGGTAGGCACGGCCCACCTTTTCGGGAACGGGATAGTCCCAGACGTGTTCCCTGTCCAGAATGAGCGCGGACATGCGGTCTTCCATCTCATCGGGCAGCTTGAAGCCCTCCTTGTCGAAAAACTTGATGCCGTTGTCGTGGAAGGGATTGTGCGAGGCGGAGATGACCACGCCGAAATCCGCGCGCATGTTCCGTGTGAGAAAGGCTATGGCCGGAGTGGGCAGCGGACCCACCTGATAGACGTCCATACCCATGGCGCACAGGCCGGCGGTGAGCGCCGATTCGAACATGTAGCCGGAAAGCCGCGTGTCCTTGCCGATGATCACCTTGCGGCGGCATTCATCGGAGCGGAACACCGTGCCTGCGGCCAGCCCCAGACGCAGAGCCATGTCCGGGGTGAGGGGATAGGTATTCACGCGGCCGCGCAGTCCGTCCGTTCCAAAGAGGCGTTCGTTCATGGCTTGTCCTGTTCGTTTTCGTCCCCTGAGGGAGTTTGGCTGGAGCTGTCCGTTACTGCGGGCGCCAAGAGAGACGGCTCAAGGCTGGGCGCTGACGGCACGGGCTGAAATTTGAGTTCGCCGGGCTGAGGCAGGAGCGTCTGCGGCAGACCAAGCTCGTCCAGGGAAAAGTTCAGAGGCAGCGGCGCGCTGGGGAGGCGGAGGCTGGACGCGGGCATACGCAGGACGTAGTTCGAATCTGCGGCCTGGCGCGATTCTTCCTCTTCCTCCCGAAGCGTCAGCGTCACCTTGACAGGTTCCACGCTGATCAGTCTTGAGCCTGAGGGCAGAAGAACAATGAGGGAAACCTCCGTGGGCTTGCCGGGTTCGAGATCTGTCTGCGGCCGGGCCTGAACGTGGACGGCGTTCAGATATTCCCTGTCCTGTGCCATGGCTTCGGGCACGGCAAGAGAGACTTCCGCCTCTGCGGGAGCGGCTTCCACATTGCCGAGAGCTTCACTGAGTTCGACATGGCGTTCGAGCTGGATGTCCGCGGTTTTCGGCTCCATGGTGTAGCGCAGGGTGGTGACGGGCGGTGTGACTTCCACCTGCGCGGGAGCCATGATGGCCACGTTGGCTTCGTGCAGGCCCTCGCTGGCGTTCTTGGTGGGATCGTAGAGCACGGAGAGACGCTTCAGCGGATTGACCTGGGATTCCGGGCCGCGCACCGTCACCACGGAAGGTTCGAGCACCGTGTTGATAATGAGGTAGGGTGACGCCGCGGGCAGAGGCAGCAGGTGGTGCTCCAGCGGCACGACCCGCTCCGTGAGGGCGTCTACTTCCAGCACCAGCCGGCTGGGCGCCACTTCGAGAATTTCAAAGGCCTTGAAGTCCGGGATGCTGCTGAGGTGCAGGGGAACGGAATTGGCCCCGCGCTTCACGCCCGAGAGATCGACCGTGAACACGATGTCCCGCGAGTGGAGGTTGCGCAGAAGTTCCGCCGAACCGCGCAGGTGTACGGTGAGCTGCGTGACGATGCCGTCCCGGATGACCAGTCCCTCCGGCAGACCGCGGTATTCCACGCGCACGGTCATCTGCGTCTCCACATGGTCGCGCCCAACCACAAAATACCACAGCCCCGTCGCAAGGACGAAGGAGAGCAGGGCAAAGAGCACGTTCTGCAGACGTGAACTACTGGCTGAGGGCATTGGTCAGTATCCGTTTCAGGCGTTCCTGGTTCAGGGGATTGGAGAGGCGCCCGTCCTGAGCTATGGTCACTTCTCCGCGTTCTTCGGAAACCACAATGGCCACGGCGTCGCTGGCTTCGGAAATGCCGAGGGCGGCGCGGTGCCTGGTCCCGAAGTGCTGGCGGGCAACGTTGGCCAGGGGCAGGACGCAGCCCGCGGCCTTGATGCGGTTGTCCCTGCCGATGATCACCGCGCCGTCGTGCAGGGCCGTGTTCGGGAAAAAGATGGTGGCGAGCAGATCCTGAGAGACCACGGCGTCAATGCCGACGCCTTTTTCCATCATGTCGCCCAGAGAAACGCTGCGCTCGATGACGATGATTGCGCCGATGTGCTTTGCGGCCAGGGCGGAGGCCGTTTCGCTGAGGGTGTCGATGATGCCGAGGCGCGTGTTCGAGTGCCGGCGGAAGAGCATACGCAGGTTCATGTTGGAGAGAGCCTGACGGATGTCCGTGTGGAAGAGGATGACCACCACGAGGAAGAGGGAGCTGAACACGTTCTGAAGCAGCCAGACCAGGGTGAACAGGCCGAGCATCTGTGCCGCCGCATACAGGGCCAGCAGCACGAAAAGCCCGTTCAGGGCGGCCACGGCGCGGGTGCCGCGCACAAAGCGGATGCCGTAGTAGCAGAGCGTGGACACGATGAGTATGTCCAGAAGATCCCGCCATCCGAACGTGAGCTGCCCCAGCGAAAACATTTCAGTTCCTCCAGGGGGTGAAATGTTCGGCCAGCACAAGGGCGCGGCGGGCCGCAGCCACATCGTGGACGCGGTGATGGCTCACGCCGCGGGCCGCAAGGAGTGCGGTGCAGACGCTGGTAGCCTCGCCGCGTTCGCCCGTCTCCAGCCCCAGCAGCGTTCCGAACAGGCTTTTTTGGGAGACGCCGAGGAGAACCGGCCGCCCCAGTGCCTGAAAGCGTTCCATGCCGGCAAGCAGGGAAGCGTTGTGCGCGGCTGTCTTGCCGAAGCCGATGCCCGGATCAAGGATGATGTTCTCTTCGGGAAGGCCCGCCCGTACCAGCGCAGCCATGGAGCTTTCAAAGAAGCGGGCCACCTCGTCCACCACGTTGGCGTACCTGGGATCGCGCTGCATGGTTCCCGGCGTTGTCCCGGGCAGGCAGTGCATGAGCACATAGCCCGGGCGGAAGGAGGACACGATTTCGCGCAGCCGCGGCTCCCAGGCGCAGCCGGAAATGTCGTTGATGATGTCCGCTCCCGCGTCAAGCGCGGCTTCGGCCACAGAGGCGCGCCAGGTGTCCACGGAAAGGAGTGTTTCCGCAGGAATGCCGGGATCCTCGCCCCGGCGTCCGGCAAGTTCCCGGACAAGGGGCAGCACGCGGCGGGCTTCTTCCTCCGCGGGCACATCCGCCGCGCCGGGGCGGGAGGACGCGCCGCCAAGATCAAGGATGCGCGCGCCGTCCGCAAGGAGTTTCACGGCATGGGCCAGGGCCTCGGCGCAGGTTTCGTGCCTGCCGCCGTCGAAAAAGGAATCGGGCGTGACGTTGACGATGCCCCACAGCGTGAAGCGTGAGGGCGTACCGCCCTGACGTTCAGGGGGCAGGGGCGTAAAGCCCCCGCGGCGCAGCGTCCAGACCGGATCCCTCATTCGCCGTCTCCGTTTTTTGTGCCGCCCTGCCTGTAAGAGCCGTGCTTCAGGGACGACTGCTGCAGGATGGTTGGTTGGTCTTCCGGAGCTGGAGCGGCGTTCCTCATGCCTTCTTTGGACGCGTCCGGCGCAGTGCCCGCGGCATTCTGCCCGTCGGAGGGAACGATCTCTGCGGGGGCGTCCTCAGAGACGTTTTCCCCTCCCCCGATCTCTTCCACCTGAAATTCCTCCTGGGTATTTTCCTCCTCCCCGACCTCTTCCACCTGAAATCCATCGCCGTCCTTTTCTCCCATGTGAAAGGGAGGCAGGGACTCGCCGCGCATGAGCATGTCGATGTCGTCGCCGCTGATGGTCTCGCGCTCGAGCAGGGCGCGGGCTATGGCGTGCAGGCTGTCCATGTGTTCCGTGAGCAGGGCGCGGCAGCGTTCACGGGCCTCGCCGATGAGGGCTTTAATCTCGGCGTCCACCATGCGCGCCATGTCGTCGCTCACGGCACTGGTGTGGCCCCATTCACGGCCGAGGAAGACTTCCTCTTCATGTTCGCCCACGGTCTGGGGTCCGATCTTCTCGCTCATGCCCCATTCGCAGACCATCTTCCGGGCCATCTTGGTGGCGCGGTCGATGTCGTTGCCTGCGCCGGTGGTGATGTCGCCGAAGATCAGCTCTTCGGCCACGCGGCCGCCCAGAAGCACCACGAGATTGTTGCACAGGAAGGTGCGGGAATAGCCGTGGCGGTCTTCGTTGGGAAGCTGCATGGTCACGCCCATGGCGCGGCCGCGGGGAATGATCGTCACCTTGTGGACGGGGTCGGCGCCGGGCAGCAGCTTGGCCGTGAGTGCGTGTCCGGCCTCGTGGTAGGCGGTGATCTTCTTCTCCTCATCGCTCAGGATGAGGCTGCGGCGTTCCTTGCCCATGAGCACCTTGTCCTTGGCGTATTCGAAGTCCGCCATGGTCAGGTTGTCACGGTTCAGCTTGGCGGCCTGAAGCGCGGCCTCGTTCACCAGATTTTCCAGGTCGGCGCCGGAGAAGCCGGGCGTGCCCTTGGCAAGTATGTCGATGTTCACATCCTTGGCCAGCGGCGTGCGCCGCGTGTGGACTTCAAGGATGCGTTCCCTGCCGCGCAGATCGGGCGTGGAGACCACCACCTGACGGTCGAAGCGTCCGGGGCGGAGCAGCGCCGGGTCGAGCACGTCCGGGCGGTTGGTGGCCGCGATGAGGATGACGCCCTCGTTGGATTCAAAGCCGTCCATCTCCACGAGGAGCTGGTTCAGCGTCTGTTCGCGCTCGTCGTGGCCGCCGCCCAGGCCGGCGCCGCGCTGACGGCCCACGGCGTCGATTTCATCGATGAAGATCAGGCAGGGGGCGTTCTTCTTGCCCTGAGCGAAGAGGTCGCGCACACGGGAAGCGCCCACACCCACGAACATTTCCACGAAGTCGGAACCGGAGATGGAGAAGAAGGGGACGCCGGCTTCCCCGGCCACGGCGCGGGCCAGCAGGGTTTTGCCGGTGCCGGGAGGCCCGACGAGCAGGACGCCCTTGGGGATGCGCCCGCCAAGGCGCGTGAATTTGCGGGGATTGGAAAGAAATTCAACGACTTCCGCAAGTTCTTCCTTGGCCTCGTCCACGCCGGCTACATCGGCAAAGGTGACGCGGTTCGTCTGATTCTGATCCTGCATCCGGGCGCGGGAACGGCCGAAGGTCATGGCCTTGCCGCCGCCTGCCTGCATCTGCCGGGCGAAGAAGACCCAGACGGCGATGAGCAGCAGCATGGGGAACCAGGAAATGAGCACGGACATGGCCAGAGGCGTTTCTTCCGGAGGTTCGGCCGTCACAACGACACCCTTGTCCAGCAGGCGCTGTATCATGTTGGCGTCATTGGGAGAGTAAGTCTGGTAGGAACGGCCGTCCATGGTGTGGACGCGGATGCTGCGCCCCTGGATGGAAACCTCGCGCACATCGCCGCTGTCTACCTGAGACAGAAAGGCGCTGTACGAAACGCCGTTCTGCTGGCTGGGCGTCTCGCTGAACATGCTGAACAGGGAGACCATGGCCACGGCGATGATGGCCCACAGAAGAAAGTTGCGTGAAAATTGATTCAAAGCTGCCTCCGGGCTGCTTGTGCTGACGTGTCAGGGCAGCGCAGGGCCGGCGCGCTCCGGCAGGAGGAAGAAGAAGGACGGTGCGGCCGTTTGCCCTGCGCTTTCTTATGTGTAATGCCTGCCGCCCGTTTTGGCAATGTCACAGGCCCGCTTTTTGGCGGCCGGAAAAAATTTTCGGCAAAAGCGCGGGATAAGGGCACGGCAGAAGACGGGCGCGGGCAAGGCCCGTGTGCCAGGGTGAGTGCAAGGCTCCTTGGGAGAAGACAGCCGCGGAAGGGGCAGGAAGGGCAACCGTCCGGGACAGAGCTTCAGCGCCGCCTGTCTTCGTCCGTTTCCGCGGGCAGGGCCGGGGGCAGAGCCTCTGCGAGAGCTGAGCCGAGCCGGAACACCAGCTTCGACTGGGCCTGGATCAGGCTTTCCGTGTCTTTTCCCGCGGCTTCCTCAAGGACGGTGCGGCCGCTGGCCAGAATCCTGCCGCGGCGCTGGAGCGTCCAGAGAGCGTCCAGCGTAGCCGAGCCGCCGGGCGTGCCGTCGAAGCGCAGCACTTCCACCACCAGCCGTTCTTCCGTGCGTGCTCCCGTGCGCAGGCTGACCGCGGGCCGTCCGTGGGCGGCGAGGCTTTCACAGAGCAGGCGGGACACGCCGAGACTGAGTTCTTCTCCCCAGCGCGAGAAGGCGTCCACATGGATGCCGACGCCGTTTGCGTCGCGGGTGACCAACTGGGGTTGGTCGAGGTAGCCGGGCATGGTCACGGGCAGGACGCCGAGGCGCGGGCCGGAGACTGCGGAAGACGCGGGCGCGGCCGGGCCGGAGAGCACATAGTAGCGGGGATTCGGGCCGGACGGGGCGCAGGCCGCAAGGCTCAGGGCAAGGGCGAGAGAGAGGAGCGGGGCGCGGGCTTTCATGGTTTGTCCCTCCCGAAGATGAGTGCGTCAGGTTTGAGTTCCAGCAGCACGGCGAGATTGTCCAGCGCCTGGGCTGCCTTGCGCAGGGCCTGCATGGTCTGGCTGAATTCCACCACGACGGCGGAATCCGCCCTGAACAGCGAGGAGGCGTTTCCGGCGCTTTCGCGCATGGCGGTCATGGTGCCGGCGGACACGTCCGTCAGCGCGTCGATGCGGGCGAGGGTGCGTTCGGCGCGGGTCAGGGTGCTGTGCAGATCGTCCTTTGCGGACAGGGCAAGCCCGGCGTAGGCGGAGAGGACGGCGTCCGTGCTTTCCTTGAGTCCGGCGAGTTCGCCGAGGCGCAGGCGGGCCTCATCGCTCAGGCTGCGTATGCTTTCCATGAGGCGGTTCACGTCCATGGCCTGGAGCTGCTTGCTCACGCTGCGGATGCTGCCCACCATGTCGTAGAGCACTTCCTGGATGGGGAGGCCTTCGAGGGTGTCCAGCGCGGCGTTCAGCGAGGAGAGCTGGGTGGGAATCTGGGGCGAACCGCGGTAGGGCTTGAGCGCGGCCAGATCCACGGGCGCGGCATTGGCCAGGATGTCCAGTTCCACGCAGAGCTGTCCGGTGAGGATGCTGGTCAGGCTGAGGCGGGCGCGCAGTCCCTTTTCGATGAGCCGGTAGATGGCCTCCGCGTTGTTGAAGACGTCCGTGTCCCTGCCGTCGGAAAGCGCAATGGCCTTGTCCTTTTCGATTTCGATGACCACGGGGGTGGCAAACTGCATGGTTTCGAGGTCGGGCCGGATCTGTATGCTCTTTACCGAACCCACGCGGATGCCCTTGAAGTACACGGGCGAGCCTTGGGTGAGTCCCTTGAGCGAGGTGTTGAAATAGAGGACGAAGGTCGGCTTCACGCCGCTGAGTACGCCGGAGCCGAGCAGAACAACAAAGACGGCGAGCAGGGCCACGGCTCCCAGTACAAAGGCTCCGATGAACGTCCTGGTGTTTTTTTCGGTCATGATGCGCTCCCGCGGCCTTTGCCGCGCGTCAGAAATTCCACGACTTCTTCCGGCCCGTGGCGAAGCAGGTCGTGCGGGTCGCCGCGGGCGGTCATGGTTTTGGTTTTGGCATCCAGAAACACGGAATTATTGGCGATGGCGAAGATGCTGGCCAGTTCGTGCGTGACCACGATCACGGTCATGCCCAGGGTGTCGCGGAGCTGGAGCAGAAGTTCGTCCAGCCTGGCGGCGCTCACGGGGTCGAGACCCGCCGAAGGCTCATCGAAGTACACGATTTCCGGGTCCAGTGCCAGAGCGCGGGCCAGTCCTGCGCGTTTCTTCATGCCGCCGCTGATCTCCGAGGGATAGAAGTCCTCGAAGCCCGCCAGCCCCACCTGCGCCAGCTTGAAGCGGGCGATGTCGCGGATGCTGGCAGGGGAAAGATCGGTGTAATATTCCAGCGGCAGGGCCACGTTTTCCGCCAGTGTGCGCGAACTCCACAGGGCGCCGCTCTGGAACATCACGCCCGTGCGCCGCATGACGGCGTCCCGTTCTGCGGAGTCTCCGCCCCAGAAGTCGCGGTTTCCGTAATACACCGTGCCTTGCGCGGGCGGGACAAGCCCCATGAGCACGCGCAGAAGCGAGCTTTTGCCGCAGCCCGAACCGCCCATGATGATGAAGATGTCGCCCTTGTGCACGGTAAAGTCCAGACCGCGCTGAATCACCCGTGTGCCGTAGGCCACGGTCACACCGGCGGCCGTGACCGCCGCATCCGGCGCAATCTGCGGGGCGTTCCGGCGTTCTGCAAGGCTCACAGGCCGATCTCCGTGAGGATGACGGTGATGATGGAGGTGGCCACGATGATGCCCACGATGGAATTGACCACCGCGGCGGTGGCGGCGCGGCCCACGGCGGCGGCGTTGCGTTCGCAGTTCATGCCCTCGTAGCATCCGGCGAAGGAGATGATGAAGCCGAAGACCAGCGCGTGGAACAGCCCGATCCACAGATAGCTGAGGCTGAGGAAGGAGAGGGCGTTCTCGATGTACACGGCCGGGGCGATGTCCAGCATGAGCGCGCCCACGAGAAAGCCGCCGCTTATGCCCGCAACATCGGCGTACACGGTGAGCAGGGGCGTCATGAGAACCATGCCCAGCACCCGCGGCAGGACGAGGAAGTCCACGGGGCGTATGCCGAAGCTCTGGAGCGCGTCCACTTCCTCGTTGACCTGCATACTGCCGATGACGGCGGCAAAGGAAGCGCCGGTGCGCCCGGCCAGCACTATGCCCGTGAGCACAGGACCCATGACGCGCACCATGGACACGCTGACCAGCGAGGCGACATAGACTTCCGCGCCGAAGAGCTTGAGCTGCATGGAGCTGACAAAGGCCAGGATGAGTCCGAGCAGCAGACTGGTAAGGGTGACAATGGGCAGGGCGTCCACGCCGCATTCGCGGAACACGGCCCAGACATCGCGGGAACTGACCGAAGCGCGCCCCGCAAGCAGCCGGGCCAGACTCTGGGTTATGGCACCGAGGAAGTCCAGAACGGCTGACGCAATTTTCGGCCAGGCCAGGGCCTTTTCGCCCACGGTTTCAAGGAAGCCCGGCTCTTCCGCCCGGCCTCCGGCGTTCTGCGGCGGCACGGCCAGCGCCATATCGAGGACGCGGCCCATGCCGTGAGGCAGACCGGAGGCGTCCACACTGAGCCCGCGGGCTTCGGCTTCCCGCGCCACGCTGAGCAGCCGCGCCAGCAGCAGGGGATCCCAGGCGTCCAGTCCGGGCGCAAGGAAGCGCACGGCGGTGAGGCCCGGGGCGTCCAGGGACTTCAGAACCTTCGCCGTGTTGCCGGCGCGGGCGCGGTCGGAAAGCGCGCCGCCCGTCCGGTTTTCCCCGGAGGCGCTGACGATGAGGACACCCTGTTCCGCTGCTATGGCGAAGGCTGGATCCACGGCTTCCGCCTAGTCCATGTGCATGGCGGCCCGCACCAGTCGCATGGTTTCGGACACCGAGGCCGCGGCTTTGTCCCCGCCCGCGGCGAGAACGTCGTCCACGAGGCCGGGCTGAGCCAGGATGGCTTCCCGGCGCTCGCGGATGGGGTTGAGGAATTTCTGGAGATTTTCGAGAAAGATCTTCTTGCAGGCCACGCAGCCCATGCCGGCGCTGGTGCAGGCGGCGCGGATTTCGGCCTGCGTCTCCTCATCGGCAAGGAGCTTGTGGTAGGGGAAGAGGTTGCACACATCGGGGTTGCCCGGGTCGCTCTTGCGCAGGCGGGCGGGGTCGGTGAACATGCCCCGGATCTTGGGAGTCAGTTCCTCCATCGTGTCGCGCAGGAAGATGCCGTTGCCGTAGCTCTTGGACATCTTGCGGCCGTCCAGCCCGGGGCAGCGGGCCGCGGGAGTGAGCTTGGCCTCGGGTTCGGGGAAGACTTCCACGCCGTACATGCCGTTGAAGCGGCGCACGATTTCGCGGGCCTGCTCAAGGTGCGGGAGCTGATCCTGCCCCCCGGGAACCCAGTGCGGCCGGTGCTGAATGATGTCCGCGGTCATGAGTACGGGATAGCCGAGGAAGCCGTAGTTGCCGAGATCCTTGTCCGTGATGTTCTGGAGCTGTTCCTTGTAGGTGGGGCAGCGCTCCAGCCAGCCAAGGGGCGTGATCATGGAGAGCAGCAGGTGCAGCTCCGCGGTTTCCCTGATATCGGACTGGCGGTAGATGGAGCATTTTTCCGGGTCAAGCCCGGTGGACATCCAGTCCACCACCATGTCGCGCACGAAGCCGGGCAGGGGCGCGGTGTCGGCGTAGTTGCTGGTCAGGGCGTGCCAGTCGGCCACGAAGAAGAAGCAGTCGCAGGTTTCCTGCATGGCCACCCAGTTCCTGAGTGCGCCGAAGTAGTGACCGATGTGCAGAGAGCCGGTGGGCCTCATGCCCGAGAGTGTACGTTCCTTCGCCTGCATGGGCGTTTCTCCTGAAGGTGGAAGGTGGGAAGTTTCAAATGCCAACGAGCCACAGCGCCGCCTGCCACGACCAGCGGATGAGCGGTGCGAGCACATGGCTCAGCGCGTCGCTGGCGATGAGCAGGATGAGCAGCAGGAAGCCGTAGCGCGAGAGGGATGCGTACTGCCGGTTGAGCGGGGAGGGCAGCAGGGCTTCCACGATGTGCCCGCCGTCCAGCGGGGGAATGGGCAGAAGGTTGAACCAGGCCAGGGTGAAATTTGCCGTGATCCCGATCTGGAACATCTGGAGGAAATATCTTCCCGCGGCGGTGCCGGAGAGTGTTTCCGGGGGCAGGAAGATCAGGAGCCGCAGACACAGGGCGAAGACGAGCGCCAGAGCGGCATTGGTGAGCGGCCCGGCGGCGGAGACGAGGAGCATGTCCCGGCGCGGATTGCGGAAATAGCGCGGGTTGACGGGAACGGGTTTGGCCCAGCCGAAGACAAAGGGCGAGAACAGGGCGGTGAACACGAACACCCCGATCCCCACGGGGGCGATGTGCGGCAGGGGATTCAGGGTCAGCCGGCCGGCCCTCATGGCCGTGGGGTCGCCGCTTTTCCAGGCCGCCCAGCCGTGCGCGACTTCGTGCAGCACGCTGCCGAGAAGTACGGGGAAGAAGGCCGCGGTAAAGCGCGAGACGCTTTCGGAAAGGGTAAACGTATCCATAGGCCTTGGGCTATCACAGATGGCCATGAACCGCAAGAAGGCATTGCCCTGGACCTTCGTCCGGCGGCGTAACCATGTTCACAGGCGGAGCCTGACGAACACGCCGCCACCGCTATCTGCCCGCTATCAGCGGCGCACGCGCCGCGCCTCCGGCGGCTAGGTACGGTCCCAACCACGCCCTGAAGGATTCTGTCTTCTTCCTGGCCGTGCCGCAGCGTGGCAGAGAACAACGTTTTTTCAAAAAAATAAGTCCGTTCAAGCGGTGACACACTCAAAAGGACTCAAAAAATTTTTCTTGTGGCGGAGAGAGAGGGATTTGAACCCTCGATACAGGTTTATGCCCGTATACTCGCTTAGCAGGCGAGCTCCTTCGGCCGGCTCGGACATCTCTCCGCAGTGCGTATGCACACGCCGGATATAGCTGTCTCAGGGCGCTTTG
The DNA here is from genome assembly GCF_947631555.1 of uncultured Mailhella sp. Taxonomy (GTDB): domain Bacteria; phylum Desulfobacterota; class Desulfovibrionia; order Desulfovibrionales; family Desulfovibrionaceae; genus Mailhella. The sequence continues at coordinate 4,646 of NZ_CANRLT010000034.1, read as the reverse complement.
TCAAGCGTACTGTTCCCAAAAATCCGCACTGCCCTCAGTGCATGTACAGTGTGCTCAGGTCAATGGCTCCGTGGACGCTGTCGGCGTAGAAGGCCGTGCGCAGCCCGAAGACGCTGACAAAGGCCACCAGCGCCTGAACGTTCAGTGTAACGCGGCCCATGTGCGCGAGGCCGATGACCACGCCGCTGAAGATCACGCCCATCCAGTAAAGCTGGGTTTGCATCCAGAAGAAGGCGGAACGCCGCATGAAGGGATCGTCCCAGACGATGCACGGAGCGAGCGCCGTGAGGATGAGCATGAGCCACAGGCTGACGCGCAGAGGCAGGGCGAAGCGGCCGCAGCGCACGGCGGGGTCTTCCGGTTCGCCGAGGCGCACGAGCTGGGAGAAGGACGCGCCCAGCGCGATGGTGCAGAACAGGAACAGCGCGAAGGGAAAGACGCCGGAAACGCTCAGCAGGCTTCCGGGCACGGCGGCAAGGGCCTGGCTCAGCACGCAGATTGTCCCGGCGAGCAGGGCGACAAGGCCGCAGACTGGTTTGCGCACGGCGGCTGCCGCGCCCGCAAAAAGGAGCAGGCAGCCGGTCTGGGCGGTGAGCAGGGGTCCCTGGGCAAGGCCGCAGGCGTCCACGGCGCTGGCGATGAGCGCGGCGAGGGCGCAGACGGCGGCCAGCTTCCATGCCGCCCGGGTATGGCGCTCATGGTCGCGGGAGTCCTTCCACCAGGAGAACAGGGCCAGTCCCGTGGCAAGCTGGGAAAACACGGTAAAGATGACAAGTGACCATTGCGTGATCATGGCGAGCCTCTTGAAAAATGCGGATGCTGCACGGCGCGCAGGGGCGCTCTGTCATGAAAAGGATTTTTACCGCACCCGTCAAGCCTTTTCTTGCACCCCGGCCTGTGGGAAAGAGAGAAGAAACGGTAAACCGTCTTTCTGTTTTTCTTCTCTTTTCCGCGAGGCGCCCCGCTTGCAGGGGAGGGGCGTTGCTGGTAAAAGGAAGTGCCGCCGCGCAAGAGTCTCCGCCGCTGTGCGGCAGAAAGCCTATGGACAAAGACGTTATCCTGCATCGAATGGAAGAGGGCGCCCCCCTCCGCATCAGCCGTTCCGGCCCGGCGACGCTGGCCCGCCTTGCGGTGGAAGCCGTGCGCGGCGGACGGCGTGCGGCCATAGCCGTGCGCAGCCGGGACGCGCTTTCCGCCATGCGCGGACTGACCACACTCTTCACTCCGGAATGGTCTGTGGGGCGCCCCCAGGCCCCGCAGGGAGAGCGCGCCGCGGAAGTCCCGCTGTGGGAGCGGCCGTGGGTGTGCCTGCCGCCGTTCACGCCGCGCAGCCTGAACCGCGAGGGCTGGGCCGTGCGCATGGCCGTGCTGTACGCCCTGCGCCTTGGCACGGCCAAAGGGCTTATCTTCACGGCGGATAACCTTGTGCCGCGGCTTCCTCCGCCGGACATCCTGGATGGCCGGGAACTCACGGTGCGCCAGGGTGAGGAAATCTCCCCCGAACTTTTGCTGGATCAGCTCACGGAATGGGGCTACGAACGTGTGCCCCTGGTGGCCCGCGCCGGCGACATGGCCCGCCGCGGCGACATTTTCGACGTGCTCCCTCCCGGCTACGAACGCCCGCTGCGCCTGGAATTTTTCGGGGACACGGTGGACGGCATACGGGTCTTTGACTTCTCCACCCAGCGTTCCGCGGGGCAGCTCGAGGAAGTGACGCTTTTGCCCGTGACGCCGCTGCGTGCGGGCGCGGACTGGCTCAGGGGCGTGCGCCGTCACTGGCAGGAGCTGACCGCGCGCGGAGCACTGGCCGAGCTGTCCCGGACCTCGCTGGATCGCGCTCTGGAGCAGGGGGATTTCCGGCTTCTGCCGGGCTGCGTCCATGAGAACGCCGTCTCGCTGGAGGCCTGGCTTCCCGCGGACACCCTGTATTTTCTGCCCGGCGAAGGCGAACTGCGGGAAGCCCTTGATGAGAGCGAACGCGAGTGGCGCGGGCATCTGCGGAAGCAGTCGGAAGAGACCAGCCTGATCCAGCCCGCGCATCTGGCCGTGCGCGACGCCGGACGCGCCCTTTCCAGCCTCGAGGCACGGCCGCGGCTCTACGCCGAGCCTCTGCTCGTGGGCATGGAGAACCAGGGCGTGGACATGCAGGAACGCGCCTTCCACAGCTACCGCGACCTCTTCCCCGAAATTTCCGAGCAGGATCGCCCCTGGCAGCAGCTCGTGGCCGGCATACGGCGCTGGATGGCCGAACACCGGCAGGTGGTGCTGGCCTTCGCTTCCGAGCGCGGCCGCAGAAAATTTCTCAAGCTGGCCGAACAGGACGGGCTTCTGCCCTGCCTGCGCTACGATCCCGAAGGCCGCGGGCTGTTTGCGGTGGTGGCGCCCTTCCGTCAGGGCGCGGACATGGTCTGGGACGGCTGTCTGGTTCTGGGGGAAGAGCTGCTCCAGCCCCGCGCCGAGACTTCGCGCCGTGTGGCGTCCGGGGCCTTCCGCGGCATGGAGGACTACGCCGGCCTTCAGCCCGGCGATCTGCTGGTGCACCGCGATTACGGCGTGGGGCGCTTCGGCGGACTCAAACGTATGCGCCCCGGCGCCGAGGGTGTGGAAAACGACTATCTGCTGCTGGAATACGCGGAAGGCGCGCGGCTGTACCTGCCGGTAGACCGCCTGTCCGTGGTGCAGAAATTCAAGGGTGACGGACCGCCTCCGGCTCTTGACCGCCTGGGCGGCACGTCCTGGACCACCAGCCGCGAAAAGGCGCGCAAGGCCGTGGAGAAGGTGGCCGCCGACCTCATGCAGATGTACGCCTGGCGCAAGGTGGCCAAGGGCTTTTCCTATTCTCCCGTGGGCGAGATGTACCACGAATTTGAAGCCACCTTCGGCTTTGAGGAGACGCCGGATCAGGCCCGCGCCATTCAGGAAGTTCTCGCGGACATGGAAAAGCCCGTGCCCATGGACCGGCTCATCTGCGGAGATGTGGGCTTCGGCAAGACGGAAGTGGCCCTGCGCGCCGCCTTCCGCGCCGCCTGCGACGGCTGTCAGGTGGCGCTGCTCTGTCCCACCACGGTTCTTGCAGAGCAGCACTACCAGACCTTCCGTTCCCGGCTGGCGAGCTTTCCCGTCAACGTGGGCCTGCTCAGCCGCTTCGTGCCCAGAGCGCGCCAGAAGGAGACGCTGGAGGCGGCGGCCCGGGGGCAGATCGACATCCTCATCGGTACGCACCGCCTGCTGTCCAGGGACGTAAAGCTGCCCAATCTGGGGCTGCTCATTCTGGATGAAGAACAGCGCTTCGGCGTGCGGCACAAGGAAAAGCTCAAGGAGCTGAAGCGCAGTGTGGACGCCCTCACCCTCACGGCCACGCCCATACCGCGCACACTTCAGCTCTCCATGTCGGGCATACGGGATCTGTCCGTGCTGGAAACGGCGCCTGCTGACCGCAAGCCCGTGGCCACGGCCATCATCGACAGGGACCGCGGGGCGCTGCGCCAGATCATGGAGCGCGAGCTTGACCGCCAGGGGCAGGTCTTCTTCGTCCACAACCGTGTGCAGACGCTGTCCGGCACCAGAGACATGGTAAAGGAGCTGGTTCCCGCAGCCCGCGTGGGCATGGCGCATGGTCAGATGGCCGAAAAGGAACTTGAGGAGACCATGCACCGCTTCTGGCGCGGCGAGCTTGACATCCTCGTGTGTACGGCCATCGTGGAATCCGGCCTGGACTTTCCCCGTGCCAACACGCTCATCGTGGATCAGGCGCAGATGTTCGGACTGGGGCAGCTCTACCAGCTCCGGGGCAGGGTAGGGCGTTCGGACCGGCAGGCCTACGCCGTGTTCGTGGTCTCCGACGCGGAACATCTGCCCAAACTGGCCCGCGAACGCCTGAGCATCATTCTGGAAATGGACTACCTTGGCGCAGGCTTTCAGGTGGCCATGGAGGATCTGCGTCTGCGCGGGGCGGGCAATATCCTCGGCGAGGCGCAGTCCGGGCACATGGCCCGCGTGGGACTGGATCTTTATCTGGAGATGCTGGAAGAAGCCGTGGCCAAACTCAAGGGCGAGGAAGACCTGCTGCGCACGGACACCGAGATCAATCTCAACATTCCCGCCTACATTCCCGATACCTACATCGAGGACGCCCGCGAACGCCTGAAGTATTACAAAATGCTGACTTCCGCCACGGACGCCGCGGCCCGGGAAGCCGTGGAAATGGAACTGCGCGACCGTTTCGGCGCCTTTCCGGAAGTTCTGGAAACCTTTCTGGCCGTTCTCGCCTTTAAAAGCAGCGTGAACGCTCTCGGCGCAGCGCGGGCCGACATCGACGCCGGGCGTGTGCGCATCATCTGGGCCAAAGGGCAGAAGTGTGTGCAGCCGCAGGACATTGTGCGCCTGGTCATGGCACATCGGGAGCGCGTCAGGCTTCAGCCTCCGGCCACGCTGGAAGCGTCCCTGGACGAAACCCTTTCTCCTGCGGCACGCGTGGACGAGGTCCGCCGCCTGCTGGATACCCTGCGGTAAGGAAAGGCATCCGCATTTCCCCGCTCGCTTACCGCAAGGATGCTTGAGCGGGCAAAGCCCGATTGCGCGCGGCAAGCTCGCTATCAGCGGCGCACGCACCGCGCCGACTTACCCCGCTCCGGCGGTTAGGGAAG
>NZ_CANRLT010000033.1 GCF_947631555.1 uncultured Mailhella sp. | reverse complement strand
ACTACGCTTCTTTTGGCCGCTGGACTTGTGTTTGCCGCGTCCGCTCCTGCTTCCGCCGTGGATGTCAAGGTGGACGGCGCCTACACTTTCGACTATCAGATTGGTGAAAAAGTAGTTAACGAAAAGCATAAGTCCAAGGTCAACAACAACTTCGACGGTGCTGGCCAGCGTCTGCGTCTAGGTCTGACCCTTGCCGCTTCCGAGAATCTGTCCGGCTACATCCAGTTCCAGGACGATCAGATCTGGGGCGCTTCCCCCGATAAGCAAGGCGATATGGAAATCCGCCTGCGCCAGGCCTACATCGACTGGATCATCCCCCAGACCAGCGTCAAGGTGCGCATGGGCCGTCAGCAGCTCGGTCTGCCCGCCGATGCCATCGGCGGCTGGAACGCCATCATGGAATCCACCTGGGGCGGCCGTGACGCCATCGCCATTTCCGCTCCTGTGGCCGACTTCATGAACGTCACCGCCTTCTGGAACCGTGTAGACGCTGGTGCTGCCGACGAAGATGTGTCCGTGCCCAACGCCGATGCCTTCGGCGCCGTTATCGACCTGAAGTTTGACGGCCTGACCGTTTCTCCCTATGTCATGTACGCCAACATCGACAAGGGCATTGCCGCTGACAACAAGGACATGATTACTGCTTGGGATATGTCAAAGGATGATCGTGTAGACAGGCCGGTCTATGATGCCGCGCAGAAGACCAAGGGCGGTAACAGCGCGAAGGACACTGCTACATCGTGGTCCGGCGACAAGGACGGTTACTATGATAAGGGTGACGCCAATGCCTACTGGGTGGGCTTCAGCTCCACACTGAGCTATTTCGATCCCTTCACCCTGAAGCTGTCTGGTGCCTACGGTGCCAAGGCCTATGGCGATGGTCTCAAGGATAATGACGGCAAGGAAGTCAAGGACCGCCACGGTTGGTATGTGCAGGCCAAGGCCTCCTACAAGACCGTCTACGGCACTCCCGTCCTAGGCGCCTGGTATGCCTCAGGCGATGACAGGGATGAATACGGACGTCAGGGCTGGATCCCCACGCTGGGCGGCCGTTTCGGTGCTACCCACCTGTACAATCCCAAGAGTGCCGCAGCCGTGTCCTGCATGCCTGGCCAGCGTAACAACGTTGCCGGCACCTGGGGCATCCAGGCCGGTATTGAGAATGTGTCCTTCCTTGAGGACCTCTCCCATACCTTCCTCGTGACCATGTACAAGGGTACCAACAACAGCGGCAACGACTATGCCAAGAGCGAGAACGCCTGGGATTACCTGACCTACGAAGACACCCTGGTGGAATTCGACCTGCTCAGCACCTACAAGATCTACAAGAACCTGAGCGCCACCCTCGAACTCGGCTACATCATCGCCGACATCGACAACGGTGCCCACTCTGCGCCCGGCGCTACGGGCAAAGATAAAGCTGACTACGGCAGCAGTGCCTGGCGTACTGGTCTCGTCTTCGCATATACCTTCTAATTCCACGCGGGCTTAGCCCGTACAAACGGCCTTTTGGGGACTCCCGCAAGGGAGTCCCCTTTTGGTTAACGGCTCCGGAGCGGGGGGGATAAGGGATTAACACCTTAACCCGCAGCCGGGCAGGATAAAAAACTTTAAACGTATCGGAAAAGAGGCGTGGGCCGGCTTCTTTCGGTAAACTTTCGGGCGATACTCCCCTTCTCTTCAGCAACAGCCAGGACTGCCGTTACCCACGTTTCCCGTTTGCGAGTTCCAAAGCTGACTCCCCAGGACGGAGAGGCGCACGGACGATTGACAAATCATGCAAACGGCATATCCTAAGTAAGGTTTCCTTACTTTACTAAAAAGGAGAATGTCATGCTTGCCAAGCTTACCAGTAAAAATCAACTCACTCTTCCCAAGGCTGTCATCCAGCAGACAGGAACTCCCGAATACTTCGAAATTGCCCTGCGGGATGGAAGCATCGTGCTGACCCCCGTCAAAGTCCTGAATCCTGAGATCATCCGCGGCAAGATGGCGGCTCTGGGCATTTCCGAGCAGGACATTCAGGACGCCGTACACTGGGCCAGAAGCCTTGGAGAATGACATGGCTCACCGTTGTCCGCGGGTAGTTCTTGACACAAACTGCCTCATCTCCGCGCTGCTCTTTTCGCATGGAACTCTGGCAGAACTGCGTAGTCACTGGCAGGCAAGACGCTTTGTCCCAGTTCTATGTTCATCAACGGCACGGGAACTCCTCAGAGTACTGACCTATCCAAAGTTTCACCTCTCACCTGACGAAGTACTGAATATTCTTGGACAACTTCTGCCGTGGGCAGATGTTGTCACATTAACCTTGTCCCCGGCAACAGTAGCGTATCTAAAACATCTGACGAACCCAAAAGATGTCACTTTTATTCTGCTGGCAGAGCAGGAAAAAATTGCTCTTATTTCCGGGGACAGGCATCTTCTGAATTTAGAGGCATATGCTGCCATTCCTATTCTTGCACCAGCGGAGTTCCTTGCTCAGCTTCAAGACAGCAGGCTTGTTTTATAATTTTTGGTTCGAGGTGTTAGAAAGCCCTGTCTCTTTCTGCCAGAAGTTTGCCGTAACGAATTAAGACGCCGGCTCAAGGCTCCGGATCTTCCAGGCGGACGCCCACATGGGAGACTGTCTTCAAGATCGGCTTGCCCGCCTGTTCCAGAAGTTTGCGCAGCATATGGATATGGGTGCGCAGGGCGTCGCTTTCCGGCGGAGAATCGCCGTAAATCTCATGTTCCAGCTCCGAGCGGGGAACCACGCCGGGCGCGGAGCGCATGAGCCGCGCCAGGAGCGTGAAGCCGGTGGGCCGGAGGTTCAGCGGCCTGCCGTCACAGAACACCGTATGCCGCTGCGGGTCAAGCTCAATGCCGCCCCAGCGCAGCACGCGGGAAGTGTTCCGGGCGCGGCGCACAAGTGCCCGGACGCGGGCCTCCAGTTCCAGCTCGGCAAAGGGCTTGGTGATAAAGTCATCGGCGCCCCAGTTCAGGCAGAGTACACGGTTTTCCAGAGATTCCCCGCTAGTGAGCATGATCACCGGCGTCTCAATGCCGGATTCGTCCCGCAGGCGGCGGCACAGGGTAGGTCCGTCCATACCTGGCAGCATCATGTCCAGAATGATGACATCGTAAAAGCCTGCGGCCGCCCGCTGCCAGCCGGTGACGCCGTTGGAGGCGCTGTCAAGCTCATAACCCAGCGGCTCGAAATATTTGTAGATGTCCTGCAGAAGCTCCTCGTCGCTCTCCACGATGAGAGCGCGGATGCCCTTTCCGGAAATCAGCGGTTCCATACGCCCCAATCCTGATTGTGCGTTCTTCTTTCTGCGGTGTGCGAAGGTCCGGAGAAAACGCCCTGCTTTCCGCAAAAACAGCTCAGCCCCGACATACCACCGCAGAAGCAAAAGAAAACGTTTCGTTAACGCCGCGGTACGCCTTTGTCAACAAGCATGGCAGAAGCCGCCGGGAAAAGCAAGAAGGCGGAAGCCTCGCAAACACGCTTTCGCAAAGCCCCTCTGCCGGACAAAACGCCGTGCGGGGTGGGAGACATCCCATCCCGCAGTCTGCCGCGCCCTACGCCTGCCGCCAGTCTCTTACTTTAAGCTCGATGCCGGCCATGCCGTTATAGCGGTCGATGGAAGGGCTGTAGGCGAGGCGTATGCGTGCGCCTTCAAGAGAAGCGGGAAAATCTGCGGCCTGCCGCCAAAGCTTGGCCTGCAGGGAGACGCCGCAGCTCTCGTCTCTGAGCTTGAGGTTCACATGGTCTTTCTGCTGCCCGAAAAGGCGGCGGGATTCGACAAGGAGCGGCGGGGACTGGAACACCGGCTCGGGGTTGCCCATGCCGAAAGGCTGCATCATTTCCAGCTCCTTCAGGAAGGTGAAGTCCGATGCGGCGGCAAAATCCAGTTCGCCATCGATGATCTGCACGGCGGGAAGCGGCTCCGGACCCAGGCATTCCCGCACAACTTCCAGAAAGCGCTCCCGGAAAGCCTCCAGTCTGTCCGGCTGCACGCGCACACCCGCGGCCATGCGGTGGCCGCCGTAGGCCAGAAGTTCCCCGGAGCAACGCGTCAGTCCGGCGTGAAGATCAAAAGCGCTGATGGAACGGCCAGACCCCTTCAAGGTATCCCCGTCCTCACAGAGGATGATCGCCGGTTTGTGGTACTTCTCCACGAGGCGCGAGGCCACGATACCGATGACGCCCTGATTCCAGCCCGTGCCCGCGATGACCAGCGCGGGAGCGTCAGGCATGGCTTCGGCCTGGGCCACGGCTTCTTCGGTGATGCGCTCTTCCTCCTGCCGCCGCACCTTGTTGTAGCCGTCCAGCGTCCGCGCCAGTTCCGCGGCCCGGTGACAGTCCCCGGTACAGAGCAGTTCCAGCGCCGTTTCCGCCGAGGCCATGCGTCCGGCGGCGTTGAGGCGCGGCGCCAGACTGAAAACCACCTGCCCGGCCTCCAGCGCGGCCTGCGGTGCGTAGCCGCTCACGGCCTTGAGTTCGGAAACGCCCGGGCGCTGTGCCTCGGCCAGCAGGAGAAGGCCGTTTTTTACCAGGATGCGGTTCTGCCCTTCCAGCTCCACCATGTCGGCAATGGTTCCCAGGGCCACAAGGTCAAGGGTGCGGCGCATGTCGAAGCGCGGCCCGCCCGCGGCGGCAAGGCGGGCGTTCAGGGCTGCCATGAGGAAGAAAACCACGCCCACCCCGGCCAGGAAGGAGCAGGGGCAGTCCGCCAGGCGGGGATCGCAGAGCGCGTCTGCCTGCGGCAGTGCCGCCGGGGGAAGGTGATGATCCGTGACGACCACGGTCATGCCGAGTTCCTTTGCCCGCGCCACTGCCTGCACGTTGGAAATGCCGCAGTCCACCGTCAGGAGGAGCTGCACGCCCTGGGCGGCGAGGTGCTCCACTCCGGCAACGTTCATGCCGTAGCCTTCGGTCTGGCGCTCGGGCTGATGCCAGAGCACCTCATGACCGTAATGCGCCAGCACCTGCCGCACCAGCGCGGTACTGGTGACGCCGTCCACATCGTAGTCGCCCCACACGGCAAGCTTCTTTCCGGCACGCAGTCCGTCCGCAATGAGTTCCGCGGCGCGGCTCATGCCCGGCCAGCCCTCGGGGTGCGCCAGATAGCGCAGGCCGGGGTCGAGGTAGGTCTTCACCTGTTCCGGGGAGTCCAGTCCGCGCAGCCAGAGAATCCGGGCAAAGCGTTCCGAAACGCCGAAGCGTCTGGACAGGGCTGCCAGCTCCCCTTCTGAAGCTTCGATTCCGTCCCTGCGGGTGCGGGCAATCCATTCCTTCATGCCGCCCCCACACATCAGCCGCACACGGCGCGGGCCAGCCGCGGCCGGAGCGAAGGGTGAAGGCGTGAGGCCACATAGAAGGCGCGCAGTTCATCGTAAGCCTGATCCAGGTCATCATTCACGATGAGGGCGTGGAACCAGTGGCTTTCCATGATTTCCTTCCTGGCGTTGGCAAGGCGCAGGCGGATGGCGTCCTCGCCGTCCGTGCCGCGCCCGCGCAGGCGCTGTTCCAGCACTTCCAGAGACGGCGGAAGGATGAAGACAAAGCGCGCTTCCGGCAGGGTAAGGGCAAGCTGAGCCGCGCCCTGCACGTCGATGTCGAAGAGCATGTCCCGCCCCTCTGCCAGATGTTCACGCACCGGCTGAAGCGGCGTGCCGTAGAAATTGCCGTGCACCTCGGCCCATTCCGCAAACTCTCCCCGGTCGCGGCGCTCAAGAAAGGTCTCGCGGCTGAGAAAGAAATATTCCACCCCGTCCCGCTCTGCGCCGCGGGGCGCGCGCGTGGTGCAGGAAACGGAAAAGTCCAGGGAAAATTCCGCGGTCAGCCGGTTCACCAGCGTGGTCTTTCCCGCGCCGGAAGGCGCACAGATCACCAGCGGCAGTCCGCGGCGGCTCTCTTGCGTATTCATAACGATTCCTCTTCTTCAGTGCTGTCCTGCGCCTCCGCAGTCAGCTGCTCCATGCGCTGGCCCAGTGTGTCTGCGGAAATGGCGGACAGGATGACGTGGTTGGAATCCGTCACCAGGATGGCGCGGGTCTTTCTGCCCTGGGAAACATCCACCAGCCTTCCCTCGGCCCGCGCGTCGTCCCGCAGGCGGCGCATGGGAGACGAGGCCGGATTCACGATGGCGACCACGCGGGAAGCCAGCACATAGTTGCCGAAGCCCACATTGACAAGCTGCTGCACGGGCATGACCTACTCCAGATTCTGCACCTGTTCGCGGCATTTTTCCAGTTCGTTCTTGCACTCCACCACGAGGCGGGAGACCTGCACGTCCTGCACCTTGTTGCCGCAGGTATTGATTTCGCGGAAGCATTCCTGGAGCGTGAAGTCCAGCTTGCGGCCCGCGTCCGTGCCGTCCGCCAGGAGCGCTCCAAGGCGCAGGAGATGGGAACGCAGGCGCGTGAGTTCTTCCGTCACGTCCAGCTTGTCCGCAAGGATGACGACTTCCTGAAGGAAACGGGACTCGTCCAGCTCCGAACCTGCGTTCTTGAGCATGTCGGTCAGGCGTTCGCGGATCTGCTCGAAGCGGGCGGCCTTGATGCCGGGAGCCTGCTCTTCGATGAAGGCCACCCATTCGCTCATGCGGGCGAAGCGCTCTTCCAGATCCCGCGCCAGAGACGCGGCTTCCGTCACGCGGGATTCATTCCAGTCCTGAAGCGCCTGTTCCAGCCCCTGAGAGAGGCGGTCGAAGAGACCTTCTTCCTCCTCTGCTTCCGAGGCGGAAGTCCAGAGGGGCGGCACACTGAGCAGGGACATATAATCCACGGTGAACATGTCCCCGCGGGAAGAGGCGAAACTCCGCAGAGCGTCCAGCATGGACCCGGCCTGCGCCGCATCGAAGGAAGCGCGGGCCTGCGCCGTCCGCTGAACATTCAGGGCTATATCCACGCGCCCGCGCGAGGCAAAGCGGCGCACAATCTTTTCAAAGCGGGCCTCCATGGTGCGCGCCTGGGGCGGCAGCCGCCACTTGAGATCCAGAAAGCGCCCGTTGACGCTGCGTATCTCCCATATCTGCACAAAGCCGCCGCCATCCTGCTGAAAGCGGCCGAAGCCAGTCATACTGCGAAGGGGCATCCGTCATTCTCCCAGTCGATGTTCCGTAGCGTAGGGGAAGGCTCCGGCCTCCCCGTTGGCCTGCACGGGACGAACCACAAGCGTTCTGTCTTCCACGCGCACGGGCGCGCAGTCCACAAGTTCATGCCCGAAGTCCGCCGCGCCCGTTTCCAGGCGGCAGTCCACATACCATTCGTTGTTGCCGTGCCGCGCTCCCCCGCCGTCGAAGGCCACCGCCATGTGCGGGAGCCTGAGCTGCGCCTGCAAAAAATGCGCCTGCTTTTCCGCAGCAAGGGCGCGCACCCGCGCCGCGTGTTCCTGCCGGACCTGACGCGGAAGCTGCCCGGGAAGAGAGGCAGCCGCCGTGCCGGGCCGCCGCGAATAGGGAAAGACGTGGGCGTAGGTCATGGGCAAGGCCCGCACCAGATCCAGCGTTTCCGCGGTTTCGGCCTCGGTCTCCCCGGGGAAGCCCATGAGGATGTCCGCACCCAGTCCCAGCACGGGCCAGAAGCGCTGCACAGCCTGCACTGCGGTCACGATGTCCTCGGGCGCATAGGGTGAGCGGTGCATACGCTTCAGCACCGCCGGACTTCCGCTCTGCAGGGAAAGGTGGAGCTGCGGGCAGACCATGCGGCAGGATTCCAGCGTTTCCAGCCCTTCCTGCCCCGTCACCTGCGAGGGATCCAGGGAACTTATGCGAAAGCGCGCCCGCCCCTGCCACTCCTCGGCCAGTTCCCTGTCCAGAAGACGCAGCAGCGACCAGAAATTCCTGCCGTCCGCATGGAACTGCCGCAGGTTCACGCCCGAAAGCATGATTTCGCGGTAGCCAGCCTCAAGGAGACGGCGAACTTCCGCCAGTATCCCGGCCACGGGACGGCTGCGCGAAGGCCCGCGGGTCAGCGGCACGATGCAGTAGGAGCAGCCCTGGGAACAGCCATCCTGTATCTTGACCACAGGACGGGAACGCTTGAACGTGCGGATGGCAAAGGGCGGATACCCCTGCGGCGTGTCCGGTGCGGAAAAATCCACTGCCGTGAGGGGGTGCTTCTCCAGAAGGACGAACTTCTGCGCCTGAGGGATGACCGCCGTCACGCCCTCCAAGCTCAAAAAGTCCTGAGGTTCCGCCGAGGACGCGCAGCCTGCGGCAAAGATCCGCGCCTGAGGGCAGAGCCGCGCCAGCCTGCGGGTGAGCTGCCGGGCGTCGCTCACGGCTTCCGCCGTCACCGCGCAGGACGCCACCAGTATCACCTGCGCCTCTTTCGGGTCTTCCGTCTCCACACCGCCCAGGCTCTGCCACCACTCGCGTATGGCCTGTGTCTCGTACTGATTGACCTTGCAGCCAAAGGTCGCGGCGTAAAAGGTAAAGGACGCCGGTTCAGTCATCCTGCCGTCCTCCGATGAGGCTCATGCCGCGCATTCTTTCGATAAGCAGGTCCTGCTGGCGCACGTCCGGCCTCTCCCGCCCGGGGGAGGTGGTGGTCAGCACGGCCCGGCCAAGGATGACGCGCCCTTCCCTGCCATCGTTCAGACGGCTGCGCACACCCCAGACGTTGTGGAAGAACACGGGCCGCCCGCCATGCTTGCCCACATAGAGGCCGATGTGTCCCTTCATCCAGAGCAGGGTGCGGAAGGGCTCCGCCTCACGCAAAATAGCGGCGTCCTTTTCCTTTGCGGAACGCCCTTCGAGGCTGGAAAAAAGGCCGCTCCTGGCCTGCGCCGCGGAATTGCGCGGCAGCCAGATGCCGAAGGGCACGAACAGGTCGTGCATCATGGCCGAACAGTCCCGATTGCCGTAAAGCCCGCCCCAGCCGTAGCTCTGCCCCAGCATTCCGTCCCCGAGGCGGGCGACGGTCTGCGCCGTGAACTTGAGAGGCATGGGCACCAGGGCGTTCTTTCCTTCCGGAATCGGGACAGGGACCGCTTCGGCATATCCATCGGGCCGCCGCACCGGAACAAACACCGCAAAGACGCCGTTCCGGGACGCCAGGGGCAGCACGGTGCCAAGACCGGCCCCGGCCTGATACACCCCGGCCGGGCGCAGGGGAATTCCGTCCGCGAGGAAGGCGGCAAGGGGCGCGGACTGCCACAAGTTCTGAACATCCCTGTCCACAAAGGCCACGTCCCGCGCCTGTATCCAGCCTTCGGCCAGCGGCGTTTCCACGAAAAACCAGGCGCCGTCCCGCGTGGCATGGAAAACCGTGAGCGGCGTTCCCACGGGCAACGCGGTCTGCTGAAGATCGTCAAAGGGATAGCCCTGCCCCGCGCCCTCCACACGTGCGAAGCGGGGGCGCAGGGTCGGCGCAAGGCGCAGATCCGTGCCGTGCGTGGTGATGGCCGCACGCGCCTTGCCGGGGCAGGAAGCCATGTCCGCATTTTCGCGAACTTCGGCCCAGGCGTCAGCGCTCCACGGGCGGAGATTTTCCGCATAACCCAGGCGGGAACCTTCCAGCACGGTACGGAAGAACTTCAAAGTATCACGAGACGGCTTCGCGGACTGCCACGCCGCAAAAAAACGCCTGCGGAAGTGCCGCATGTCCCGCGCAGCCCCGTCCTCCGTGCGCAGGAGCGCCACGGGAGCACGGCCGGCAAACCATGCCAGGCTCTGGGGAACTTCGGCAAGGTCGGCCACCTCGCCCGCGGCGTTCTGGGGCTGGGGCACACGGGGCGACCCCGCGCAGCCCGCCAGCAGCAGGACCGCCGCAAGTGCAGCCGCCGTAAGGGCGGACGAGAAAAGTCTTCGCGCGTGGACGGAACACATCACCATTCTTCCTCTTCTTCGCGAACCTTCCGCTGTTCCACGCCGGTTTCAGGAAGCATCGCGGCCAGGACGGAGCCTTCGTTTCCCGCCAGCCGGTGCGCCAGCCAGGTGTAGCGGCGGCGGATATGGTTGTTCTTCACGGCGATGGCCAGAGCCTTCCACTCGCCCACCAGCACCACCAGCTTCCGGCCCCGCGTCACCGCCGTGTAGACAAGGTTGCGCTGAAGCAGCATGAAGTGCTGCATCATGAGGGGGATGACCACCACCGGATATTCCCCGCCCTGAGACTTGTGGATGGAAATGGCGTAGGCCGGAATAAGCTCGTCCATTTCCTCCCAGAGGTAATCAACGGCGCGGTCGTCAAAGCGCACGGTCAGTTCGCGCTCCTCCGTGTCCAGATAGATGATGGTTCCGGTGTCTCCGTTGAAAACGTCCTTGTCGTAGTTGTTGCGGATCTGCATGACGCGGTCGTTCAGCCTGAACTGGCGGTCGCCCCGCACCAGTGCCGCGGGCTGGGGGTTCACGGCGTCCTGAAGCCTGCGGTTCAGGCTGTTCACGCCCACGGCTCCGCGGAGCATGGGGGAAAGCACCTGAATATCTTCGGAGCGGAAGCCGAAGGTGCGCGGTATTCTGTCCTGTACCAGTTCCACAACAAGGGATGCCGCGGCTTCGGGGTCTTCCTGCCGGAAGAAGTAAAAGTCGGTTTTGCGGCCGCTGCGCTGGTTCAGTTCGGGCAGTTCGCCCTTGTTGATGCGGTGGGCGTTGCAGATGATGTCGCTCTCCGCCGCCTGCCGGAACACTTCCACCAGCTCCACCACCGGGACCACGCCCGAGGCGATGACATCGCGCAGCACGTTGCCCGGCCCCACGGAGGGGAGCTGATTCACATCGCCCACCAGGATGAACGTGGCGCCAAGGGGTGCGGCCTTCACCAGATGGTACATGAGCATGGTGTCCATCATGGAGGCTTCGTCCACCACGAGCAGGCCGCAGGCCAGAGGATTGTTCTCGTTGCGCTTGAAGCCGTCTTCGGAAGGGCTGTATTCCAGGAGGCGGTGTATGGTCCTGGCTTCCAAGCCACTGGCCTCGGACATGCGCTTGGCCGCTCTGCCCGTGGGCGCGGCCAGCAGAATTCTGGCCCTTGCCTCCTGAAACACTTTGATGACGGCGTTCAGGATCGTGGTCTTGCCCGTGCCCGGCCCGCCGGTCAGCACCATGACCTTGGACGAGGCCGCCGTGTACACGGCCTGCTTCTGCTCCTCGGCAAGGGCGAAGGGCATTTCCCGGATGACAGAGGCAACTAGCTTGCGGGGCTGGGAAAAATGCACGGATTTGGGGGAATGCAGCAGCCTTTTAAGGTAGAAGGCGATCTGGGATTCGTACCTGTGGTTGAGCGTCAGGTAGACGCCCGTGTGGTCGCCGAGATCTTCAAGAACCACCCGCTCTTCCCGTTCCAGCTCGTCCAGCGCCCGTTCCCCCAGCGGTGCGGGCACGGCGAGCTTCTCTTCGGCAAGCTCAAGCAGAAGATCGCGGGGGTAGTAGACGTGCCCTTCTTCCGTAAGCTGCACGAGCTGATAGAGCATGGCGGCTTCGGCCCTCAGGGGGCTGCTCTCCTCAAAGCCGAGCTTTTTGGCCAGCGCGTCGGCGGTGGTAAAGCCTATGCCGCGTATGTCCATGGCCAGCCGGTAGGGGTTCTCCCGCACCACTTCCAGGGAATCCTGCCCGTACTCGCGGTAGATACGCATGGCCGTGCCCGCCGTCACGCCGTGGGGCTGAAGGAAGATCATGAGTTCGCGTATGCCCTGATGTTCCTGCCATGACGCCTTCATCTCGGCAAGCCGCTTTTTGCCGAAGCGCGGCAGCTCCAGCATACGCTCCGGCTCGGTGTCCATGATGTCCAGCGTGGCCGCGCCGAAGCGCTCCACAATACGGTCTGCCCACTTCGGCCCGATGCCGCGTATGCAGCCCGAGGCCAGAAAAAGGCGTATCCCCTCCTCCGTGGCCGGAAGTTCTTCCTTCCACGTCTCCATCTGGAACTGACGGCCAAAGCGCGGATGATTCACCCAGCGCCCCTGGGCACGGATACGGGCCCCAGGCTGCGGCACAGCCATGACGCCCACCACGGCCACAGAGTCTTCGCGGTCTTCCACATTCATGCGGAACACGGTCCAGCCGTTTTCCTCATTGTGGAAGACCACGCGCTCCAGCGTGCCCGCAAGCGTTTCCCGCGCTTCGCCGTTCTGTATCTCAAGCTGCTCCATGCCAAACCGCCGCGGCGAACCCAGCCGCCCTGCTGAAAAACGAGGGAGACGGACGCCCGCAGGAGCGCCCCCTTTACAACTCCCCCGGTAAACTACTATAAATGAGCGATATCTTCAAGGCGGGACAAGCCCCGCAGCCCCGCTGGACTTCCCGTCTGCGCCGCAGCGCACAGATCTGCGGATTTCCGCGGGCATGGCAGACCCGCCCGCCCTGCGCACAACCTCAGCCTTCCCCTTTCGGAGAGTTTCATGCCTCAGAAGCTTTGCATCGGCGTTGCCGGACTCGGCACGGTCGGCAGCGGTCTTGTGGAAATGCTCATCAAGAATCATGACGACATACTCCGCAGAACCGGCCGGGAAATTGTCATCAAGACCGCCGCCGTACACGATCTCTCCAAAAAGCGCGAACTTCCCGCGGGCGTTGCCCTCACAAGTGATGTCATGAGCCTTGCGGATGATCCCGACATCCAGATCGTGGTGGAACTCATGGGCGGGACCAAAGCCGCACGGCATCTGGTCATGCGGGCCATTGAAAACGGGAAATCCGTGGTCACGGCCAACAAGGCCCTGCTTGCGGAACACGGCCGCGAAATCTTTGCCCTGGCGCAGAAAAAGAACGTGGCTATCGGCTACGAGGCCAGCGTGGCCGGGGCCATTCCCATCATTCAGACACTCAAGAACAGTCTTGCGGGCAACCACATCACCTCGGTGATGGGCATACTCAACGGCACGTCCAACTACATTCTCTCGGAAATGAATCAGCACGGCTTCGACTTCCCCACCGCGCTCCGGGAAGCACAGGAACTGGGGCTTGCCGAAGCCGACCCCTCGCTGGACATCGACGGACAGGACGCCGCCCACAAGCTCACCCTGCTCATCCGCCTGGCCTGGGGCCGGAACTATCCCTTCTCCCGCCTCGCCGTGGAGGGCATACGCGGACTGAACCCTCTGGACATCAAGTTTGCGCGGGAATTCGGCTGCCGCATCAAGCTCATCGGGCAGGCACGGGAAGTGGACGGCAAAATCGAAGCCGGTGTCTTTCCCGCCCTCATGCACCACACCCTGCTGCTCGCCCGCGTCAACGGGGCCTATAACGCCGTGCGTGTGGAAGGCAACGCCGTGGGTTCCCTGTTCCTCCACGGTCTCGGCGCAGGACGCCGCCCCACGGCCAGCGCCGTGCTCGGGGACCTGCTCGCCCTGGCCCGCCGCAGCGCCGAGAACGGCTCCGGCGACAACACCGGCTTTGTGGATCCCCTGCCCGATGCCGAAATTCTGCCCTCCGAAGAAGCCGTGAGTCCGTGGTATGTACGCGCCACCGTGCGCGACACCCCCGGCGTGCTCCGCGACATTGCGGCTGTGTTCACCGAAGAGGACATCAGCTTCGCCCAGATCCTCCAGAAGGCGAAGGAAAACGACCGCGTCCCGCTCATCTTCATGACGCACGAGACCACGGGCCGCGCCATACACACCGCCGTGCGCAGGCTGGAACAGTCCGGAACGCTGCTTGTGCCCGCCACCTGCTTCCGCATCCTTGGAAGCTGCGGGGACGAAGCCGAAGAAATCTGAGCCGTGCGCCTCTTCCGCGCACTGCCCCCCTGCGGATGACAGGGGAACTCCGGCTTCGGCCTGTTTCAGGCCGCAGGGGAACTTTTAACGAAGGAAATCCGACAGGAAAACCCGGCGGGGAGACCTGGCAAGGAGACTCGGGATGGATGCGCGGGTATTGCGGTACTTTCTGGCGGTGGCGAGAGAAGGCAGCGTAACGGCTGCGGCCCACTTCCTGCACGTCACCCAGCCCACGCTTTCGCGTCAGATCCGGGAACTGGAAGACGAGCTGTCCGTTCAGCTTTTCGTCCGGCACAGCCACAGCGTCTCCCTGACGACGGACGGTATGCGCCTGCGCAGACGGGCGGAAGAAATCGTGGAGATGTTTGAAAAGACGGAAGCGGAATTTGCCGTCAAAAAAGAGCGCATCGGGGGCGACATCTACATCGGCGCTGGAGAGACGCGGGTCATGCGGCATGTGGCTGAAGTCCTCCGCGAACTGCGGCAGGAGTACCCGGACATCCATATCCATCTGTACAGTGGCAATCTCGAAGACGTGACGGAACGCCTGGACAAGGGGCTGCTGGATTTCGGCGTCCTGATTCAGCCCGCCGATCTTTCACGATACGACTACGTCAACCTGCCTGAAAAGGATGTCTGGGGCGTCATCACGCGCAAGGACAACCCCCTAGCCGCACGCCCGGCCATCACCCGGCAGGACCTCATCGGTGAGCCGCTTATCCTTTCCCGGCAGGCCATACGCCGCACTTCAGCAAGAAACGAGTTCATCGAGTGGTTCAAGGACGATTTTGCAAAGCTGAACGTGGCGGCGACGCTCAACCTCGTCTACAACGCAACCCACCTGGTGGAAAGCGGGATAGGCCATGTCCTTACTCTGGACGGGCTTGTTGACACCTCCGAACACAGCAATCTTTGTTTCCGCCTTCTGGAACCCCGGCTGGAAGCGGGCTTGAACATCGTCTGGAAAAAGTATCAGGTCTTTTCCCCGGCCGCCGAGATATTCCTCAAGAAAATTCAGGCAGCTTTCGGGGAGGTGCGCTGACCAGCCTCCCGCCGGCTGCCCGAAGGCCCCGCTTCTCTCACAGCCTGTTCACGAGTATTATTCCTTTTTTCTATATCATCTTATTTGATATAAGTATTTGCCACGACTCGCAGCTCTGGTTAAAAGGAAGAAAAACGCCGGAAAGAGGTCTTCAGCGTCCTTCCTCCGGCTCATCCGAAACCATGGGGGGATACCATGAGCCTATGCAAAAAACTGGCGGCGGGAATCCTTGCAGGGATGTCTCTTCTTGCAGGAAACGCCCTGGCCGCAGACAGTAGCACCGACAACGCACTCTTGAAGGAAGACAAGGCCATGAAACTCGAAACTGCGTGGGACAAGACGTTTCCCAAAAGCGACAAGGTGGATCACCAGAAAGTCACCTTTAAAAACCGCTACGGCATCACCCTTGCGGCCGACCTCTACACCCCGAAGGGCGCGCAGGGAAAACTTGCGGCCCTCGCCGTGAGCGGGCCTTTCGGCGCGGTGAAGGAGCAGGCTTCGGGCCTGTACGCCCAGACCATGGCCGAACGCGGCTTTCTGACGCTGGCCTTCGATCCCTCCTACACGGGCGAAAGCGGCGGCGAACCACGCTTTGTGGCCTCTCCGGACATCAATACGGAAGACTTCTGCGCCGCCGTGGATTTTCTCACCACGCTGGATCAGGCGGACGCCGGGCGCATCGGGATTATCGGCATCTGCGGCTTCGGCGGCATGGGACTTAACGCGGCGGCCATGGACACGCGCATCAAGGCGACCGTGGCCTCGACCATGTACGACATGAGCCGCGTGACCGCTAACGGCTATTTTGACGCCATGGATGCGGACGCCCGCTACAAGCTGCGCACTCAGCTGAACGAACAGCGCACAAAAGACGCCCGCAGCGGAACCATCGCTTCCGCAGGCGGACTGCCGGACAAGCTCACCGGCAATGAACCTCAGTTTGTGAAGGACTATTACGCCTACTACAAGACGCCCCGCGGCTACCATCCCCGAAGTCTCAACGGCGGCGCGGGCTGGAACACCACTTCCGCCCTGTCCTTCATGACCATGCCCCTGCTCAGTTACGCGGGCGAAATCCGCAGCGCCGTCCTGCTCATCCACGGCGAAAAGGCGCATTCGCGCTACTTCAGCGAAGACGCCTTCAAAAAGCTCAAGGGCGGCAACAAGGAATTGCTCATCATCCCCGGCGCGAGCCACGTTGACCTTTACGACAACCTGGACAAGATCCCCTTCGACACCATAGAGGCCTTCTTCAAAAAGAATCTCTGACGATTCAGGTTGCACAGGAAAAGGCGAAGCTTCGCGGCTTCGCCTTTTTTATGCCCGAAAGCGCACTGCCGAGGCTTGACGGCGTTCCGGCAAACGCGTTATATATATATATATATATATATAGAGAGAGAGAGAGAGAGAGGACTTCCACTCTTCTCCGATATTCACCCCTCAAGCCGGAGCGCGGCGCTTCCTTCCACGGCTTGCCGGCCAAAACTTCTCCAGCGGGATCGTCAGCATCCATTGCCCTCTGCCGTAGAGAATACAAGTATCTCCATAATACCTTTCTCAAAAGGAGTGAAACATGATAAAAGCTCAATACAATTTTGATTTGACTTCATTTCCTCATATTTTTGACCTGTCGAAAGCACCTTCTGCACCTAAAGAAATATTCAGTTTCGGAGAAACACAAGTATTTTATAAAGATACTACTTTGATTCACTATAATGAAATTGTAAATCATATTTACTATGTTCATAAAGGCACTATTCTTGGGTTTAGACCTGATCGCAATCTTGAAATGCATCTGGCCTATGTCCTAAAAGAGGGATTTATAGGAGAAGGATGGTATTTTTCAAAACTCAACAGCATGGATGAAATCATCGTTGCTGAAGATACTGTTATTACAAAATTCTCACAGCAAGCTATAAATAAACTTATTAATTTACCTCAAGTCGCAATTTTACTTCTTTATACTTTATCCACCAAATCAATAAGTATGACATCTAAATTTCAAAACTTTAAAAATCATTCCCTAAAAGACCAACTAAAATATTTTATTACAAATCAATTTAATCTTATAAATAATAAAGATAAAAATGAAATAGAACTTCATTTAAGCCAAAAAGATCTTGCAGTTTTACTTAATGTATCTTCTGTTTCTATAAGCAGAGCATTTTCTGAATTAAAAAAAGAAATGGACATTAAAACATCAAAGAACAAAGTTATCATTCGCAAGTAGAAACGATATCTTCAATTTACTTCCTGTCTGCCTACCGCTTCACCAAAAATCTCCATTCTCTCTCAACTGCTCTCCCTGTGAACGCCTCAGGGAGGGCACACGCATTTAATTAAAAAAACTTCTCATCGATAACAAGTGTTATCGATATTTTTTCAGAGATTAGTATTTAAAAGGATAAGAGGTAACTTTCATGCATGCAGGGAGTTCATCTAAGACAGGAGTAGTTTGCAACCGAAAATTTTAACAGGAGAAAAAGATGAGAGCTTTTTCGCGATACGCCCTTTGCGCTCTTTGTCTCGGTCTTGCCGGTCTGCTTCTGGCCGGGCATTGCGATGCTGCGGAAAAAAAACTAAACCTACGGCTTGGGCATCCCATGACCAAGGGAGATCAGGTGTCGCTCGGCTGGCTGAAGTTCAGTGAACTTCTTGAACAAAAATCCGGGGGAAGCATCAAACTCAAAGTATACGGCGACTGCATCCTGGGCAGTGACCGTGTCACGACAGAAGGAGCACAGAAAGGCAGCCTTTCCATGAGTTCCTGCTCTACGGGCAACCTTTCCCTATTTGCTCCTGATTTTCTGCTCTTCGATATGCCCTATGTCATTGACCCCATGGATCCTCAGGCACTGCAAAAACTGTTTACGGCCATGGATTCTGGTCCCCTTGGCAAGCACTACGAAAAAATACTGAACGATATCAATCTGAAACTTATCTGTTTTGGGGATGTTGGATATCGTGATTTTCAGATGCACAACAAGAACATATCCACTATTGACGGCTTAAAAAACATCAAGGTTCGCATCACGGATTCCATAGTGGAAATGGCCGTAGCCAAAGCCCTGGGCATGTATCCTATCCCCATGCCGTGGGGTGAAACTGTGACCGCCATGCGCCAGGGAACGGTCGATGCCATGGCCATCAACAATGCTTCCATGGCTGCCCTTGGTGACGTTGGTGATGTTGCCAAATACCTGATTGATACAAAGCACAACTACTACGGCCATGTACTGGTCATGAATCTGGATTTATGGAAATCATTGACGGATAAACAGCGCGCCATCATCGAGGAAGCTGCTGCGGAAGCGGTCGCCTATGAACGGGCACTCAGCGCTAAGATTAATGTTGAGGCTTATGACCTATTAAAATCCAAAGGTGTCACCATCAACATGTGCTCAACGGAAGACTACGCACGCCTGAAGGAACTCACTAAAGGCGTATGGGAAGAATTCCGTTCCAAGGTTTCTCCTGAGGCCTATGCGCTGTTTATGGATGCCATGAAATAACTTTCTGTCCCCTGTCCGTTTCACCTGAAAACGGACAGGGGATGTCTTCGCCGGGCGGCCAGAAGACTTCTTATCAAATTTTCCTTTTTCATCGCACAATTCAATGAGTTAATTTATTAAGCGAGGCGGATATGAGCGCAAAACAAACCCTCCAATGGCTTGATTCAAATGCTGAAAAAGTTTTTCTTTTCACTGGTCTTCTTGTTATAATACATGTTATATTTTTTCAAACCGTATATAGATATATTGTTATCAATATTTTTTCTGGAAATGCAGATTCTGTTGTTGGAACTGAAGAAATTTCACGATTTATTTTTGTTTGGATAACATATCTTGCAATACCTCTAATTATAAAATACAGCAAAGATATAAAAGTAACAGTAATTTATAATATGCTTAACGATACAAGCAAACATATTGTAGATAATGCAAACACTTTCTTGTTTCTTATTTTTTCTTGCGTTGTTGTCATCAAAGGACTTGATCACATCGCTATGATACAGCGTTTTCCTCAAAGTTCAGCGGCACTGCATATTTCCTATATCATTCCTTATTCCATCCTCCCCGTGGGCTTCGGGCTGATCATTCTGAGACTTTTTCAGAGACTGTATGTCTCCTGTCGGACCGCAGGTTTCCTTCCCATCATTGCGGGATTGCTCCTGACCGCTACGATCCTCGCCCCCCTGTTTTTGTATGAAGACTGGGAAAGCGCGCCTGCCGTTCTTTTGTGTTACTTTCTGTTCTTTCTTGCCTTTAGTACTCCCGTTGCCGTGAGTATCGCCCTTTCCTGTCTGGCCGTCATATGGGCCTGTGACACCATACCTTCCGATTATATTGCCCAAATCACATACACCAGCATAGATAATGCCGCCATTATGGCCATCCCGTTTTTCATTGCCACCGGCGTATTCATGGGCGAAGGAGGTCTAAGCGTCAGACTGCTCAAACTTGCCGATGCCTTTCTGGGCAATAAAACAGGCGGTCTGGCTCTGGCCACCATAGCAACCTGCATGTTTTTTGCCGCCATCAGTGGTTCTGGCCCAGCGACAGTTGCGGCCATAGGCTGCATCACCATCCCCGCCATGGTCGAGCGCGGATACAGCAGAACGTTCAGCGTAGCCATCGTCACCTGCGCAGGCATCATTGGGGTGATGATCCCGCCAAGCAATCCCCTGCTCATTTACGGCATCTCTTCTCAACAGAGCATTGCCAAGCTCTTCGCCGGAGGAGTACTGCCCGGACTGCTTTGCGGTGGCGCTCTAATGCTGGTCGCCTACATGATATCCAAAAAGAACAACTGGCGCGGCGTGGCTCCACAAGCCGCAGGAGAACGGTTACAAGCTCTTGCAGGGGCTCGATGGGCACTTATGGTTCCCATTCTTATCCTTGGTGGTATCTACGGCGGGATCACGACACCTACGGAAGCTGCTTCAGTTGGCGCTTTTTACGGTATGTATGTAGGGATGTTCGTCTATAAGGAAATAAACTTCAAAAAGCTTTTCGACTGCTGTGTCGAAACCTGTGTGACCGGCAGCAACGTACTGTTTATTTTTGCCATGGCCGGCATTTTCGGCAACATCATTACCATTGAATCCATTCCGGAAATGCTTGCCGACTTCATCATGAGCTTTACCAGCAGCAAATTCCTGCTGCTGATCATCCTGAACATTATTCTGCTTATCATCGGCACGTTCATGGAAGCACTCGCGGCCATCCTCATTCTTACCCCTCTTCTGCTTCCGATCGTTGTCAGTTTTGGTATCGATCCTATCCATTTCGGAGTTCTGATGACCGTAAACCTGGCTATCGGCTTTGTGACTCCCCCTATCGGAGTCAATCTGTTTGTAGGCTCGTCCGTTGGTAACGTATCAGTGGAAAGTCTGGCAAAGGCCTGTGTTCCCTTCCTGCTGGCACTTCTCGTCTGCCAGATACTCGTCACGTTTGTCCCCTCCCTCTCTCTCCTGCTTCCCAACCTTATGCAATAACCATTTATAAAAGGAGTTGTGACATGTTGGATTCTTCTGCTTGTGCTTCCTGCTGCCTTGATCAGGAATCACCTACTCTTTCTGGGCAGGAAAAACGTATCCTTGGAATCGGTGAAGATGTGTTTTCCAAAGAACATCCGAGGGTACATAAAATTGTGCAGACCTTTGATGGGCTTGAACCGGTTCTGGATGTAGAGCGTGCCTTGTATTTTACCAGAAGCATGAAGGAAACTGAGGGACAGCCTCTGAACCTTCGCTGGGCAAAGGCGCTTTACCATATTGCAAGTAATATCACCATCTATATTGATGACTACCAGCTGCTGGCCGGACGTCTGGGCTGCAAAGGCCGCTATGGCATCCTTTATCCTGAAATCGAGGGCGACTTTTATGAGACGTTCCTTGACAAACTCGGAGAACGCGAAGGCGGAACGGCATTCATTTCTCCTGAAAATATGCGCATCATCAAAGAAGAGATAGGACCGTACTGGAAAGGAAAGACTTACCATGAAAACTTCAACGCTGCGGTTCCACAGGAACTGCACGATATTCTGTTCATGGATGAGGCTGGAACCCTGCCACGCTATCTCGTCAATGAAACGGCGTCCTGGCGTTCCTCGCTCCAGTGGGTTCATGACTATGGAAAAGTCATCAAACGCGGGTTCATGGATATCCGGCGGGAAGCTCAGGAACGTCTTGACGCTCTGGATCCCAACAGTCCCACGGCATATCACGAAAAACGTCCCTTCCTGGAAGCCGTAATCATCGTCAGCGATGCCATTATGCTCTGGGCCAGACGGCATGCGGAAAAGGCCGAGGAAATGGCCGCGGCAGAAAAGGATCCCGTACGCAAAGCCGAGCTTCTGCTCATTGCAGAAAACTGCCGCCAGGTGCCGGCCTATCCTGCCAAAACCTTCCACCAAGCCGTGCAAAGTCAGTTCTTCGTGCAGATGTTCTCACGCCTGGAACAACGCACAGGTACTACAATCTCCAATGGCCGCATGGATCAGTATTTGTATCCACTTTATAAACAGGATAAGGACAATGGGAAACTTACCGACCCTCAGGCGATGGAACTTCTGGAGTGTGTGTGGTGCGGTATGGCGCAGTTCATTGAAATGTATATCTCCGCTCAGGGAACGTCCTTCAATCAGGGATATGCCCACTGGGAAGCCGTGACCATAGGAGGTCAGACTCCGGAAGGCGAAGACGCGACCAACGAACTGTCCTACCTGTTCCTGAAATCCAAAAGAGAATTTCCCCTGCACTATCCCGACCTAGCCGCCCGCGTACACGCTCGTTCTCCAGAACGCTTTCTTGCCGATATCGCCGAAACCATAAAATTCGGCACGGGATATCCCAAACTATTCAACGATGAAGAGATCATCCCCATTACGATAGCCAAGGGCGCGCCTCTCGCCGAAGCCTACGACTATACCGTCAGCGGGTGCACAGAGACTCGTATGCCAAACCGTGACACCTATACCTCCGGTGGGCTTTACATCAATATGCCTGCCGAATTGGAGCTGGTACTCAATAACGGCCGCATGAAAAAATTCGGCGACAAGCTGATGGGGGTGGAGACAGGTGATCCCAGAAATCTGAAGACTTGGGAAGACTTCTGGAACGCTTTTCTTGTTCAGCAGTCCAATTATCTGCGTATCGCTTTGGATATTCAGTACATCACAAACAAGATGCGGCAGAAATTCTTTGCCGTCCCCATGAGTTCCAGCCTGCACGATCTATGCATGAAATACTGTCTCGATCTGCACACCGAACATATTCCTGAAGGATATGAAAGCGGACTGGCTGATTTCATCGGCTACGGCACACTGATCGACAGCCTCGCAGCCATCAAAAAAACCGTGTACGAAGACAAATCCTTAACTATGGACAAGCTTTTGGAAGCCCTGGATGCAGATTTCAAAGGATATGAAAACGTCCAGGAACTGCTGAAGAACTGCCCATGCTATGGGAACAATGATCCGTATGCAGACTCTATCGGGCACGCCGTGGAAAGACATACCATGAAGTTTTTCGAGAAATACGGTAAAGAACTCGGGATCTACATGGATACTCGTTATGTACCTGTAACGGCACATGTCCCCTTCGGCCGCGTGGTCTCTGCTTCTGCTAACGGCAGAAAAGCCTGGACGCCTCTCTCTGATGGAACTTCCGCTTCTCACGGAGCCGATGTCAACGGGCCGACGGGTGTACTGCTCAGCAACGATGCCTCCAAAAACCGTGATATGATCAACCGTGCGGCCCGTATGCTGAACCTCAAGTTCAATCCAAAAACTGTGGAAGGCAGAACGGGAACCCGTCGTCTCATAGATTTTATCCGCTCCTTCATTGATCTCAAACTCTGGCATGTACAGTTCAACGTCATCAACCGAAGCACACTGCTGGCCGCTCAGAAAGACCCGCAGAAATATCGCAGTCTCATCGTCCGCGTAGCCGGCTATAGTGCTTACTTCGTTGATCTGACGCCAGATCTTCAGAACGATTTGATTGCCAGAACTGAACATTCGGAACTTTAATAAACAGGGAGGACTTTCTGTACAGGAAAGTCCTCCCTCAGGAGAAAATCATGCAGGACAGACTTGTCACAGGACATATTTTCAATATTCAGAAATACAGTGTACATGATGGTCCAGGCATACGAACTATTCTGTTTTTCAAAGGCTGTCCTTTGCATTGCCGCTGGTGCAGTAATCCTGAATCTCAGTCTGCTCAGAACGAACTCGCGTTCAACAGCACACGTTGTCTGACTCATAAGGCCTGCGGCACATGTGCGGACATATGTCCGAATCAGGCAATTTCCTTTTCTCAGCAGGAAGGTTTCCCTGTCATAGAAAGAAAAAAATGCCATGCATCCCTTTGCAGGGAGAGGTGTTCTTCAGTCTGTCATGCCGGCGCTTTAAAAATTTTTGGGAAATATATAACTGTAGAAGAGGCACTGAGAGAAGTAGAAAAGGATGCCGTCTTTTATCAGAGAAGCTCCGGTGGACTTACCGTGTCCGGAGGAGAACCCTGTTTTCAGCCGGAATTTCTGTTGGCACTCCTCAGTGAGGCGGAACGACGCTATCTGGATACTGCCATGGAGACCTGCGGACAGGCTCCTTACGAGGTGCTCCGGGGGGCTGCGGCCCATCTCAATACGCTTATTTTCGACATCAAGCACACGGACGCCTCACTTCATAAAGCGTACACAGGGGTGGAAAACAGCCTGATCCTTGAGAACATCAAAAAACTGTGTGCCGAATTCAGAGATCTACCGATACTGCTGCGCACACCAGTTATACCAGGCTTTAATGACTCCGAGGACGCGATACGGGAACTCTGTGCTTTCGTGGCCGCACTGCCTGGAAAAAATATCTCCTATGAGCTACTCGCCTATCACAGATTAGGTACACAAAAGTATCAACAACTGGGGCGAGATTATCGGATGGGAGACATCAAGCTCGATAATGTTCTGATGACAAGACTGAAAAACTTTGCACTCGTTCAGCTTGGCGAAAGGTTCGTAGCCTGAGCGTTCCTCAGCGCGAGACACCATTCAGGAACAGGAGGAATCATGATCGTTGATTTTCGACTTCGGCCACCGTTCAAGGGATTCAGGAATCTTTCCATTTTCAACCCGGTCTGTAACAGCGCCGGTCCTATGGCTCTGCGCGGCTCCTACCTGCCATCGGCACACGAGAAGTCCATGGAGCTGTTCTTTCAGGAAATGAAAAAAGCAGGAGTGGAAAAAGGCGTCGTCATGGCCCGGAACATCGGAGACAAAGCCTCATCCGTCCCCAACGAAGACGTAAAGGAACTTGCAGAACTGTACCCTGACGAAATCATTCCCTTCGGAGGCATCGATCTTTCTTCAGGCATATTTGCCGCCGTGAAGGAACTGGAGAAATGCATCCGCTACGGTTTTCGCGGCGTGGCCTTGGAACCCGGCTGGAACGATCCTCCCCGTCTTCCTGACGATGCGGTATATTACCCCATATACTCATTGTGCGAGCAGGCCGCCCTTCCTATCGTGCTTACCGTGAGCTTATATCAGGGGCCTACACTGGAATACAGCAATCCAGTACATATTCAGAATATTGCCAACGATTTCCCCAGACTGCAAATCGTTATAGCTCATGCCTGCTATCCGTGGATCCCTCAAATTTTTAATGTGGCCATGATGCACCATAATATATGGCTCATTCCTGATCTGTATATGCACAATCCATGGACACCTGGACGCGAAATGTATATCAATGGATGCCGATGGATGAACTGTGACCGTATCATATTTGGTTCTGCTTACCCATGTTATGGAATACAAGACGCTGTTGTTGATTTAAAAAGTTATAACTTTACAAAACAAGAAGAAGATAAAATATTATATAAAAACGCATATAAACTACTTGGCATCAAACAATAACCAAAAGGCGAAGCTTCGCGGCTTCGCCTTTTTTATGCCCGAAAGCGCCCTGCCGCGGCTTGACGGAGGTTCGGCAAACGCGGCATAGAAAGAAGACTTGCGCTCTGCCCGCTGTTCCCCAAGCCGGAGCGCGGCGCTTTCTTCCATGGCTTGCCGGCCGAAACCTTCTTCTGCGAGACCGCCCGTGAACGTCACCGTCCTTCTGGAAAACACCGCCTGCCGTTCGGACATCGAGTCCGAACATGGACTGAGTCTCCTTCTGGAAACTCCGAAGCACCGTATTCTGTTCGACACCGGCCAAAGCGACGCCTTTGCCCGCAACGCCGCGAAGCTGGGCATCGACCTCGGCACGGTGGATCTGGCCGTGATCGCGGGAGCGGCTGCGAGAACGATCTCGCCGTTTTTCACCGTCCCCCAAATTTTGAGGGGTTCTTTTT
>NZ_CANRLT010000032.1 GCF_947631555.1 uncultured Mailhella sp. | reverse complement strand
CGCAGACCGAGTACGAAGTTTGTCAGCATCAAAACCGTTGATCAACAACAGCTCATGGCCTTGCATAAAGTCCGTGAGCGTCATGTCGGCAACAGAACCGCACTCGTCAATCAGATTTCGGGCAGATTCGGGCTCTTCTCCATGAGACAGGTATCATCATTCCTCAAGGGATAGCCTGGGTGCGGCGTGAACTGCCCTTGCTGATCGCTCCAGACGACATGAGACTTTCCGCAGCCTTCAAACAACTCTTCACGGCAATGCATGAGGATCTGAGAGGATGAGCTGAGAGAACTGGATACGCGGGTCGGGGAACTGGAAAAGCAGCTTGTCAGCATGGCGAAAGCAGACGAGGACTGTACTCGGCTGATGCGGATACCCGGTGTCGGTGTGCTGACGGCTACGGCTGTCACTGCGCACATGGGTAATGCTCGCCACTTCAAGAACGGGCGTCAATTCGCAGCCTGTCTTGGTCTGACTCCAAGAGAATATTCCTCAGGGGGCAAGCAGAAACTGCTCGGCATCAGCAAGCGAGGCAATGCGTACATCCGCAAACTTCTCATTCAGGGGGCGCGATCTCTCTGGCTGTTCTGGCAATACAAACAGCCGCAGGAAGATAGAAGGGCCCAATGGATGCAGGAAGTGGCAATGCGCCGAGGAAAGTTTGTGGCGATAGTTGCACAGGCCAATAAGACAGCAAGAATTCTGTGGAACGTATTGGCTAAGAGTGAGGAGTACCGTCAGGATTACAGCATCGCGTAAGAAATCTCAGAACTGATGAGCAAACGGCAGAGCCGACGATGGGGAACTCCGGCGTTGCGCAAAGGTAACAACCCTGAAACGATGATAGGAGCCCATCGTGCGGATTTCATCATGGCTCGCAAAAGCGAAAGCCGGATACATGTATGCACTCTCCGCAAGCCATCAGAGCCTGAACCTATCAAGAAGATGTCCAGGAAGGAGACTGTTTTAGCGCAAAGTTAATCAAATCTCGTGAAAATGATAAGACCTTTCGGATTTCTTCTTGACTCCGGGGCGCGGACCATACATACGTCAAACGCGGCATTTGTCCACTCCACAAGCTCCTGCATGAGTCGTGGCGTGTCAAAGGGAGAGGCTGTTTCAAAGACAATGCCTATTTGTCGCCCGTGAGCGTCGAAAGTGGCCACACTGTTGGGAGCATTTTTATAGTGGCCTCGGTGGCGTGTGTCCTTATCGCTATGGCGGAGCAAGTCCCGGTGAAGCTGGCGGATATGATTTTCTGTCAAAGTGATATGTTGCCACGCCTGAAAAACCTGTTCCATGGTTTCCGCATATCCGGCCACTTCTTGCTCGTCACGCGTGGTAAAGGTATGGATGGAAAGGTTGACAGCAGACTTTCCACTCGATGGTCAGAAAGTTTGCTGCCCTCAATGCGCGTGGAGGAACCCACACTTTCAATGGTTGCCACTTGGCGCAAGGCGGTAAGCCGCTCTGGGGCCAGAAGCCCCAATGCCTTCCATGCGCCCTTGAATTCGTCAATTTGGGGATAAGCCGGAGCATCTCCGGGGTGATGTTCAAGGTATCCATCGTAACCATATCCACAAATTCACCCAAAAACATCCATTTCGTCAAGCCGATCATTCATCCAATTTCATCCGAAGCAGGGAGATGCTGTAGTAAATCTTGTTTCTGGCTGCTTCGTTTAATGATCTTCCGCATACGCCTTTATCCACTGCCGCCCGGATAAACGCATCAAAGCTGATTTTACCGGTTGTATAGTCGCGGATGATCTCAATTCCCCGCTTGGTTGGCTCGTAGCCCTCGAACATATTCGAACCGATGGCCGCCGCACTCTCCCGGGCTTCCAGCGAAGGAAAGGGGACGCCCATAATGGTCAGGGCTTCACGGTTTATGGATATGGGAGCATAAGGCATTTTTAAGGCTCCTTGCACTTCTTCCTCATCAGAGCAGGCGGAATTTGAGGTGGCAAGAGAGAGGCAACCCACTGTGGCACAAGACTCTGAACAAGGGCGCTCAGACCAGAACCCCTATTATAATTCTGGTTTGTTGGTACGGACGTTGGTATGAAAAATTTTAATATTTTTTATTTCAATAAAAATAAATAGTTATATCTATAACCAGTTCTCCCTCTGACCCAACAGTCCAAAATGATTCATAGAAAGCCGAAATCACTAAGAAAAATATGGTTTCGGCCTTCTTCTTTTGTCCAGTAAAAACCAACTACCCACGTGGACACCCACAAAAATTGTTGGTAGATTTGCAGGTACCAATACCACGGCACCATTTTTGCAAAGCAACATACCAGAGTGCTGCAAATCTTTTGAATTTCGTATGAGTAGTTTTAAGGTCTGAATTTCAGATAGCGCAGCCCGAAATTCCTGTATCTGAGACGGCAGGCAGCCCTTTAAGCAGAAAACGACATGGCTGAATAGATACAGCGCTGAGACGAGGACAACTTAGGAAAACAGTATCCCATACCTGAGAAGTCCTTTTACGGATCGCAAGTACAGACATACAGATAGCAGAACGCGTACGCGTATGTTAAGGTGCGGCTGACAAGAAAGCTTTAGAGCCGCATAGGAGAAAAAACAGGATTTAGCCAGGTGAATTTTTATCTTGTAAAATCCAGTTCGAGCGATCCCCGTATCGCACTGAGATCCTGTATCTCCAGCTCTTCGCAGACCTTGGGCAGATTCTGGACGATGCGGAAGATGGCGCTGGGATCGGCGAAGCTGGCTGTGCCCACGCACACTGCCTGTGCTCCAGCGAGGATAAATTCCAGCACGTCTTCGGCGCAGCACACGCCGCCTACACCGATGACGGGGATTTGTACCACGCTGGCAACACGCCATACGGAAAGCAGGGCCATGGGCTTGATGGCCGGTCCGGAAATGCCGCCTACCACACTGCCGAGAAGCGGCCTGCGGGTGCGTACATCCACGGCCATACCTTCCGGCATACCAATGCAGGAGATGATGTCCGCCCCGGCAGCTTCCGCGGCCTTTGCGACTTCCGCAATGTCCATGGTGCGCAGGGAAAGTTTGGCAATGACCGGCTTATCTCCGGCCGCCCGCTTCACGGCGCTGATCGCACGTGCCGTCGTGACTGGATTCTGGCAGAAGGGATAGCCCCCGCGATGATCGTTACCGCAGGAGAGGTTGACTTCCATGGCTGCCACCCCCCGCTCTTCCGCAAGGATGGCAGAAAGCTCGCTGAAAGCGTCCACGTTGGAGGCGTTCAGATTCGGGATGACCGGGACGAGGTTCCAGGGCAGACGGGGCAGTACTTCATTGACGAACTGTTTCACGCCGTCATTCTGCGTTCCTATGGCGCTGAGTACGCCAGCGGGAACTTCCGTGATACGAGGCATGGGCAGGCCGGAACAGGGAGCCAGTGTCAGGCCGTTGGTGATGATGCCGCCAAGGGTGGAGAGATCGCCGTAATCCTGATATTCCAGTCCGCTGCCGAAGGTTCCTGCAGCGCTGAGTACGGGATTTTTGAGTTCGAGGCGTCCTTTGACAAGAGAAACTCGCAGATCCATTATCCCTTTCCTCCTGGAATCCTGGCGTCGAGGTCGATATCCGAGGCCCAGAATACCGGGCCGCTGGTGCAGGTCTGTACGGGTAGACCTGCGTGAGCAGGGTCGGCCCAGTGCTGTGAGGTCACCGTGACGCAGCCCAGACATACGCCCGTACCGCAGGCCATGCGCTGTTCCAGAGAAAGCTGTGTGGGCAGCCCAAGCTCGACGGCATCTTTCCACACGCGGTAAAGGAAGGATATGGGGCCGCAGGCCAGGCAGATACCGCCGCGCTGTCTGTAGGTTATCATTTTTTCACGCATTACCGTATGGAAGTACTCCAGCTCCTCCGGTGTGTGGTCGCGCAGGTTTTCCAGTTCCATGCGGGAAGCCATCGCATCCGTAGGGTAGTTGCTGCTGGGATAGGTGTGTCCGAAGAGCAGAAACAGTGAAGCCGGATCGGGATGCTTGTCGGCGTAGCCTGCAAAGGGAGCTATGCCTATGCCCCGCGCAAGGAGCAGCGTCGGAGTGTCCGGCCGCACGTCAAACGACGTGCCCAGCGGTCCCCAGACCACAACCTTGTCGCCGCTCTTCAGCCGGGCGAATCGTTCCCAGGCGGGAGCTGCCACACGGAAGAACAGCACGAGGCCCTGCGATGTGACACGGCAGATGGAAAATGGCCGGGCCCACTGCGGGCTGTCCGCAGCGCCGGCTGGACGCATCATGATAAACTGCCCGGGTCGCCAGTCCTTCCATTCAGGCCGTTCCAAGGTGAGCGCATAGAAGCGATACCCGCCGGACGAACCCGCCGAGGGGTGTCCGAAAGGAACGTTGTCCGACACGGTCAGTTCTGAGCGAACAGGAGATATCATAGAGCCTCCGCTGTACGAAAGATGGCTTCATGTTTAACTGAAAAAGCGCTGCGGTCAAGCTGGCGAGAGAGTCTGGGACCGTAAAAATTCAGAATACGCCGTGTTCGTGCAGTATCTTGAGTCCGATGCCGAAGAGAACCAGCGCACCCAGAACCGAAGCTTTGCTTCCCAGCGTGGCCGATCTGCCCACGAGCCGTCCCAGTGCTATGCCCGTCAATGTGAGGACTGCGCACACGACGCCGATGAAAACGGCAGGACCCCAGACAGAGACGCCGATCATGGCGAGGGAAAGCCCTACGGCCATGGCGTCGATGCTTGTGGCCACGGACAGCATGACGAGCAGGAAGCCTCGGGTGATGTCTCCTTCGCGTTGTTCCTCCCCGCTCCCGTTTCTCGCCTCCTTCAGCATACCGAGTCCCACGAGGGTGAGCATGGCGAAGGCGATCCAGTGATCCCAGTGTTCTATAAATTCGTATACAGACATGCCCAGTCCCCATCCGATCACGGGCATGAGGAACTGGAACAGGCCGAAATGGAAGGAGAGCCGGAAGCAGTGCCGCCAGGTGACGGCAGGCAGAGACACGGCCGCCGCCACGGACACGGCGAAGGCGTCCATAGCAAGAGCCACGGCAACGGCAAAGATTTCGACAAGGGTCATTGCGGCCTCCCGAGGCGCAGGATAGCCGTACATTCGTCCGCGGGCAAGCGCTTGTCTTATGTGCCCGCCTGGGCTATCTTCAGCCGAAAGTTCACAAGGATGCGCTCCATGCCCGAACCTTACCTGACCATAACGCCCCTGGGAGGGCACGGCGAAATCGGTATGAACTGCCAGAAGTGGCAGACCGAGGAAGGCGTCGTACTGGTTGACTGCGGACTCATGTTTCCCGAAGACTCCCTGCTCGGCATCGATGTTGTCATTCCATGTCTGGATTCGGTGTTTTCCGAAGGCGAAAAGGTCCTCGGCATCGTGCTTACCCACGGCCATGAAGACCACATCGGGGCGCTTCCCTGGCTCTTCCTGCAATACAAGAGTCTGCGCGGCATACGCATCTACGGTTCGCCGTTTACCCTTGCCCTTGTTGCTCATAAAATGGAAGAGCATGGCTTGTGCGACAGGGTGGAGCTGGTTCCCATGCAGGCCTACAGCAGCATTACTCTGGGCAGTCTGACGTTCCACTTCTTTCCGGTATGTCACTCCATCCCCCAGAGCTGTGCCTTGGGCGTGGAGACTCCCGTGGGCAAAATCATCCACACCGGCGACTTTAAGCTGGATTTTACGCCGCTGCAGGGCGAAGAGTGCAGTCCCTGCGCCGACTTTCTGCGGTTCTCCCAGACGG
Organism: uncultured Mailhella sp.; assembly: GCF_947631555.1. Lineage (GTDB taxonomy): Bacteria > Desulfobacterota > Desulfovibrionia > Desulfovibrionales > Desulfovibrionaceae > Mailhella. Next base: position 20,337 of record NZ_CANRLT010000032.1, on the reverse strand, counting down.
GCGGTACGCATGGCATACGCCTCCTGCTCTCAGATTCCACCAATGTGGAGAACGATGGCCGTTCCCTGCCTGAACGCCAGGTGCGCGATGATCTCGATGCCATTTTCTCCGAGGTTAAGGGCCGCATCATCATCGCTTTGTTTTCCAGTCATATCCGGCGTATTCGTACTGTGCTCCAGCTCGCGGAAAAATACGGCCGCGCTGTTTTTGTGAGCGGCCGCAGTCTTTCTACCAACATTGAAAAAGCCGTGGAACTGGGCCTGATTGAAGCGCCGGACAACCTGTACAGCGAAGCCGCAGGCTTTCCCGAACTGGATCCGGAGCACACCGTGGTTCTGGCCACGGGTACACAGGGAGAGGCTCTCTCCGCACTGGCACGCATCGTCAGGGGAGAACATAAACATCTCGCCCTGCGCCAGGGAGACACCGTCATCATGTCTTCCCGCGTCATCCCCGGCAACGCCCGCGCGGTGTCGCGCGTGCTCAATCAGATTTACCGCCTTGGGGCAAGCGTGTATCACGATCCGCGCCGCGCGGTACACGCCACCGGCCATGCCTGCCGCGAAGAACTCAAAGACATCATCGCCCTGCTGCGCCCGGAGCACTTCATCCCCGTCCACGGTGAATACCGGCATCTTGCTCTTCACGGCCGTCTCGCCGAAGAATGCGGCGTGGATCCGAACCATATCCATATCATTGAAGACGGACAGCCCATCACCTTTACCGAAGGTGGCGTACATCTGGAAAAGCCGGTGTCCGTGGAATTTGTCCTAGTGGACGGCAAGGGCGTGGGGGATGTGGGCCGCATGGTGCTCAAGGAGCGCCGTCTGCTGGGAGGGGAAGGACTGGTGGCAGTGATTCTGGCTGTAGCTGCCGAGACAGGCGAAGTGCTCTATGGCCCGGAAATGCTTTCCCGCGGATTTGTGTTTGAACAGCAGTACAGTCATGTTCTCGAAGATGCGAAATGTCTGGTACTCGATCAGCTTGAATCCGTGACTCCTACGGACGGCGAACGTCTCTCCGAACGCATCCGCTCCAGCCTCCGCCGCTTTTTCCGCGACGTGCTGGGCCGGGATCCCGTGGTCATCCCTATTGTCACCCAGATCTGAAAAGCCGGCTCACTTTCTGCGGCAGGGTGCGTCAAGCAGCATGTCTGTGTCGGACAGTCCATGACTGCGCAGGTAGAGATAGATAAGGCCGGCGGCTCTGGCATCGGAATCCGCGTGGTGATGGTTCAGTTCGATGTGCAGGTAGTCGCAGACATCGTTGAGTCGATGGTGGGGCAGTCTCAGCCCCAGCCGTGAACCCTTGACTGTGCAGACAAAGGGAGCTGCGGGTGCAGTCACCTTGCAGGCAGCGCAGCAAGCATAGAGCACACGGCGGTCGAAGCTGGCGTTATGCGCCACAAAGAGGTCAGCGCCGTCCCAGAATGCGGAAAAGCGCGGCCAGAGTTCGGCAAACGTTGGCTGCGTTCGGAGCATGCTCCAGGTTAGTCCGTGGATCTCCGTGAAGTATACCCGTGAGCGCGGCGGCCGGATCAGGTGATAGAGGCTGGAGACTATCCTTCCCTCTTCCATCCGCACCATGCCCAGAGCGCAGGCGCTGTCAGCGCCCGGGTCTGAGGTCTCGAAGTCCAGAGCAACGACAGCAGCCATCAGGCGCCCCGTCCGCGCAGGACGCGCTTGTCACCCACGCGCATGGTGAGTTGTTCCTTGTCGAAGTGCTCAAGCAGTGCCACGCCGTTTTTTCGGGAAATACCTGTCAGTTCGCGGAAGTCACCCGGGGAGATCTCTCCGTGCCCGGCAAACCAGCCGCGCACCTTTTCACGGATTTCGTCCAGCGTTTCCGAAAGGTAGTAAAGATCTTCGGTGATCTTCACCAGCCGCCCTTCGGAGACCAGCAGCTTGAACAGCGGCAGCGCCTGACGCGGAGCGATGCCGAGACGTTCGAAAAGCCCGGTGTGATTCGGAGGCATGAGTGGCGAGGCGAGGTGGGCTTCCAGCAAAGCCTGTTTCAATCCCTCCTGATCCTGAGCCAGAGAGATTTCGTGGGAGGGCAGGCGCAGAAGTTCGCCTTCTGCCGTGAGTCTGCCGGAGCGCAGCAGCCGTTCCAGCGTAACGTGCGCCAGTTTGGGTGGAACGTCCTGCCCCATGCCGCCAAAGATAACCGCCTTGGCCATGCCTCGCTCCAGCGGATTTCGGGCATGAAAGTTTTCAGCCGCCGTCAGTGCCGCAAGGGAAAGCACCTCCAGTTCCTCCGCACGTATCCAGCGCCGATCCTCCTTGTCCCAGCACACGACACGTCCTTGGTTGGACAGTCCCTGGAGTAGTTTTTCCAGACGCTTGAGGCCGAAGTTGGTAAGCAGGGAGAGGTCTGCCAGGGAAACGCCGAAGCGTCCCGACAGTGCCATTTGTACGGAGATACGCTCTTCTTCTCCGGACTGAGGCAGAGAAAGCAGCCGTGCCTGCATCTTATGGGAGAGCTTGCTGCGGCGGGGTGCCGTATCCAGCGGAAAGAGTACGAAGCCTCCGGCCACCGTGCGCAGAGGTGAGAAAGCCCGTACGATGCAGCGGTCGGCGAAGACGCCGTTCACGGGCTCGGAAAAATGGACTTCCGCCAGGGCACGCTCTCCGGGCTCAAGGCGGTCGCGGTCGTAAAAATACAGGCGAGCTGCCAGTTCACGGGCGCTGTGGTGGAAGTGGATTTCACCGCGATGCCGCAGGCCGCGGGGCGACGACTTCAGGCAGGCAAGCTCGACAATCCAGCGGGTGGCATTTTTCAGAGAACCGATATGGCTCACCACATCGCCGCGGCGTATGTCTTCCACGGACAGACCCTGAAGGTTGAGAGAAATGCGGTGTCCGGCCTCGGCCACCTCCTGCCCCTCGTTATGGCTCTGGATACTGCGGATGCGCGAGCGCAGCCCGCTGGGAAAAAGTTCCACCTCGTCGCCTTCACGCGCCGAACCCGAAACCAGTGTTCCGGTGACGATGGTGCCTCGTCCCTTGAGCGAAAAAATCCTGTCCACCGGAAGGCGGAAGAAGTCTGGGCGGCGTTCGGGTTGGCGGCGGCACTGTTCAACAATGGCACCACGCAGAGCGTCCAGCCCTTCCCCCGTGACTGCCGAGACGGGAAAGATCGGCGCGTCTTCAAGAAACGATCCTCTGAGGAACACGGTTACATCTTCCCGTGCCAGTTCGAGCATCTCTTCGTCCACGAGGTCAATTTTGGTCAGGGCCACGAGTCCGTGCCTGACGCCAAGCAGGGTACAGATGTCGAGGTGTTCACGCGTCTGGGGCATGACGCCTTCGTCCGCGGCAATGACCAGGAGCACGAAGTCGATGCCCGAAGCTCCTGCCACCATGGTGCGCACAAAGCGCTCATGACCGGGCATATCCACGATTCCCATGCGTTCCCCGCCTGGGAGATCGGCGTAGGCGAAGCCCAGCTCGATGGTGATGCCTCTGCGTTTCTCTTCGCTCAGACGATCACAGTCGATGCCTGTAAGCGCCTTGACCAGCGCGGTCTTACCGTGGTCGATGTGTCCGGCCGTACCCATGATGACTGCCATACGCACTCCTAAGATAGTGTGTCTTAACTGGAGCATACCCACGTCACGGCCTCAGAGCAAGGACAAACAGCTGGGGCGGCAGGAGGTGCGGTTTTGCTTGACTTGAAAGGGAAAGTTGCGTAACAGTTCGTAGTTCCAAACCGCACGAATAAGGATCGTCATGTTTGAAAGTCTGACAGACAGACTCTCCGGAGTCTTCCGCACTCTCAGCGGCCGTGCCCAGCTCACCGAGTCCAATATTCAGGACGCTCTGCGCGAAGTCCGTCTCGCCCTTCTTGAGGCCGACGTGAACTTCAAGATCGTCCGGGAATTTGTGGATCGCGTTCGTGAGGCGGCGCTCGGCGTCGAGGTGATGAAAGGCGTTACTCCGGCTCAGCAGGTCATTCAGGTCGTCCATGACGAACTCGTGAAGCTCCTTGGCGGCGCGGATACGGCGCTTGACCTTCAGGGGCGGCAGCCTGCCGTCATCCTTATGGCCGGGCTTCAGGGTTCGGGCAAGACCACGTCCTCGGGCAAGCTGGCCTTGCTCCTGCGCAAGCAGAAGATGCGTCCTTACCTTGTGCCCGCTGACGTATATCGCCCCGCCGCTATCGAACAGCTCCGTACCCTAGCCAGACAGCTTGACATTCCCTGCTTTGACTCCACGCCCGATATGTCCCCCGTGGACATAGCCCGCGCCGCCGTGGAAGACGCCAGGACCCGGCAGTGTACCGTGGTCATCCTCGATACGGCCGGCCGTCTGCATGTGGACGAGCCGCTCATGCAGGAACTCGTGGCTATCAAGGAAGCGGTGCGGCCGCAGGAGATTCTGTTCGTCGCGGACGCCATGACCGGTCAGGACGCCGTTACCGTAGCACAGTCGTTCAATGAACATCTGGGCATCACGGGCGTTGTCCTCACCAAGATGGACGGCGATGCCCGCGGCGGTGCGGCCCTGTCCATCAAGTCGGTCACGGGTGCTCCGGTCAAATTTGTCGGTATGGGCGAAAAGCTTTCCGAAATGGAAGTGTTCCATCCCGACCGTATCGCGGGCCGCATCCTCGGGATGGGCGATGTGCTTACCCTTCTGGAAAAGGCGCAGGACGAAATGAAGGCCGAAGAGGCCGCAGCCCTGGCCAAAAAAATGCAGAAGGCCAAGTTCGATCTGGAAGATTTCCGTACGCAGATGCGCCGTATGCGCAAACTCGGCTCTCTGGAATCACTGATCAAAATGCTCCCCGGTCTCAGTGGTCTCGCGAACAAACTGGGCGACATGAGCGGTCACGAAAAAGAGCTGAATCGGACGGAAGCCATCCTCAATTCTATGACGAAGCAGGAGCGCCTCAATCCCGATATTCTCAACGGCAGCCGTCGTTCACGTATCGCCCGCGGATCCGGCACACAGGTGCAGGATGTCAATCAGCTCATCCGGCAGTTCGAACAGATGAAAAAAATGATGCAGTCCATGATGCAGCCCGGCAGACACACGCCCCATATTCCCCAGGGTATGATGAACCGGCTGGGCGGTATGGGCGGCCTTCCGGGCATGGGTGGTCTGCCCGGGATGAACGGACTTCCCGGCATGGGCGGTTTTCCGGGAATGCCCGGCGGTGTGCCCGGCATACCTGGCAGCGGCAAGTCCGCGACCAAGAAAAAGCGCGACAAACAGAAACGCAAAAACAAAAAAAGGTAGCTTCGCTGCCTTTATCCCTTCAGGAGTGAATTATGTCCGTAAAAGTGAGAATGACCCGTTCCGGTTCCAAGAAACGCCCGTTCTACCACATCGTGGCCATCAACAGCGATTCCCGCCGCGACGGTCGTCCGCTGGAATTTCTGGGATATTACAATCCCAACACCGATCCCGGAACCCTGAACATTGATGCGGAAAAGCTCAAGGCCTGGCAGGAAAAGGGCGCGGAACTGTCCGACACCGTCCGTACGCTCGTCAAAAAGCTGGGCAAGTAAAACGGGGTTTGCCCGCCGAAGGTTTCCCCATCTTCCGCATATGGTGGATGGGTCTTTTCGGTTTAATGCCGCGCAAGACTCCCGTTCGGCTATGCTCCGGCGTTTCGGCTCTGTCGCGGTCTGCCGCCGCGGGCAGCCCTTTTTTTCTGCTCTTCCGTGGCAGAGGAAAAAGGAGTTGCTTCCTTCCGTGGAGCGAAGTCTTTTTTCTGACGCCGGACAGAGGAGCAGAGCATGTTCAGACATTTCAGCAGGGACGAGGCAAAAACGCTCCTGCTGCTGGGTGTTCCCGTCTTTTTAGGCCAGATGGCACAGCTCGGCATGTCCTTTGTTGACACCGTGGCGGCCGGGCGTTACGCGGCCGTGGATATGGCTGCCGTGGCCGTGGCTACATCCTTCTGGATTCCCGGCAGCATGTTCGGGCAGGGGCTGATCATGGCCCTCACCCCACTTGTGGCACAGGCAGAGGGCGCAGGAGACCGGCGGGAAAGTGTACGTCTCTTCCGGCAGGGAGTCTGGATGGCGCTGGCCATAGCCGCGCTGCTCATGCTTCTCTTCCTGAGCATCAGCTTCCTTCTGCCTCATTGGGAACACACCGATCCTCAGCTTTCCGGAAAGGCCTCGGAATACCTGTTCGCCGTGCTGTGGGGCATTCCCGCGCTCACGCTCTTTCAGGTGGAACGTTGCTTTCTCGAAGGTCATGGACAGACGCGGCCGGGCATGATTGCAGGTTTCATTGGTCTGGCACTCAATATCCCCTTGAACATCGTCTTCGTGTTCGGGTATTGCGGATTTCCGGAACTGGGCGGTGCAGGCTGCGGCGTGGCCACGGCCATACTGTTCTGGTTTCAAGCTGCATCTTTGTTTTTTTTCGTGGTACGCACCAATTCCGAAGCTCCAGGGCTGGCCCTCCCCGACAGGTTCAGGCTGAAGCGCCTTGTTCGCATTGGCTTGCCCGGAGCCTTCGCCATGCTCAACGAGACTGCGGCCTTTTCCCTTATTGCCATCATCGTTGCACCGCTGGGCGTCACCGCCGTGGCCAGCCATCAAATTGCGCTCAACATCAGCGCGCTTATTTGGGTCTGCCCGCTGGCCATCGGTTCGGCCGGAACCATCCGTGTGAGTACCATGCTTGGCGCGGGTAGCGTGGATGGGGCCAAGCGTGCGCGGGTGACGTCCCTGTGCCTGACCCTGATGCTCGCCTGCGTACTGGCCGTATTTCTGTATATCTTTCGCTATTCCATAGCCGCCGTGTATAACGATGCAGAAGAAGTTCTCGAACTGGCGGGACTGCTGCTTATCTGTGATGTCGTTTACCAGTTTCCGGACGGTATCCAGACCAACACACTTTGCGCTCTGCGCGGGTGGAACGACACGCGGGCTATCTTTTGCATTACCTTTCTGGCGTATTGGTGCGTCAGCCTGCCCTTGGGCTGGGTACTGTGCATGACCGACTGGCTCACTCCCGCCCCGCTGGGAGTGCTGGGTTTCTGGCTCGCCCTCATCGCGGCATTGTCCGCCGCCGCCGTGCTCTATCTCCTGCGGGTGCGGCATCTTGAGTCCTTGTCCGTGGAAGAAATGCGCCGCAAGATCGGCCGTTGAACGTTCCCGCCGTTCCGTATCTCCCTGCGCCATGCAGCGGGAATGCAGACACGAAAAAGGCCGCTCCCCCCAAGTGAGGGAACGGCCTTTTGGCATTGCGATATTCTCCCTCGTGGGTCAGATCTTCACGCCAAGGTTCTTGACCAAGGCTGAGGCGATCTTCTCGCGTTCCTTGTCCACTTCGCCGTCCTGGAGAGTACGGTCGGCCCTGCGGAAGGTGAGGCGGCAGGTGACGTTCCTGTCCGCGCTGCCTTCTGGTTCGTAGATGTAGAGCAGTTCCACGCTTTCCAGAAGCGAGGTCTTTACCCCGCGGACGGATTCGAGCAGTGTCTCCACATGCAGGGTGCGCGGAGCGATAAAGGTAATGTCACGGCGCACGGCCGGAAACACGGGCAGAGATTGGAAGACCGGGCGCATGTTCTGTGAGGCGGCGTGCAGATAATCCATATCCACATCGGCGTACCACACGGCCTTGCGGGCCAGATAGGCGTCGGCCAGAGCAGGCTTCAGGCGTCCTATTACCCCCACGATCGTACCATCGGGCATGGTCATGCGTACGGCAGGAGCAAGGTAGGAATGTTCCTCCACGGAGAACGAGGGCAGCGGCAGACGCAGGTAGGCGAAGAGCTTTTCCACAAGGCCCTTGAGATCCACATAGTCCATGTCGGCGTCTTCATGTGCCCACACATCATCGTGGCGCGCCCCATAGAGCACCATGGCCAGATGGCGTACTTCCTTCACCGTGGTCTCGCTGGAGGCGTCCAGCCGGAAGGCTTCGGCCACCTCAAAAAGGCGAACGCCATTTGCGCCCTGGGCGATGTTCTGGCGCACATTCTGGAACAGGCCGGGGGCCAGCTCGGTGCGCAGTACGTCCTGTTCTGCGGTGAGCGGGTTCATGATGTTCACGCGGCCTTCCGGGGGCAGACCAAGAAAATCAAGATCCTTATTGCCAACGAAGCTGTAGTTCACGGCCTCGTTCAGGCCCAGACCGGCCGCCCAGTGCTTGATGCGCATCATGAAGGCGTGACGGCCCTCCGGTGCGCCAAAGGCGGCCAGATTCTGCGGGATGGAGGGCAGGGTCTCACCCAGGTTATCCACTCCCTTGAAAATGGCCACTTCCTCAATGAGGTCGGCCTCACGGGTCAGATCGTAGCGCCAGCCGGGAGTCCTGACCTTCCACTCGTCTTTAGCACTACGGTCGACGGTGCAGCCCAGGCATTCCAGCGTCGAGGCGCAGAATTCGTCGGTCAGTGCCACGCCCAGCAGCGCTTCTGCACGGCTGCGGCGAAAACGTACTTCCGGGGCCTTCCAGGGCTGCGGGGTGCAGGCGCAGACGCCGCGGCACACGGTGGCGCCGGAAAGCTCGGCCATGAGCGTGGCCGCGCGATCCAGAGCAAACGCCATGCCCGTGGGATCCACGCCGCGCTCGTAGCGGTAGGAGGCTTCGCTGGTCAGGCCCAGACGCCGGGCTGTTACGCGGATGGAGCGGGGGCGGAACACGGCGCATTCTAGAAAGACGCTTTCGCTTTCATCGGTGATTTCGGTCTCCAGTCCGCCCATGACTCCGGCGAGAGCCACGGGCTTTTCCGCATCGCAGATAAGACCGTCGCCTTCCCGCAGCACACGTTTCTGACCGTCCAGCGTGGTGAGTTCCTCGCCTTCCCGTGCCGTGCGCACGATGATGCGGCCCCCGGCCAGTTTGTTGTGGTCGAATGCGTGCAGAGGCTGGCCCAGCTCCATGAGAATGTAGTTGGTCACGTCCACAAGGTTTGAGATGGGGCGTATACCCACACCGTGCAGACGGTAGCGCATCCAGGCGGGCGATGGGGCTACCTTTGCGCCCTTAATGATACGCCCGGTGTAGGAAGGACAGAACCCGCCATCCTGCACGTCCACGGGGACGGCGTGGCTCATGTCGTCACCCGTCTCCTGAAGATGGACGGCAGGGCGGGTCACGGGCAGCCCCAGATACGCGCCCACAATGCGGGCAAAGCCGTATACGGACAGGCAGTCCGCACGGTTGGGAGTGATGCTGATGTCCAGCACTTCCTGATCCAGTTCACAGGCTTCCACAAAGCGTTCGCCAGGCATGAGCCTGTGCCCGGAGCGGCTGGTTTCGGGCAGAACGAGGATGCCGGAATGGTCGTCCGTCAGGCCCAGTTCACGCTCGGAACAGATCATGCCGAAGGAGGGCACACCGCGCAGTTTGGCCTTCTTCATGACCAGACCGCCAGGCAGTGTAGAGCCGACAGGAGCCACGGGCACAAGCTGGCCGGCGGCCACGTTGGGAGCACCGCAGACAATGTTCAGAGGGTCGGCAGCCCCTACATCCACCGTACACACATGCAGGTGGTCGGAATCGGGGTGGGCTTCGCAGGTCAGCACGCGGCCGATCACAACACCGCCGATCTCCGCGTAGGGATGCAGCACCTCTTCCAGCTCAAGGCCGAGCATGGTAAGCATGTTTCCCAGTTCTTCAGCCGTCCCTGTGTAGGGAACGAATTCCTTCAGCCAATTGAAACTCAGCAGCATATATCTTCTCCTCAGAGGATGGGCGGCCCCGCTGAAGCGCGCCTTCCGGAACAAGGCCGTTTTCCGGTCGGATTTTTATCGAACGCCTTGACGCCATGCGGCTGCGTGAGGCGCAGCACGGGAAAAGGGGCGTCCGGCCCGGCGGCCGCCGTTTTCCTCTACACAGGAAACTGATGAAGGAAGCGCACGTCGTTTTCAAAATTCATGCGCAGGTCAGTGAGTCCGTACTTGAGCATGGCGATACGTTCAACGCCCAAGCCGAAAGCAAAACCGGAAACTTCTTCGGGGTCGTAGCCTACGGCGCTGAACACCGCCGGATCGACCATGCCGCTGCCCAGAATCTCCAGCCATCCGGAGCCCTTGCAGATGCGGCAGGGTTGACCGTCCACATGGCCGTGACCGCCGCAGCGGGTGCAGGACATATCTACTTCCACGCTGGGTTCTGTGAAGGGGAAAAAGCTGGGGCGGAAGCGCACGCGGGTGCCGGAGCCGAACACCGCACGCACGAAGGCGGTGAGCGTACCGCGCAGGTCGGCCATGGTGACGCGCCGATCCACGAGCAGACCTTCGATCTGGTGGAACATGGGCGTATGGGTCACATCGGAGTCACGGCGGTAGACCTTGCCAGGGCCGATCACGGCCAGCGGCGGTTTGCGGCTCATCATGGTGCGCACCTGGACGCAGGAAGTGTGCGTGCGCAGAAGCACCTTGTCGCTGATGTAGAGCGTGTCCTGCATATCCCGCGCAGGATGTTCGGGGGGCATGTTCAGCGCTTCAAAGCAGTTGAAGTCCGTCTCGACTTCAGGGCCTCCGGCGATCTCGTAGCCCATGCTCCGAAACACGGAACAGACTTCTTCCATCGCCAGAGTGATGGGATGCAGCGAGCCGTTCCAGAGCGTGCGGCCGGGAACGGTGGGGTCGAAGGAGGCCAGGAATGCGGACTCTGCCGCCTGTTCCTGCTCGGCGCGGCGGGCATCAAGCATTGCCGTGAGCTTCTGTTTTACGGCGTTGGCGGTCTGCCCGAAGGCAGGGCGTTCTTCGGGGGAAAGTTCGCGCAGATGGGACATGAGTTCGGCCAGACGTCCCTTGCGCCCCAGAAAATCTACGCGGGCGGACTCAAGCTCCGCTTCCGTGGCGGCCTGGCTTAGCCGAACCTCGAGTTTGGCGGCCAGACCGTTCAATTGTTCAAGGAGATCCATGGCAGACCCTTGTGCAGGCGACAATTACGCCTGTGTCTGAAAATGAAAAAGGGTGCCGGGGGAAAGCCCGGCACCCTGGGGAGACTCCCCGGAATCGTTTATTCCTGCCGGCATACCGAAAACGGCTGCGGGCGGAAAGACCGCCCTCCGAGAGCGGAGGGACGCGCCCCGAAACTATGCCAGCTTGGACTTGGCCAGTTCGACGATGGCGGCGAAGTCGGCCTTTTCGCGTACGGCGAGGTCAGCGAGCATCTTACGGTTGATTTCCACTCCGGCCAGCTTCAGTCCGTTGACAAGGCGGGAATAAGACAGACCGTTGATCCGGGCGCCGGCGTTAATGCGCTGTATCCACAGGCGGCGGAAAGCGCGCTTGCGGAGCTTGCGGCCTTCAAAGGCGTAATTCAGAGAACGTTCAACGGCTTCACGGGCGATGCGGTACAGACGGCTGCGGCCACCGCGAAAGCCCTTGGCCATATTCATATATTTCTTGTGGCGGCGATGGGCAGCAAGACCTCTCTTCACACGCATGGATGATCCTCCATTTTCAGTCCCGCGAGGCGGAGATCAGGCCAGCGGGAGTTGTGCCGCAAATGCGGCGAAATTCGACGAAAGACGCGAACCGGCGAGGGTTACGCGTAGGGCATGAGGCGCTTGACGGACTTCAGATTCGCACTGTCGACAAGGGCACCCTTGCCCAGACGGGCACGGCGCTTGGCATCCTTCTTGGTCAGGATGTGGCGCAGGTTCTGACGACGGCGGCGGAACTTGCCGCTGCCGGTGGTGCTGAACCGCTTGGCGGCGGAACGGCTGGTCTTGATCTTGGGCATAACCAACTCCTTGAAATACGAGCTTTCCGGCATCTGGATGCTCGATGTACGCATGGAAAGAATCGACATTAGGTCATATCCGCATAATCCGCAAGCAAAAAAACTGCGGAATATGCGGCAACCTTACGGAAAATCCGCACAGTCTTCTCCTTAATGATAGAACAGAACCCGGCGGACGCCCGTACCTGCGAAAAATCCTTAACAAAAAACCATGCCGCCTCTTTGCGGAGGCGGAGGCTTTCTGAACCGTCCGACGCTCGCCGCCTACTTTTTGGGCAGGGGGATAAGCAGCATTTGAAGCGTGCGGCCTTCGGCGCTTGGAGCCTGTTCGACCTTGCCCACGTCGGCGGTGTCCGCGATGATCTTCGTCAGGATGGATTCGCCACGATCCTTGTGGACGATCTCGCGGCCCCGGAAGAACACCGTCACCTTGCAGCGGTCGCCGTCGGCAAGGAAGCGCCGGATGTGGCGTACCTTGGTCTCGTAGTCGTGGTCGTCAGTCTTGGGACGAACCTTGATTTCCTTGATCTGGACTACGGACTGATTTTTCTTGGCTTCCTTCTTCTTCTGCTGCTGTTCGTACCTGAACTTGCCGAAGTCCATGATGCGGCAGACCGGCGGATCGGCGTTGGCCGCAACTTCCACCAGGTCATAACCCTGCTCATGGGCAAGGGCGATGGCGTCAGAACAGGGAAGGATGCCGATTTGTTCTCCTTCTGCACCGATGACCCGCACTTCGCGGGCCCGAATCTGCTCGTTGCGGCGCACACCGTCCTGCGGCACGTCGCGGCGAGGTCTCATGTTAGGCGAAGCTATAGCTCATACCTCCACGTTTGAACGGTTCCTCACTGTCCGCTCTGATCATGGCGATCACGTCGTCCGTGGAACGGAAGCCGATGTTCTCCCCGGAGCGCAGGCGAACGCTGAATCCGCCATCGGCCACTTCCTTGTCTCCTACGACCAGAACGTAAGGCAGCCTGGCCATCTGAGCTTCGCGGATTTTGAAGCCCAGCTTTTCGTTGCGCAGGTCGGTCTCCACACGGATACCGGCCGCGGCAAGGCGACCCTTCATTTCCTTGACATAGTCCATCTGCGCATCGGTCACATTGACGATGCGGGCCTGCACAGGAGCGAGCCATGTGGGGAAGGCTCCAGCGTAGTGTTCCGTCAGTACGCCGATGAAGCGTTCCAGTGAACCGAGAATGGCGCGATGCACCATAACCGGACGGTGTCGCTCCCCATCCTGTCCGACGTACACCAGATCGAAGCGTTCGGGCAGGGTGAAGTCCACCTGAATGGTGGAAAGCTGCCATTCGCGGCCGATGGCATCGGTCACCTTGATGTCGATCTTGGGTCCGTAGAACGCCCCGTCGCCTTCATTAATCTGATATTCCTTGCCTTCCTTCTCCACGGCCTTGATGAGCGCATTCGTGGCCAGTTCCCAGGCTTCGTCCGAGCCGATGCTGTCTTCGGGACGAGTGGAGATGAAGATGCGGTACTTGAAGCCGAAGAGATCCATCAGGTCAGCGGAGAGGTGCATGACATTGATGATTTCGTCTTCAAGCTGTTCCGTAGCGCAGATGATGTGGGCGTCGTCCTGGGTGAACTGGCGGACGCGCAAAAGACCGTGCAGAGTGCCGGACTTCTCGTGACGGTGTACCACGCCAAGCTCGAACAGCCGTACGGGCAGATCGCGGTAGCTGTGCAGTGTTTCGCCATACATCAGCATATGGCCCACGCAGTTCATGGGCTTTACGCCGTGAACATCGCCTTCGATTTCCGTGAAGTACATGTTTTCACGGTAGTGGTCGTAGTGCCCGGAGCGTTCCCAGAGTTCACGGCGAAGGATCTGCGGCCCGCGCACGAGGTCGTAGCCGCGTTTCAGATGCTCGCGCACCAGAAAATCTTCCAGAATGGTACGCAGCAGCATTCCCTTGGGCAGCCAGAAGGACATGCCGGGGGCCACGTCTTCGTGGAAGGAGAAAAGTCCCAGTTCCTTGCCGAGACGCCGATGATCACGGCGCTTGGCTTCTTCGATGGCGGCAAGGTATTCTTTCAGAGCCTTCTCATCGGCAAAGGCTGTGCCGTAAATGCGCGAGAGCATGGGGTTCTTTTCGTCGCCGCGCCAGTAGGCCCCGGCCACGGAGAGGAGCTTGAAGGCCTTGACGCAGCCCGTGTTCGGGACGTGCGGTCCGCGGCAAAGATCCAGAAAATCGCCGCAGCGGTACAGAGACACGGTTTCGGCATCTATGCCCTCTATGATTTCCACCTTGTACGGCTCACCCTTGTCTTTGAAGAGCGCCACAGCATCGGCGCGGCTCATCAGGGAGCGTTCGAAGGGGAGAGCCGCGGAGGCAAGGGTGCGCATTTCCTTTTCAATAGTCTCCAGATCCTCGTGTGAGAAGGGCTTGGGAGTATCGAAATCGTAATAGAAGCCGTTTTCGATGGAAGGGCCGATGGTTACCTTCACGCCGGGAAAGAGCTTCTGTACGGCCGCGGCCATGATGTGTGATGTGGAATGTCGAAGGATCTGGAGACCATCGGGTTCTTCTGCGCTCACGGGAGCGGCCTTCACAGCGCCATCGGGCAGGGGCGCGGTCAGGTCGAGCAGGATTTCGCCGTCCGCGGTTTCCACGCGGCAGGCAAGGGCTGCCTTGAAGCGCTTGCCGGAGAGCGCCTGCTTCAGCACTTCGGCGCAGGTGGCGCCGGAAGCAGCCTCAACCAGCTTTCCTTCTATTAATATCTGCATGACGAGTTCTCCCAAAAGTCAACGTAAAAAGAAAGGGAGGCGCTGCCTCCCTTGCCTGAGCTGCTTTCCTGGTAGGCACGAGCAGACTTGAACTGCTGACCCCTTCCGTGTCAAGGAAGTGCTCTGCCACCTGAGCTACGCGCCTTTATTGTTTGGTGAAGTCGTTTCTATAAATCTTTTTCCCGCTCGTCAAGTTTTTTCTCTCATTTTTTCGCGTTTTTCCGGCGGACTCACTTTAAAAAAGCATGAAGACTCTGAAGCGGCGCGGCAACCCCGCCACAAAGCCGTTTTCCCCGCCGTCCCCTTTCGTTCGCGGGCGGGCACGAGACTTGATTATTGCCGGGCTTTATGCAAAAATATACAAGTTTAAACATTCAGGAGCGGAATATGCCTAAGCGTACAGATATTAAACGCATCATGGTCATAGGTTCCGGCCCGATCGTCATCGGGCAGGCCTGTGAGTTCGACTATTCCGGTACCCAGGCTGTCAAGGCCCTGAAGGAAGAAGGGTACGAAGTCATACTTGTCAATTCCAACCCGGCCACCATCATGACCGACCCCGGCCTCGCCGACAGGACGTACATCGAGCCTATCGAACCGGAGACCGTGGCCGCCATCGTGCGCAGGGAGCGCCCGGACGCCATACTGCCCACCCTGGGCGGGCAAACAGGTCTGAACACAGCCCTCGCCCTCGAAAAAATGGGCGTGTTGAAGGAATGCGGCACGGAGCTTATCGGCGCCAATGCGACGGTCATTGAAAAGGCTGAGAGCCGTGAGCTGTTCCGCGCCGCCATGGAAAATATCGGCATCAAGGTCCCGCGCAGCGAAATCGCCCGTAGCATGGACGATGTACGCCGCATCGCCGCAGAGATGCCTTTTCCGCTGATCATCCGTCCGGCCTTTACACTGGGCGGAAGCGGCGGCGGCGTGGCCTACAATCAGGAAGACCTTGAAAAAATCGCTGCGGGCGGTCTCGATGCCTCCATCACCAGTGAAGTGCTCATCGAGCAGTCCGTCATTGGCTGGAAGGAAATCGAGATGGAAGTCATGCGCGACCGCAAGGACAACTGCGTCATCGTGTGCTCCATCGAAAACTTCGACCCCATGGGCGTACACACCGGCGACTCCATTACCGTGGCTCCCGTGCAGACGCTCACCGACGTTGAATATCAGAAGATACGCGACGCCTCCATCGCCATCATGCGCGAGATCGGCGTGGAGACCGGCGGCTCCAACGTACAGTTCGGACTCAATCCGGCGAACGGCGAGCTGGTGGTCATCGAGATGAATCCCCGCGTATCCCGCTCCTCGGCTCTGGCTTCCAAGGCCACGGGCTTCCCCATCGCCAAGATTGCGGCAAAGCTGGCCATCGGCTACACGCTGGACGAAATTCCCAACGACATCACCCGTGAGACCATGGCCAGTTTCGAGCCGGCCATCGACTACTGCGTGGTCAAGATTCCCCGTTTTACCTTCGAAAAGTTCCCCGGAGCCAAGGACGAACTCACTACCTCCATGAAGAGCGTGGGCGAGACCATGGCCATAGGGCGCACCTTCAAGGAAGCGCTTCAGAAGGGTCTGCGCTCCCTGGAGACCGGCGCACCCGGCCTGGGCAGTCATTTCCGTGATCCTCTGCCTTCCAGGGACGACATCATGGCCAAGCTGCGCACGCCGAATTCCAGGCGCATCTTTGCCGTACGCCATGCCCTGCTCGCCGGAATGACGCCGGAGGACATCCACGCCGTCACCGCCATCGACCTCTGGTTCCTGCGCCAGATCCGCGATATCGTGAAGATGGAAGGCGACCTCCGCGACTTCGCCCTCGGCAATTCCATGACGCCGGACAATCCCGAAATGGTGCGTCTGCTGCGCCGTGCCAAGGAATTCGGCTTCTCCGACCGCCAGCTTGCTGAAATGTGGAAGCGCCCGGAAAGCGATGTGGCCGCCCTGCGCAAGGCCACGGGGACCGAACCGGTCTATTACCTCGTGGATACCTGCGCCGCGGAGTTCGAAGCCTACACCCCGTATTTCTACTCCACCTACGAAACGGGCCGCGAACTCACCGTTCACGACCGCAAGAAGGTCATCATCCTCGGCGGCGGTCCCAACCGCATCGGGCAGGGCATAGAGTTTGACTACTGCTGCTGTCACGCCTCCTTCGCCCTGCGCGATGCCGGAGTGCAGGCCATCATGGTCAATTCCAACCCCGAAACCGTGTCCACGGACTACGACACTTCCGATCGCCTGTACTTCGAACCGCTCACTTTTGAAGACGTGATGCATATCGTCAAGGCCGAGCAGCCCGACGGCGTCATCGTGCAGTTCGGCGGGCAGACGCCGCTGAATCTGGCCGTGCCTCTGCAGCGCGCGGGCGTGCCCATTCTCGGCACCAGTCCCGACGCCATTGACCGCGCCGAAGACCGTGAGCGCTTCCAGGCTCTGCTCCAGAAGCTGCACCTGCGCCAGCCTCAGAACGGGACCTGCACTTCCCTCGACGGCGCCAAGGAAGCGGCTTCCCGCATCGGCTACCCCATCATCGTGCGCCCCAGCTACGTCCTTGGCGGCCGTGCCATGATGGTTTGCTACGAACCCGAAGACCTCAACGATTACTTCCGCGAGATTGTGGGCACCGAGACTCCGGAACACCCCATCCTCATCGACCAGTTCCTGGAAAACGCCATTGAAATGGACGTGGACGCCCTGGCCGACGGGACAGACGTGTATGTAGCCGGAATCATGGAGCATATCGAGGCTGCTGGTATCCATTCCGGCGACTCCGCCTGTTCCCTGCCACCCTATTCCCTGCCGGAAGCCATCATTGAGGAGATCCGCCGTCAGACCATAGCGCTGGCCAGGGAACTGCACGTTGTCGGACTCATGAACATCCAGTTCGCCGTCAAGGATGGGGAAATTTTCATTCTGGAAGTAAATCCCCGTGCCTCGCGCACCGCTCCCTTCGTCTCCAAGGCTACGGGTGTGCCCCTGCCCCGTCTGGCCACGCAGATCATGCTGGGCAAGACGCTGAAGGAGCTTGACCCCTGGTCAATGCGCAAGACCGGTTATATCTGCGTCAAGGAATCTGTGTTTCCCTTCAAGCGTTTCCCCGGCGTGGACATTTTGCTCGGCCCTGAAATGCGTTCTACCGGTGAGGTCATGGGCGTGGCCCGCACCTTCGACGAGGCCTTCCTCAAGAGTCAGCTCGGTTCCGGCCAGAGCCTGCCCAACAGCGGCAAGGTGTTCATCTCTGTGAACGACCGCGACAAGAACTTCATCGTCCCCATCGCCAAGTCCTTTGCCGACATCGGTTTTGAACTTCTGGCCACGCACGGCACAGCACGGCTCCTTGAAGAACACGGACTCAAGGTTCAACCCGTGCTCAAGCGCTACGAAGGCCGTCCCAACATTGAGGACATGATCAAGAACGGTCAGGTCGCTCTGGTCATCAACACCGCTTCCGGCAAACGCACCGCCCATGATTCCCGCGCCATCCGGCAGACCACGCTGCAATACGGCGTTCCGTTCACGACGACGCTTTCCGGCGCACGGGCCATCGCCCGCGCCATCCAGCATCAGCAGAATGAGGCGCTGCGTGTGGAATGCCTTCAGGATTACTACGCGGGTTCGCTCAAAGGAGAACGCGCATGAAAGCACTGCTCGCTCTTGAAGACGGATTCACCCTGGAGGGGGAATCCTTCACCGGTCCCATCGAGCTGACGGGCGGAGAAGTCATCTTCAATACCGCCATGGCCGGCTATCAGGAATTGCTCACCGATCCTTCCTACGCGGGACAGATGGTCTGCCTGACCTATCCGCTCATCGGCAACTACGGCATTAACTCCGAGGACATGGAGTCTTCAAAGATCCATATGTCGGCGCTGCTTGTCAAAGAGTGCTGCAAGGAGCCTTCCAACTGGCGCTCCGTGGAATCTTTGCCCGATTTCCTCATGCGTCACGGTGTGCCTGGCGTGGAAGGGCTTGATACCCGCGCACTGACCCTGCATCTGCGCAAGAACGGAGCCATGCGCGGCTGTATTTCCACGTCCGTCCTCGATCCCGAAACACTTGCCGCCAAAGCCAGAGCATTGCCTACAATGGAAGGCCAGAACCTGGTCTACCGGGTGGCCCCAGCCAGACCCTATCGCTGGGACGAATCCAGCAATCGTCCCGTGCCCGCAGTGCTCGCCGCAGACGGCACCTACGCCTGGCCTGAGGGCAAGAAACTGCGCATCGCGGTCTACGATTTCGGCATCAAGTGGAATATTCTCCGTCTGCTCGCGGCCCAGGACATGGAACTTCTGGTGGTTCCCCCGAGTTTTACCTTCGAGCAGATCTGCGCCATCGCGCCCGATGGTGTGTTCCTGTCCAACGGTCCCGGCGACCCCGCAACGCTCAAGAGCGAAATCGCCGAAATCGCCAAACTCGCCGATCGCTTCCCCATAGGGGCCATCTGCCTTGGCCATCAGCTCCTGGGGCATGCCCTTGGCGGAACCACCACAAAGCTGAAATTCGGGCATCACGGCGTCAACCATCCGGTCAAGAACCTGCTCACCGGCCGCATCGAGATCTCTTCCCAGAACCACGGCTTCTGCGTCCTGCCGCCCGAAGGTGTGGAAAAGGTCTACGTCAATCTAAACGACCAGACTCTCGAGGGCTTCCGCCACCCCACGAAGCCTATCATGACCGTGCAGCACCATCCCGAAGCAGCGGCCGGCCCCACCGACAGCCGCACCTTCTTCACCGACTTCAAGGAAATGGTTCTGAACGCGAAAAAGTAAAAGCCGATGCAGAGCGTCCTTGTCTGGACGTCGCATAAAAAGAGGAGGGAGGGGTCACTGCCGCGGCTTCTCCCTCGTTTTTGTTAAAAGCCCCAGGCCTGGCTGTCTGACCCCAAAAACGTTATCTGTATGTCATAAAATTCCTTTTGATTTGCTAAGAAATCAGAAGCAAACTAAACAAGTAAACAAAGCCCTCCGTGCTTTGCACATACGTTTTGCGGGCATCCTCTCCCAAAATGTTGCCTTTTGATACCAACCTTTCAGGGCAGGGTAGGGCGGTATCCGGACTGAAGACTGGGGGCATAAAATATAAATTGAAAAGATCAACATGAGGTCAGCATAGTGAATACGAAGAAGCTGTCGCATACGAAATAAAACTGTAAGTATCACATTGTTTTTGCGATGAAGTATCGCAGATCAATATGCTATGAGAAAAAGGATCAGATGATAAATACCGTGCAAACTATGTGAGCTTAAAAGTATATGTGCCTTTTAGGACGAGGTTAGCAAGAAAGTCTTACAGACCATAAGGAAACTATCGGCTTTGCCGGTGTTTTTTTGTCTTTGTGGAGAAGCAGTGAAGCAGGGGAGATGTTAGGGCATGGCATGAAGGGAAACTCTATGCCACGGAAAGAGAGCATAGAAGAGCTTTTCTTTATATTGAAACTTCGGGGGAAGGATAACAGACAAGGGAATAAAAACAGAAGACCGGAACAGTGCCTTTTTCGGCAACGAATCAGGAGGAATGCGGGAGAAAAGTTTGAGGCTGGTTAGGGTCACTAAGCGAAAACTGGGAAGAGACTTTTATGTTAATTCTTAGACAACAGACACTCTGTTGACGAATACTTGAATTAACAAAACATTAACAGACTATTTTGGCAAGTTTTTTTCAGATCGAGAGTGTCACTTTAATAATGATAAAAGTTCTTCGATCTTGCCATTAACGCGAAATCGCTGAAACAACGCCAGAGATTTATTCAACATATCCAAGGAACGCGTGACGATTTGGGTTCTACGTCTGAATCGTCCAAGCCAGTGACGCTGCAAGGCATTGTTTTGTTCTATTTTGAAGGTATGTTGTTTTCCTTGCCGTAAGCGTTGACTTCCCACCACGTCGGCATAGCACGCATAAAAATCGGAA
>NZ_CANRLT010000031.1 GCF_947631555.1 uncultured Mailhella sp. | reverse complement strand
AAATAGAACAAAACAATGCCTTGCAGCGTCACTGGCTTGGACGATTCAGACGTAGAACCCAAATCGTCACGCGTTCCCTGGATATGTTGAATAAATCTCTGGCGTTGTTTCAGCGATTTCGCGTTAATGGCAAGATCGATGAACTTTTATCATTATTAAAGTGATATTCTCGAAACGACTTTTTTCCAGAGTGTCCCGGCGGCCTCTGAAAGCGTGGAAGCGGTGCGGCGGCAGTACGAGGGCACGGACGCCTGGATGAAGGCTCCGAACGGCCAGCCGACCAAACTGACGGAACAGCAATGGCTTCAGGTGCGGACGCCGGAGTTCAAGGCGTGGTTCGGTGACTGGGAAAACGATCCTAAGAACGCTTCCAAGGTTGTGGATGAAAACGGCGAGCCGCTCGTGGTGTATCATGGCGGCACAGGCGCAGACATCTCGGATGGCTTCACTTTTGATTACAAGTTCATAGGCAGACATGCTTCAGCCGAAGGCTATGGTTTCTATTTTACCTCGGATAAAAACATCGCGCAGGGGTATCAGGATAAGGGCGGTTTTCTTATTGAAGGGTATCTGAATATCAGGAAACCCATGCCCTTGAAGCAAAAAAAATTCAGCAAAAACGTTTTGAAAAAAATTATCAAGGCGGTAGTTGAAAAGGAAATTGAACAGTATCCTGATGAAATTACAGATTATAGAGATGGATTCCTTGCAAATTATGCAGACACCTATAGTATGTCATTAGACAGATGTTTGAATGAAGCTGCCAACATACTATGGGAAAATGATACAGCACTGGATCAAGTTTCTGAGCTGGCAAATACCAGCGGGAGTAAGGAGTTTACTCTTGATGCAGTACACGCTGTTACTGGTTATGACTGCTTTTTTGCTAATGGCTATCGCGATAGAGGCGGGGAAGGCGGCAAGATTTATGTGGCATGGTTCCCTGAACAAATTAAATCTACGCAAAATAAGGGCACGTTCGACCCGAACAATCCGAACATCCTGTATCAGGACAACCGAAATAGGACAGGCGAGGGGAGGCAGTTCCACGACAACACCGCCGCTCGCCAGGCGCGGGGATTTGTGGAAATTGCCAAGGGGCACGAGTACACCATCCAGCTCCTGCAAAACGCGAACTTGTCCACCCTGCTGCACGAGACCGGGCACATCGCTCTTTCCGAAATGGAACACCTGATGGAAATGGGCCTGGCCGATGACAAGCTGCGCGCCGACTACCAGAAGATCAGGGAGTACCTTGGGCTGAAAGAAGGGGATAACCTTTCCAATCTCAGCGACCCCAGGATGGTGCAGGCGAATGAAAAGTTTGCCAAGGCCATGGAACTGTACCTGCGTGAGGGCAAAGCTCCTTCTGCCAATCTGGAAGGTGCCTTCTCGCGGTTCAAGCGCTGGCTCATGCGAATATACAAGTCTGTCACGGACAATCCTTATTTCAAGGGCGTGACGCTCAACGAAGACATCAGAGGCGTCTTTGACCGGCTCCTAGCTAATGACGCTGAGATCAGGCGCGCTGCTGAGAAGGGGCTGGAACCTCCGGCAGATTTCGTTGACAAGGGGCGCGGAATGGTTGAAGGTCAAAAAAGCAGACTGCATTCCATCGGTTGCCGCCTGTTTTTAAAAGTACTCCAGAGCCGGTCGTGTCCAACGGCGACGGGCGTTCTTTCCTCTCCTACAAGGCTGATTCATGACAGAACATAGAAATATCAACTCCCTTGGCGCAGGCGATGAAATCCGCGACATCTACATTATCCATACGGCCTCGCTCCAGCAGTCCCGCAACGGCCCTTACTGGCGGCTGGAACTGAAAGATGCATCGGGCCTCATGGAAGCCAAAATCTGGAGTCCGCTGAGCCAATCCTTCCCCAGCCTTTCCCCCGGGCAGGTGGTGGAAGCGGAGGGGCGAGTCTCCCTGTACCGCGACCAGCTCCAGTTTACCTTGGATGACCTGCGCATCCTGACCGAAGAGGAAACGGCTGCTCTGCCGCTGAACGACTATGTGAAGACCAGCGCGCGCCCCGCCGAAGACATGCTGGCCGACATTGAAGCCCTGTGCGACGAAGTCCTCACCCATCGTCCATGGCGCAAGCTCCTGCGTTCGGTACTCAGCGACAAGCGCCTCCGCCCCCTGCTGCTTCAGGCTCCGGCGGCGCGTTCCGTACACCACGCCTACGCAGGCGGTCTGCTGGAGCACCTCCTTTCCGTGGCCAGACTTTGTATGCTCATGGCCGATCACTATCCGGAGCTGGACCGCCAGACCCTGCTGGCCGCGGCACTGCTGCACGACATCGGAAAGATTGACGAAATGCACGGTCTTCTGGACACGGACTACACCGACGAAGGCAAACTGCTCGGGCACATCGTCCAGGGACTCATCCTGCTGGAACCCTTCCTGCAAAAATCCGGACTGGAACCTGAGCTTGTCATGCACTTCAAGCATCTCATCGCCAGTCATCATGGGGAGCCGGAGTACGGAACGGCTCGTGTTCCCTCTACGGCCGAGGCTTTCGCCCTGCACTGTGCCGACCTTCTGGACGCCAGACTGGGCCAGTGCCGCAGTCTCTTCCCCGAAGGCGGCGAAACCATGGTCTGGACGCCCTATATTCCGCTTCTGGGGCGCGCTCTGTGCCGTGCCGCCCGTACACCGGGAATACAAAATGCGGGATCTTCTCAAGACAGAAAAAAAGCACCTCTTGAAAAGGAGCGCCAATGTTCCTTACTGTAGAAGGTGGAGAAGGCGCGGGCAAAAGCACGCTCATCCGCCTCCTCGCCGAGGCACTCAAAGCACGAGGCCTGACCTGCCTGTGCACCCGCGAGCCGGGGGGCTGCCCCCTGGGTCTCCAGATCCGCCCGCTCCTGCTCCAGAGAGCGCAGACCATGAACAACCGCGCCGAACTCCTTCTGTTTCTGGCCGACCGCGCCCAGCATGTGGCCGAGGTCATACGCCCGGCGCTTGAACGCGGGGAATGGGTACTCTGCGACCGTTATTCCGACTCCACCATCGCCTATCAGGGCTGCGGACGGGGCATGGACAAGGATGCACTGCAGAGGCTCAACGACTGGGCCTCCGGCGGACTCTGGCCGGATCTCACCCTGCTCCTCGACCTGCCCGCCGAAGAGGGGCTGGCTCGCGCCCGCGCCCGCAACGGCCTGACCCATAGGGAAGAATCTGAAGGGCGCTTCGAGTCCGAAGCTCTGGCCTTCCATCAGCGCATCCGCCAGGGCTTTCTGGAACGCGCAGCGCGCTGGCCGGAACGCTTCTGCATCCTCGACGCCCGCCGCTCCCCCGAGGCCGTGCTTTGCGAAGCTCTGGCCGCCATCGACCGGCTCCACGGCTGAAGTCCGCCCGGCCTAGCGTTCCGACCAGAGCAGACGCTTGTTCTTGATATTGAGACGGCAGAGCGGCAGTCCGTTCCAACGCAAAAGGGCCGTGCGCGCTTCCACAGGCATCCCGGAAGGCAGAGGCAGGCTCTGCCCCTGAAGCAACCCTGTGATGCGCTGCAGCCCCTCTGCACCCTCCAGATTCACATGCGCTCCCGGGCCTTCCAGACGGAGGCGGGGAGAGAGACGGATTTCACCGTTTTTCCCGATTTTGCCCATGTACAGCCCCTGCCAGTGCAGGGCGTCCGGCAGAAGCGCAAGCGCCTGAAGGGGCAAGGCGTGGAGACTGCCGCCGAACACGCCCACCACGCCGGAGAGCCGTGCAGGATCAACGCCCTGTCCGCACAGACGCGCTTCATCCACAGCTTCGGCCTGTACCGGATCGTCTGTATAAGGGAATGGCTCTGAAGATGTGCCCGGTTTACGCAGCCGTGCCACGAAAAAGCCCTGCGTATCCCCGGCCCTGGGGTGCAGACGCCACACGCCCTCGCAGCCCTGCGGCTCCTCGAAGTCAAAGTCCGGCATATCTCCCAGCGCTTCCACCTCCAGCCCCAGTTCCTCGCAGGCGAACAGCACCTGAGCCTCGTTCTCTGCCACGTCCGTGGTACAGGTGGAGTAGACCACCACGCCGCCCGGACGCAAGAGACGCACGGCTTCGCGCAACAGGTCCTTCTGAAGGCGTATGAGAGGCTCCACTTTTCCGTCCTTCCAGATGTCCATGACCCTTGGGTGCTTCTCCACGGTTCCCCATCCGGAACAGGGCGGATCGAGCTGTATCCAGTCCCAGGAGGCATCGGGCAGAGGCATGCGCTCGCCGCTCTGGCAGCAGGTCACAACCTGCATAAGTCCCATCGCCGCGAGATTGCGCCGCAGGTTGGCCAGACGCACCGGCGAAGGTTCGTTGCCCAGCACCATGCCTTCAGCACCAACCAGCCACGCCAGTTCGCCGGTTTTGCTGCCGGGACTGGAACACATGTCCAGCACTGAAACCCCTCGGGGAGGGCGCAGGGCCAGCGGGGGAAGCATGGAGGCCCTGTCCTGAATATAGATGAGACCGAACGCGGCGGCCACACTGTTTCCCAGAGGGAACGGGCCGTTCAGGAGACGGCGGGCCGGAGCGAAAAAGGGATCAGGTTCGAAGATGAATCCCTGAAGCCGCAGCAGTTCCTCTGCCGCAGGGATCTCTTCCGGCGTACAGGTAAAACGAAAAGAACGTCGAATGGTCATAGGCCTGGAATGATTAAAAAGGCAGGACGCTCAGTCCCGCCGTAAAAAGACAAGGGTGCGGCTGTTGCCGTTTGAAGAAAGAACGTGTAAAGTGCATACAACATCCTTCAAGGAGTTTTTTATGTCCAGACGTCTTCTGCCCGCCGTATGGGCGTTCGCCTTTTTCTTTCTGCTGATGCAGGCCTGCGCCCAGGCTGCGACCTACGCCGTTGCACCCTTCAAGGTCGCCGGGCCACAGGGCTATTCCTACCTCGGTCAGGCTATCCCGTCCATGCTTTCGTCCCGCCTCTTTCTTCAGGGACAGTTTGAACCCGTCAGCCGTCAGGATGCACTCCTGCAGGACAAGGCCCCTGCCTCCTCCGGTGCGGCCTCGGCCCTGGCAAAGAAATACGGGGCGGACTATCTCATCTGGGGCACGGTCAGCGTCATGGGCGATCAGGCCAGCGTGGACGTAAGCGCTCTTTCTCCCAATGGGAAGGAGTGGAAGAAGGCCTCCAGCACTCCCATGAACAGCCTCATCAACAACATGCAGGATGTGGCCGACAGCGTCAACATTGAAGTGTTCGGCCGCCGCGATGTTACCCGCAGCGCTTCCGCTGCCGCCGGGGCCGGAGCACCGAACAGCGCTTTTCTCATGAACGACACAGGCCGTACTCCGGGTGGAGCCGCTTATCTGAACCCGTCCCTGCGCTATCAGGGTACTGCAGATGAAATGGCCCAGGTGCGCAGCCAGATGCAGAATTTCGAGTGCCGCGGCATCGAAGTCGGCGACATCAACGGCGATGGACGCAGCGAAGTGCTCATGCTCGCCCCCGACTATCTCTATGCCTATACCTGGAACAAGGAAAACCGCCTCGCCCAGATCGCCGAGTACCGCCTGCCTGCGGCCATGGAACCAGTACTCGTACGCATACTGAAAGATAACGGCAAAACCTACATCGTCCTCTCGGGGACGGATGATGAGGAACGCGAAGCCCAGTCCCAGATACTGGTCTTCCAGAACGGCAAATTCACGCCGCTTATCGCCCATGTCCGGCGCTATCTGAACGTTGTGCCGCTCCCGCCTCTGTACACGCCCGTACTGATAGGCCAGGAATCCGACAAGGGTAAGATGGTTCACGGCCCCATTACCGAAATGCGCATCGAAGGTGATCGCCTTGTACGCGGAGGCCGCCTGGCCGGCCTGCCTTCCAAGGCCAACGTCTTCAACTTCACCTGGCTCCCCGCCGACAAAGACAAGCGCGGCGACCACGTGGCCCTCATTGAAGAAAGTGAACGGCTGGCAACGTATGACGCAAAGGGCAATCTACTTTCCACCAGCGAAGACATCTATAGCGGCAACTCCGTCTACATCGTTGGCGACCGCAGCATCGGCGCTCTGGAAGCCGACCCTACCGACCTTCTTCTTCACTATGTCCCCATGCGCATGATCGCCACGGATCTGGACCGCGATGGACGCCATGAGCTGATCCTCAACAAGCCTGTCACTGCGGCCGGCAAGGTCTTCAACAACTACCGCACCTATCCTCAGGGCGAGATCCACGCTCTGCTCTGGGATGGCATGGGCATGGAACTGCTTTGGAAGACCCGCCGTATCAAGGGCACGGTGTGTGACGTCACCCTTGCTGATGTGAACAACGACGGCACTCTTGACCTGGTTGTGGGCGTCAACGCCTATGCAGGCGTCAGCACCGGCCTGAAGACCCGCAGCGCGCTGTACATGTTCCCGCTGGACACCACCAAGGTTCACGCCGCCCCCAACTATCAGGAATAACGACAACACCCAGGGGTATCCATGTCCGACGAAAGCAAGCGCTCCCTGATGCCCGAAGTAACCTTCTCCACCTTCGTGCTTTCTCTGGCCTCCTCCGCTCTGGTTCATCTCGGCGAAGTGCCTAACCCCGAAACCGGAGGGACAGAGCGCAATGAAGCGCTGGCCCGCAACGCCATCGATGTACTCACCATGCTGGAAGACAAAACCCGCAACGGGCTTACCCCTGAAGAAAGTACGCTTCTTCGGGACGTCCTCTACGAACTTCGGATGAAATTCGTGGCCCGCTCCTGAACATGTTCTCTCACATTAGCGGCCGGGCCTTTCCCCGGCCTTTTTTATCGGAGGCAACTATGATCCGTGCCGGACTGGTCGGCGTCACTGGCTATACGGGTATGGAACTTGCCCGCATTCTGGCTTCCCATCCCGAAATCCGCCTCACCGCGGCCACTTCCCGCCAGGACGCGGGCAAAAGGCTGGACAGCATCTATCCCTTCCTTCTGGGCCTGCCCGGAGCCGATGTCGTTCTCTCCGAACCCGAAGCTGCCGACCTTGCCGCCCGCTGCGACGTGGTCTTTCTGGCTGTTCCTCACGGTGTGGCCATGGAGATCGGCGCCGAACTTTTTGACGCCGGGGTGAACGTCGTGGATCTCTCCGCCGATTTCCGCCTGCGCAATGCCGATGTCTACGAAGCGTGGTACAAGCCTCACACCCGCAAAGAATACCTTGCCAAAGCCGTCTACGGACTGCCCGAACTCTATGCCGATGAGCTCCGCGGCGCACGTCTCATCGCCAACCCCGGCTGCTATCCCACGGCGTCCATCCTGGGCCTGTACGCAGCCCTCAAAAACGGCATCATCAACACCGACGGCATTGTCATCGACGCCAAATCCGGTACCACCGGCGCAGGCCGCAAGGCCGTTGTCAGCTCGCTGTACTGTGAAGTGGCCGACACCTTCCGTCCCTACGGCATCGGCGGCAAACACCGCCATACCCCGGAAATAGAACAGGAACTCAGCGCGGCGGCCGGAACACCTGTCACCGTGTCCTTCAATCCACACCTCCTGCCCATCAGCCGGGGCATACTGGCCACCATCTACACAAAGCTCGGCGCACCGCTGACCCAGTCCGACATTCAGGCACTGTACGAAGACTTCTGGAAAGACCAGCCCTGGATTCGCGTGCTTCCCGCAGGCCGCCTGCCCGAAACCCGCAACGTGCGTGGAACCATGTTCTGCGACATCGCCGTGACGGTGGATACCCGCACGGGCCGCCTCATCGTCACCTCGGCCATCGACAACCTCTGCCGCGGCGCTTCCGGGCAAGCCGTAGCCAACGCCAACCTCATGTCCGGTCTGCCTGTGGACTGCGGCCTGAACTTCGGCCCGCTGGTTCCCTAAGCCTCAAACGCTTCCAGCTTCTCCACCCGCAGAGCGGCCCGTCCGCCCTTACGGGCAAGGAGCAGCACAAAGGCCGCCGGAGCGTCTTTGCGCGTGAAGACCAGCCGTACAAGTTCCGGGTGCAGGCGCGGGGGCAGGGCGGACAGTGCATCCGCCAGCCGTTCCGCCCCGCAGACCGCGGCGAGTACTCCGCGCTGCACCAGCAGGAGATCCGCGGCATGAAAAAAATCCGGCAGGGTGCGCGGCGATCCGAAAAGCGCCCGGCGGCGCAAGTCCGAAGGCGGCGTCCGGCCCGTTCCCGCGAGACGCCAGGGAGGATTGCAGAGCACGGCGTCAAAGAGGGGCAGTTCCTTCCCCGCCCGTCCGCACATTCCGGCAAGAGCCTCTCGGGTGTGCCGCAGCGCCAAAATGTCCGAAACATCTCCTTCCACGACGGCCGCGCGTTCCTCCAACCCCAGAAGGCGAATATTCCGCGCCGCACACAGCGCCAGTTCCGTCTGTACCTCCACCCCCACGGCCGACCACTCCGGACGGGAGAGCAGCAGTGCCAGAGCAGCAACGCCACAGCCCATGCCAAGGTCTGCCGCCGCCCCCCGTACGGGCAGATGTTCCGCCGCAAATTCCGCCAGGAGCAGGGCGTCACGGCTGAACCGAAAGCTGCCTTCCGGCTGTTCCAGGCCCGCTGGAAAGCGTTCCCGTGCCGAACGTCTGTCTGTATCCAGCCTCATGATACTTCCTCACGCCGTGCGGCATTGCGCACGGACGCCGTTCCCGTTATAACGCATCTGTACCCCTGAAAAAACTTCTCCCTGAACTTTTTCCTGCAGAGACTGCCATGTTCAGAGCCGATCTCCACATCCATTCTCGCTTCTCCCGCGCGACCAGCAGCCGTCTCACCGTGCCGCACCTCGCGGCCTGGGCCGGGGTCAAGGGCGTAGACGTTCTGGCCACGGGCGATTTCACCCACCCCGCCTGGCGCAGAGAACTGCAGGACGTGCTCACGCTGGACGAAAGCACGGGCCTTTACCGCCTGAAGCGCCCCTTCTCCCGCGATGACATGACCCGCGAAGCACCCGCCTTCGCCGGTATGCGCTTTCGGGAACCGCAGTTCATGCTGGAAGCAGAGATAAGTTCTATCTACAAGAAGAACGGCAAAGTACGCAAGATTCACAACCTGGTCTATGTGCCGGATTTTGAGTCCGCAGACCGCCTCTGCCGGAAGCTCGAAACCATCGGCAACCTCGCCTCGGACGGACGGCCCATACTCGGCCTGGATTCCAGAGACCTGCTGGACATGGTGCTGGAAATCCCGCGTGCCGCGATGATTCCCGCCCACATCTGGACGCCGTGGTTTGCCCTCTTCGGTTCCAAATCCGGCTTCGATAGTCTGGAAGAATGCTTCGGCGACCTCACATCGCATATTTTTGCCCTCGAAACAGGACTTTCCTCCGACCCCGACATGAACCGCTGCTGGAGTCATCTGGATCGCCTGACCATGGTTTCCAATTCCGACGCCCACTCCGGGGAAAATCTGGCGCGTGAGGCCACGGCCTTTGAAGGTCCCCTTTCCTACGACGGCATCTTTGCCGCACTGCGCCGCCAGGAAAGCGAGACCCGCTGCCTGGGAACGCTGGAATTTTTCCCGGAGGAAGGCAAGTACCATCTGGACGGGCACCGTGCCTGTGGTGTGGTTCTGGAACCCGGGGAAAGCATGGCCTGCGGCGATATCTGCCCGGTCTGCGGCAAGCCGCTCACCGTGGGTGTGCTCCACCGCGTGCTGGAACTGGCTGACCGCAAGGCTCCGCCAGATCCGGGCAAGGATTTTCAGTCACTCATCCCCCTGCCGGAAATCGTCGGCGAGCTGCTGCACTGCGGCTCCAAATCCCGAAAGGTACAAGGGCGCTGCTCCGAACTTATCGAGCGCTTCGGGCCTGAAATGACCATACTTCAGGAACTGCCGGAAAAGGACGCCGGACAGATCTGGCCTGAACTGGGTGAAGCCCTGCGGCGTATGCGCGCAGGCGAAGTCATCCGCAAGGCCGGGTATGACGGGGAATACGGCGTCATCCGGCTTTTTCACGATGACGAAAACACGCCCTCCCTGCTGGAACGTGTCCCTGCGGCCCGCCGCCGGCCGCAGGCAGACTCCCGCAAGGAGGCTCCGGCACGTCCTCAGCATTCAAAGGCTTCGGTGGTACCTGCCCGCCCCGCCGGCGGCTTCACCCCCGCTCAGCAAGCCGCGCTGGAGGCCGGCCCCGGCCCCGTGCTGGTGCTCGCCGGGCCGGGCGCAGGCAAGACCCGGACGCTGATCGGGCGCATGAAACGTCTTTTGCGCTCCGGTGTCCCGGCTTCGGAGATCGCCGCTGTGACCTTCACCCGCCGCGCTGCCGAAGAAATGCGCGCCCGCCTGTCCGCCGCACTGGGCGCTGACGCCGCCCTGCCCGAAACCGACACCCTCCACGCCCTGGCTCTGAAGCACTGGCCGGACGGCGAAGCTCCCGTTGTCCTCTCGGAAGAAGGGGCAAAAAAAGCCTTTGCTGTGGCCAATCCCGCGCTGGATACCAAAGAAGCGTCCCGCCTTTTTGAACGCCTCCAGCTCGCCCGCGAAGTCCTCGATATGCCTAGTGAACTCGCGCCCTTGGGTGAACGCTACCGGCAGTGGAAAAAGACACGCAGACTGGCCGACTACACGGATCTGCCCGAAACCTGGCTTGCTGAACTGCGCAGCAGGAACTACGGAGCCTCAAAACCCTGGCGGCATCTGCTCGTCGATGAGGTACAGGACCTCTCCCCGCTCCAGAAAGCGCTTGTGGAAGCACTGGCTCCGGCAGACGGCTCCGGCTTCTTCGGTATCGGCGACCCCGACCAGTCCATCTACAGCTTCCGCGGTGCAGACGCCGGTATCGAAAAATCTCTGCGCTCCCGCTGGCCCGATCTCAAGGTGCTGAGCCTTACCGAAAGTCACCGCTCCTCAGCGGCCATTCTCGAAGCCGGACACGACGCACTGGCCGGACATGGGGCTTGCGGCGCACTCACGTCGGTCACGGGCACGGATGCCACCCTGCAATGGATGAACGTCCCCAGTGCCGAACGGGAGGCTGTCTGGATCGCCAACCGCATAGCCTGGCTTCTCGGAGGGACTTCGCATCAGCAGGCCGACCTTCACGAATCTCTGCCTAGCTGCCATCTGGAATCGGGATCATGCAGTCCGGGAGACATTGCCGTTCTCTGCCGTATCAAGGCCCTCATGCCGCCCATACGCAAGGCGCTGGAACAGCGGGGTATTCCCTGCGCCGTGCCGGAAAACGAAGCCTTCTGGAACGATGAACAGGCGGACAGGCTGCTTCTGGCCGCGGCACACTGCCTGCACAAGGAAAACCACGAACGCCGCGAAGCCGCCTTCCTCGACGCCAAGCGTTTCCCTCTGCTCGCCGCTGTTGCGCCAGTGCCTCAGGAATACATCCCGTCTGACCCGCTGGACGAAATTCCGATCCCGGTCTGGAACGAGGGACCCAAGGCTGTACTCGCCGCGGCCTCGTCTCTGTTCGA
Source organism: uncultured Mailhella sp. (assembly GCF_947631555.1). Lineage (GTDB taxonomy): Bacteria > Desulfobacterota > Desulfovibrionia > Desulfovibrionales > Desulfovibrionaceae > Mailhella. The sequence continues at coordinate 14,776 of NZ_CANRLT010000031.1, read as the reverse complement.
CCCGCTGTTCGGAGACTCCGCAGCCTTCAAAAAACTCTGCGCGGCATGGAAAGAACGGAAAGGCTGGCCGGGACTGCTGGACTTTGTCGCCTTCCGGCGCGAGATCGACATGGTTCAAGGGAAAGCCGAACGCGTGCAGCTTATGACCCTCCATGCGTCCAAGGGGCTGGAATTTAAGGCTGTGTTCATCCCGGGAGCGGAGGACGGACTCCTCCCCTTCCGCGGCGTAGACGCTCTGCTGGGCAAGGCCTCGGACTTTGTGCCGCCCGCACTGGATGAAGAACAGCGCCTGCTCTATGTGGGTATCACGCGGGCCGCCGAAGCTGTGTTCCTGTCCTCAGCGGCACAGCGCACCCTGTACGGCCACACGCTGGCGCTGCCACCCTCGCCGCTCCTGCCGCTGAAGCATTTCCACGCCCTGCACCTTGAGCGCCATGTGAAAAAAACAGCCGGACAGCTCAAACTGTTTTAGGTGTGCTGACACGGAAATTTCGCCAAAAGGACCTTCACAAAAGCATCCAACACGGGAATATCCCGAACCTCGCTGGCATGAAAAAGCAGATGGGAAGATGTCAGAAAAAGGGTTGGCCTCCATGCCACGGCAGGTTGGGCATTGCGTACAGAAACGCCGTGGCAGAATAAACCGCACGGGCTTGAAGTTGGCGAAATGAACAGCAGCCGGCCGGAGCAGTCAAGCCGCTTCGATGCTTGCATAGCATCCCTTGCTGTTGCATAGTGGGGAAAAAGAGAAGCGCCATGAAACCCCTCTTCACCCGTCCGTTCTTCCTCATCTATCGTGCGCTGTGGCGCATGGCACGGCCTTTCCTCAAGAAAAGCAAACGCCTTGCCGACGGCTGGGAAGAGCGTATGGGTTCACTCCCCGCGCAGGCTGATCCCGCAGAGCTCTGGATACAGGCGGCCTCCGGCGGAGAAGCACGCATCGCCATGGCCATCTGTCAGGCTTTGCCCGTGTCCGCGGCGTTCCCGGTCACGGTCGCCACCTGGACGCGGCAGGGTCTCGACGTCGTGGAAAAAGAAAAAAAAGCCGTGCTGGACAGGCATCCTCAGCTAGCGCTCTCGGCCCGCTTCGCGCCCTTTGACCAGCCCGACATCGTTTCCGGCGTACTCCGGCAGGCCGGTCCTTCCACCGTTTTGCTGCTGGAGACAGAGCTTTGGCCAGGGCTTCTGGCCGCCTGCCGCGAACTTGGCATACCGGTTCACGTCATCAACGGCCGCATCACCAACTCAACGGTACGCTTTGCCCGCCTGTTTTCACCGCTCATGAAGGCGCTCTCGCCCAGCAGTATCCACGCCACATCCGAAAAGGACCGCCAGGCCTTCGCCAGCATCTTCCCCTGCGGCGCGTCCGTCATGCCCAACATCAAATTCGCTCAGGCCTTCGATGCCCTGAACCAGCCGCTCAAAGCTCGGCCTGCCATCCTGCGGCCCGACACGCCCGTCTTCCTCTTCGCCTCTTTACGCGGCAGCGATGAAACACGCCTGCCGAGACTATTCCCCCTGCTGTTCCAGCGCCATCCCGAAGCCGTCATCGTCCTCGCTCCGCGCCATCTGCACCGTGTGGCCGCCTGGCGGGAAGTGCTTGACGATATCGGTATGCGGCCTCTGCTCTGGTCTGAATTTCCGCAGGGCGAACAGCTCCCCGCCGGGCGGGTGCTGCTCTGGGATCACTTCGGGGACCTCGCCCAGCTTTACGCCTCGGCACAGGCCGTCTATGTGGGCGGAGCCTTTAAAGAAGGCGGGCAGAACTTTCTGGAAGCGCTCTCGGCAGGCAGCATCCCCTGTATCGGCCCGAACGCCCATAACTTCACCTGGGCACTCCATAAGGAAGGGCCGGACAAGCCCACACTCAAGGAATCCGGCCTGCTCCGCATCGCTCGCAGTCCGCAGGAAGTCGGCCGTGCCATGCTGTCGCAGCTGGAAGCGCCCCAGAACCGCGAATCCGTGCGCAGAGCCTTCCGGCAATGGCTCGAACCCCGCCTCAGCGGTGCGGCCATCGCCGTGGAGGTCGCCTGCCGTTCCCTCAGACGGTGAATGTCCATGTGCCGCAGTTTTCCCGGCTCACTCCTGAAATCCTTCTTTCCCTCACTTTTTCGGAGGTTTCATGAATATCCTCGTCATCGGCGGCGCCGGCTACATCGGCAGCTGTACCAGCAAGGCTCTTGCCCGGGCGGGACATCAGGTCACCGTCTTCGATAACCTGTCAACCGGCCACAGGAATCTTGTCCGCTGGGGACCTCTCTTTGAAGGCGACTGTCTCGACTCCGCGTCCCTGCGCGACTGTCTCGACACCGTGCGGCCTGACGGGATCATCCATTTCGCCGCGTTCTCCCTGGTGGGCGAATCAGTGCGCCATCCGGGAAAGTACATCCGCAACAACGTCATGGGAACTTTGAACATCCTGGAAGCCATGCGCGACTGCGGTGTGCGCAATATCGTGGTCTCCAGCTCGGCCGCCGTGTACGGCATCCCCCAGCGTATGCCCATCACTGAGGACACTGCCGCTGATCCCATCAATCCCTACGGCGAGACAAAGATGTTCATGGAACGTATGCTCGCCGACTTCGCCCGTGCCCACGACCTTTCCTGGACGGCGCTGCGCTACTTCAACGCCGCCGGTGCCGACCCCGAAGGCGAAACCGGTGAAAGGCACTCCCCTGAAACGCACCTCATCCCAAGGGCGCTCATGGCCGTGGACGGCCGCCTTCCGGACTTTCATGTGATGGGCGACGACTACCCCACGCCGGACGGGACCTGCGTCCGTGACTACATCCATGTGCAGGATCTGGCACGCGCCCACCTGCTGGCCATGGAACGCCTGGTCCAGGGCGAAGCGGGCGAGGGACTCATCATGAATCTGGGGACGGGAACAGGCTTTTCCGTAAAGGAAATCCTGAACGCCATCGAAAAGGTCACGGGCTATCCCATGCCCTGCAGCATCGGCCCGCGCCGCCCGGGAGATCCGCCCGTCCTCGTGGCCGACGCCTCCCGCGCCCGCGATGTGCTGGGCTGGACACCGGAACACTCCGACATGGAACGCATTATCCGCGACGCCTGGGCCTGGTATAAAAAAGAACAGGGCTGATTGACGCAGAACAGCAAAAGCCGCCGCCCAAGAACTTCGGGACGGCGGCTCTGCTTTTTAGCAAACTCTTTTTCTCTCTCAGTCCGGGCGGCCACCGCTTTCCTGGCTCAGGACAGCTTCGGCAAAATCTCTGTAGCTATGCCCCGTCCTGCGTTCAGCGCCCGGTATTTTGTTGAAAAAACAGCTTGGAATTTCGCCCAGCCTTAAATTTTTCACGATGCAGGGCGTGCAGCCCTCATGAGTCTTTGCCGGGTGCATCGGACATTCCACGTCCGTGCAGGTGCAAAACGAATTCAGGCTGTCCATCTTCTCTTTCCTTTCCGCCAAAACGCTTCACAGCAGTTTTTCAAGGAACAGGTGCCCGCTGTGCGCGATGACGCCTCCAACCTTCATGGAGGCGCCGGCCACCGTCTGAAACCCCAGCTTGTGATAGAGTGAGAGCGCGGGAATATTCTGCGCGCCCGTATCCAGGCGAACCGTTGTGCAGGCCCGCTTTGCCGCCAGCTCAAGAAGGTACGTTATCAAGGAAGAGGCAATCCCCCTCCCCTGCCAGCACGGGCGCACCATGATCAGGTGTATGACCATGACCTTATCCGGTGCAGCAAGGCTGCTCCATGAAATGCGCCGGTATTCTTCCGGCTGCGTTTCGTTGGCAATGGCGCTCCCTGCGAGTTCGCCATCCTGTTCGCAGACGTAGAGCGCTCCGGCGCGGACGGCCTTTTCCGCGTCTGCCCGCGTAGGGTACACGCCCTTCCTGAACACGGTGACGGCCCCGTGCTCCCTTTCATAAGCGAAATGTTCGTCCCAGGCGGCTTCAACAGCCGCAATGTCATCGAACGTCGCTTGCCGGATCATGCCGCTTCCTCCTGGCCTTCGCCCTTTCCTGCAGCCCCTTGGAGCGGAGGGGACGGCGGACCGCCCCTTCGCCCCGAAACTGGCTGGATGGCTTACGCGGGGTTGTCTTCCCGATGTTCCCGGCGGGGACGGCGTTCCGCACGTCTCTCGGCGCGGCGGTCGCCTTCGCTGCGCTCTCCGCGCTCGCCGCGGTCACGGCGGGGAGGACGGCTGGTGTCTTCAGGCTTCCATTCCACGCCCTGCTCTTCGAGCAGCACGGCCTTGCGGCTGGCACGGATACGGTCGCCGTTGATCTCGATCACCTTGACCATCATGTCTTCGCCGAGATGCGCCACGTCCTCGGTCTTCTCCACACGGCTGGTATCCAGCTGGGAAATATGCACAAGGGCTTCAAGGTTGGGCAGAATCTCCACAATGGCGCCGATCTCCAGGATGCGCTTCACCTTGGCGAGGTAGTTCTTTCCAAGTTCGGCGTGCTGGTCGTAGTAGAGCACCATTTCCTTTGCGGCCTTCATGGAAGCCTGCGTGGGCGCAAAGATGGTGACGCGGCCGGAATCCTCGATATCAATGGCCGCGCCGGTGGTGCTGGTGATGGCCTTGATGTTCTTGCCGCCAGGGCCGATGATCATGCGGATGACTTCGGGGTTCACGAACACTTCCTCGTGCTGAGGAGCGTAGGGAGAAAGTTCCCGGCTGGCGGGCATGGCCTGCGCCATGATGCCGAGGATGTGCAGGCGGGCTTCCCTGGCCTGAGCCATGGCGCGGGCCATGACTTCCGTGGGCAGGCCGTTGATCTTGATGTCCATCTGAATGGCGCTGATGCCATCGGCGGTCCCGGCGATCTTGAAGTCCATATCGCCGAGGGCGTCTTCATCGCCCAGGATGTCGGTGAGTACGGTATAGGTGTCGCCGTCCTTGATGAGTCCCATGGCCACGCCCGCCACCGGAGCGGTGATGGGCACGCCGGCATCCATGAGGGAGAGGCAGCCGCCGCACACCGCAGCCATGGAGGACGAACCGTTGGACTCCACCGTATCCGAGACCACGCGGATGGTGTAGGGGAAGGATTCGGGAGAAGGCAGAACGGCCTTGAGTGCGCGTTCGGCCAGATGCCCGTGGCCGATCTCGCGGCGGGATACGCGCACGGACTTCACTTCGCCCACGGTAAAGGGCGGGAAGTTGTAGTGCAGCATAAAGCGCTTGCTCTCGTCGCCGCTCAGCGTATCCACCTTCTGTTCGTCGGCAGAGCTGCCCAGTGTGGTGACGGCGATGGTCTTGGTCTCACCGCGGGCGAAGATGACCGAACCGTGGGCACGGGGCAGGACGGAAGTCTCGATTTCGATGGGGCGCACGGTTTTGGTGTCGCGGTTGTCGATGCGGGTGCCCTCGGTGAGCACACGCTGGCGCACGAGCTTCTTTTCCAGGTGTTCCAGCACTTCGCCAATGGCGGCCTGAGCCTCGGCGTTTTCGGCGTAGCGCTCGTCCGTGGCCATGAGCGCCTTCACCTTGTCCTTGACGGCCTTGCGGGCTTCCTTGCGGAGCAGCTTGTCCGGGGTGCGCAGGGCGTCTTCCATGCCGGATTCAACAGCCAGCTTCTCCACATAGGCGAAAAGTTCGGGATCGTCCTCTTTGGGCACGAATTCGGTCTTGGCCTTGCCAGCCAGCCGCACCAGTTCTTCCTGGGCATCGATGAGCGGCTGAACGGCCTTGTGCGCCCAGTTCAGGCCCTCGATAAGATCCTGTTCCTTGACCAGTTTGGCCTCGCCTTCCACCATGACTACGGCATCGCGGGAAGCGGCCAGCACGATGTCCATGTCGGAACGCTTGAGCTCTTCGGCGGTGGGGTTCAGCACGAACTGCCCGTCCACACGGCCAAGGCGCGCACCCGCCACAGGCCCGGCAAAGGGGATGGAGGAAATGCAGGTGGCCGCAGAAGCGGCGGTGATGCACAGCACGTCGGGGTCATTCTCGCCATCGGCGGAAATCACCGTGGCCAGCACCTGGACTTCATTGCCGTAGCCCTTGGGGAAAAGCGGGCGGATGGGGCGGTCGATGAGCCGGGCCACCAGTGTTTCATGGTCGCTGGGGCGGCCGATCTCGCGGCGGAAGAAGTTCCCGGGGATGCGTCCGGCCGCGTACATGCGCTCGGCGTATTCCACGGTGAGCGGGAAAAAGTCCCTGGGAGTGTCCAGCTGAGCTTCACAGATGGTGACGAGGGCAACCGTGCCCCCGCACTGGATCCAGACGGCGCCGTTGGCCTGACGAGCCACGCGGCCCGTTTCCAGCAGAATTTCCCTGCCGCCGGCCCTGGCGGTGACACGAGTACTAGTAAGCAGTCCCATGTGTTCTCCAAAATGGAAGGAGACTCCGGGAAAAGAGGCGAACCTAAGGGAAACACCGGCTCGCCGCTTTTCGCGGATGCTCCTTCCTCGCGTTGAAGGTTGAAAGAAACGAAAGGCAGAGCTTCAGAAACAGCAGGGGGAACAGGCTTCCCTGCTCCCCCTGCCCTCTGAGAACGCCTACTTGCGCAGACCGAGCTTCTCGATGAGAGCGCGGTAGGACTGAATGTCAGTCTTCTTCAGATAGTTCAGCAGGTTACGGCGCTTGCCGACGAGCTTCAGAAGACCAGTACGGGAGTGGAAGTCCTTCTTGTTGGTCTTGAAGTGGTCGGCCAGCCCGTTGATGCGGGCGGTGAGCAGCGCGATCTGAACTTCGGCGGAGCCGGTATCGCCTTCGTGCTTGGCGTACTGAGCGATGACGGCCTGCTTCTGAGCGGAATCCATAGCCACAGCGGTATCCTCCTCTCCGGCAAAAGGCCAGAGGTTATGGGGTAAAAAGTCCCCGCAGGACAGCCCAGACAGGGACGTCCCTGTCCATACGGGCTTCAGCCAGAGCCAGAGCTTCCCCGCTGCGCGACTCTATGAGCGCGCGTTCTCCCGGCTGGAACGTTCCAAATCCGGGAAGATGGGGCATGGCGATGCCATTGCGCAAATCTGCCTCCTGCCTGGCTCCGGCGGAAAGAATCTTCCAGCCGGGCAGGGCGGCGCGTATGGGCATCACCCGCTGGGGCAGCTTTTCAGGCTCGGCCAGGATTCCGTCCAGCGTGTGGGCGGCATCCAGACCAAACGGGTGGCTGTATTCCCGGGTCAGTTCCGTGAGTATGGCTCCGCACCCAAGTCGCATCCCCAAGCTGTGGGCCAGGGACCGAATGTAGGAGCCGGAACTGCACGTTACCCGGAATCGCACATCCGGCAGGTTCACCCATTGAACCTCGGCGTGCGAAATATGGATGGTCTTCACCTTTTCCGGCACTTCCCTGCCGGCGCGGGCCAGCCGGTAAAGCGGCTGCCCCTGATGCTTGGCGGCGGAATACGGCGGAACGGGCTGTTCCGTCACCTCCCGCCAGGCGGCAATTTCCCTGCGCACGGCCTGTTCCAGCAGAGAACCGGAAGCAAGCGCGCCAGCTTCAAGGGAAATTTCGGAAACTATGGAACCCTCGGCATCCCAGGTATCGGTGACAAGGCCCAGCCGCAGAGTTCCGGCGTAGGTCTTCTCCCCGCCTTCCAGAAGATAATTGGAAAGCTTGGTGGCGCTGCCAAGCAGCACCAGAAGTACGCCCGTGGCCATGGGGTCAAGAGTCCCGGCATGGCCTATCTTCTTCTGCCCCAGGCGTTTGATACGGGACAGGCATTGCGCGGAGCTGAGGCCCGCAGGCTTGTCAAGTACCAGTATGCCGTGCTGCTGTTCCATAGGCGAGGGCTTTATATCCTGATTTTCTGCAAAAGTCCAGCCCGCAGCGTGCGTTCAGTTGAGCAGCGGACGCCGCGCCGGATGGGAAGGCTCCACATGGTCTTCCACTTCCGTGCCCTGCGGCGGCGTGAACTGAAAATCCGAGGCGCGCAGACCGGCGTTCGTCTTTACTTCCTTCAGCTCCACGGTGTTCGTGTTGCCGTAGAAATCCATGATCACAACCTTGCGGATGAGGAAGGTTTCGGGTTCGATCCAGATCTGCGCCTCGGTGAGTTCCGTTGTTGGCTCTCTGGGACTGAGCAGCAGGTGGATGAGCCTGCCATCGCCTTCCTCCTGCGCGGACTCCACGTCAAAATCGCGGTCCAGAGCGCTCTGGCCGGTGACGACCTGCACCAGCGAGCGCGAGTCCTCCGCCATGGCACGAGGGTAGCGGTAGGCCAGCTCTTCATCGGGCAGGTAATTCCAGATCTCCCGCTCCGTGACCATGAGCAGTTCCGGCCGCGGCGTGCGCGTGTCCCAGCGCACCAGAAGCGGTTTCTGGAAGAGCAGGACGCCGGTACGGACTTCCTCCACGCCGCTGTCCCGCTGAAAAAGCTTCTGCTCAAAGGCGGCGCGGAAGTCCTTCATTCCGGCATAGACCTCCTGCACCTTCCTGAGGACGGCGGAAACCTCGGCACACTGCGCTGGAGCAGCCATGCAGCACAGGAGCACAAGGCACACGGTGAGACGAAAGATCCTGTTCATGAAAAACCTGACCTGATGTTTCAAACGTCAAGAAAACTTTTGCTGAACGACTGCGGGACTGGGGACGTCTGGGGAACGGCCACGGAACATCTGCGGAGACGCCCCTGCCGCACAAGCCCGCAGGAACCGGCACGGAGCCGCCGCACCCAGGCGAAGGGAGCGGAGGGGCCGCCTCCGCTCTCCCGTTATTCGGCGTCTTCCTCCGAGGAAAGAAGTCCGTAGTTGTCCGCAAGGACAGGCCCGAAGAAGAAGCTGATGTCGTCCAGCTCCTCTTCGATGCGGAGCAGCTGATTATACTTGGCGATGCGGTCGGAACGGCTGATGGAGCCGGTCTTGATCTGTCCGGCGTTGGCACCCACGGCAAGGTCGGCGATGAAGGTGTCCTCGGTCTCGCCGGAGCGGTGGGAAACGATGGTGGCGTATCCAGCGTTCTTGGCGATCTCGATGGTGTCGAGGGTCTCGGTCAGCGTGCCGATCTGGTTCACCTTGATGAGCACGGCGTTGGCCAGACCGTCTTCAATGCCTTCCGCGAGGATGTCGGGGTTGGTCACGAAAAGATCGTCGCCCACAAGCTGGACGTGGTCGCCCAGGCGGTCGGTCAGGAGCTTCCAGCCCTCGCGGTCGTTTTCAGCCATGCCGTCTTCGATGGAGATGAGCGGATAGCGACGGGTGAAGTCTTCCAGCCAGTCCACCATTTCGGCGCTGGTCAGTTCCAGTCCTTCGCCGGCGATAATGTACTTGCCGTCCTTGTAAAATTCGGAAGAAGCGGCGTCGATGCCCAGAGCCACTTCAGAACCCGGGATGTAGCCGGCGGCCTCGATGGCCTTGATGAGGTAGCTGAAGGCTTCGTCATGGCTCTTGAGGTTCGGGGCGAAGCCGCCCTCGTCACCCACGGAGGTGACGTGGCCGTCCCTGGCAAGGATGCCCTTCAGGGTGTGGAAGATCTCCGCGCCCATGCGCAGGGAATCGGCGAAGCTTTTGGCCCCCACGGGCATGATCATGAATTCCTGAATGTCCAGATTGTTCGGAGCGTGGGCGCCGCCGTTGATGACGTTCATCATGGGCGAAGGCAGAATCTTGGCGTTCACGCCGCCCAGATACTGGTACAGGGGCAGGCCCAGGTATTCGGCAGCGGCGCGGGCCACGGCCAGAGACACGCCCAGCATGGCGTTGGCACCGAGGCGGGACTTGTTGTCCGTGCCGTCAAGGTCGATGAGGGTGTTGTCCACCTGCACCTGACGCAGCGCATCGAGGCCTACCACGGCTTCGGCGATTTCGCCATTCACATGCTCCACGGCCTTGGTCACGCCCTTGCCCTTGTAGCGGGACTTGTCGCCGTCGCGCATCTCCAGCGCTTCACGGCTGCCGGTGGATGCCCCGGAAGGAACGGCGGCGCGGCCGACGTGCCCGGATTCCAGACTGACTTCCACCTCAACGGTGGGATTGCCGCGGGAATCCAGGATCTCCCGGGCCCAGACGGAAGTGATGGTGCTGTTGTTCATGAGGAAAACTCCTTGCTATGGCCGGACGGCGTCCGGGTAAGAGAACAGAATGTCGTGGTCAGCTCCTGCGGGAACGCTCGTCCCAGAGCAGTTTCAGTCCTTCCAGAATGAGGTCGGGGCGGACGGCGTCAAAGGCACGGCAGATGCCCGAAAGCTCTCCGGCAATGCCCCCGGTCCCGATCACGAAGACGGGACCGGGCATTTGCCGCCGAAGGCGTTCGCACAGCCCCTCGGTCATGGCGGCAAAGCCGAAGAAAAAACCCTGCGCCATGCTTGTGGCCGTGTTCTTCCCGATGGAGACTTCCTGCTCCACCCCGGCCAGAGAGATGCGCGGCAGCCTGGCCGTGGCCGAGGCCAGCGCATCGCGTGAGGAAAAAAGCCCGGGGCAGATCAGCCCGCCAAGATAAACGTTGTCCGTCACGCAGTCAAAGGTCGTGGCCGTGCCGAAGTCCACGGAGATGAGCGAGCGCGGCGCAGGAAAGAGACGGCGTGCGGCAAAGGCCGCCAGAAGACGATCCGCCCCGACTTCCTGCGGCCGTTCATAGCCGTTCACCATGTCAATGCTGAAGTCCTCGGGAAAGGACAGCGGCGCAAGGTGAAGGTAGCGCTCGCAGGCCAGGCGGAACAGCGCGGCCACGTCGGGCACCACCGAGCAGAACACGCACGCGGACAGTTGGGAAACGTCCACGCCGTGCACGGCAAAAAGCTGGCACAGGGACAGCCCCAGGCTGTCCACGGTATAGACAGCCTTCGTGGGCAGAGAACACACCGTTCCCTGCGCCCCCGGTCTGGAAAGCATGAGCTTGATGCAGGTGTTTCCGATATCGACGAGAAGGAGCGAGTCCGCCATGTACCTACCGCCTGAAAGTCAATGACGGATAATTCTATCTTTTCTCGACTTCAGGCGCAACGACTTTAAACAGCCTGTCCGCCGGCGGCCCTGCAGGTATGGCGGCCGCGGCGTTTCAGCGTTCAGAAGGCCGGACACGCTTCCCTCCTTCAGGACTTGCCGTAAGCGGCTAACGCTGGAACATGGCACAGTGGAAGGCGGAACAGTGTCGGAGCAGACTGCGCATAAAACACGGGACGGCCCCGAACGAACGGAGCCGCCCGAAAAAAGAGTTCATTCAGCGCTTCCCCGGCAAGCCGGGAGTGTGTCTCCGCCGTTTGCCCGTATTGCCTGTCAATACAAAGGCTGTATCCCTGGCCCTGCCAGGCAGCCGGCGGAAGCTCAGAACCAATGTTTAGTCCTTTTTCTGTTTCGAAAAGAGATTTTTTATTTTTGCCAGGAGTCTTCTCCAAAACACCGCAATAAACAAAAATCCTGCTGCCAAGCCTTGAAGGAGCGCGCTGCCTACGGCAGGATCAATATAGGCAAAGGCACTTTTCGGAAACAAAAAGAACAAGCCGAAAAGCATCAGGCAGCAATGAATGAAAAACTTTCTACGCATACGTTTTCCCCTGCGTCTAATAAGGTTAACCAACGATAAAAAATCACTCGACCTCTGTGCCCGTTACCGCTTCAAGCAGGTAGAGCAGCCGTTTTGTTCCTGTGATGCGCCTGGTTTTCCGGATATGGAAAACGCCCTTGAACGAAGACTCCAAATCTTCCTGAGAGTACTTTTTAAAAATATCCTTCCTGTTGGTAAGCAGGCGCTGTACCTGAGAGTCGTCCTTTTCCGGAAACTCCACGACCCACACGGGAGCAAGGCGCGCCAGAAAAGGAACGATGCGTGAAAAAGGAGTGTTGTTGCCTATGGCCAGATGGTGAACAAGCGCCAGTGCCAGTCCCATATCGGCACGCATTCGATCCGGAAAGGAGGTGCGCTCTTCCAGATTCCAGCCTAGTGCGGGGCTGGGCTGAGTGCAGTCCTGAAGCAGCGGAAGTATTTTCGTTTCCTTCTGTCTGCGAAGCTGGACATAATTTTTATGGACGGCGACAGGATCTATGTCCGACGCGATGACAAGCTGCGCCCGTTCGGCAGCAATACGGCTGAAGGTTCCGTCGTTGGCGCCAAGGTCCAGAACGACAGCAGGAGAACATTCCTGTATCCATTCCCGAAGAATCTGCTGTTTCTCCAGGAATTGTTCTGAAGAATAATTGGTATCATTATAGTAGTCGCCCCATTCTGTCTGCTGAACGGGCAGAGTGAGGGACTGCACGGTGTCCTTCAGGCTGGCGACAAGGTTTTCCATCTGCCTGCGGGAAAGTCTTGCCTGTACTTTTTGCCTGTCCCCTTCATGCTTTTTGCAGAGGCGCGCATGGGCATGGAGATGGATGCCCAGTCCAACCGTAAACTTTGTTCTGGCAGGCAAAAGTTCGGCTGCCAGATCGAGGGGTATGCCGTCAAGATACGTCTGAAGCAGTCTGTTCAGCCGCAGATCCTTTTTTGCCATGAGTGCCAGCGGTGCAAGGAAATGCTGGCAGAACTGCCCGTAGGCCTGCCAGGGCTGACCGTCGTGATAGAATTCGAAGGAACTCGTATCAATAAAGAGAGGAGCGCCCTGATAAAAGGTAACGTTATAGGCGGAGGCATCTTTGAGCGTCATGCCGTGCTCCAGCGCTTTTTCCAGAATGGCAAGCGTCAGCAGGGCCGCATCGCGAAGCTGGCCAAAGCTCCATTCGTAGGGCCAGGACACGCAGGGTATGCGCTCGGGTTCAAGCAGGATTGTCCCATCAGGTTCAGAATGTTCCGTATGAGAGACGAGCAGCCGGGCTTCCACCAGCTCCGCATAGAGTCCGCTTTCCATAAAATGCCTGTAGGCGGGCACATATTCCGCCGAAAGCCGGCGAAAGAGGCGGCCGTCGTGCTCAAAGATCTGCCCGTCAGGATCCCTGAAGGATGCGGGATGTTGTTTCATAGTATCTCCGAAAATAAAGGGTGAAAAATTTTTACGCAGCCGGCTCATCCAATATGCTAGAGGTACGTTCGTTTTTCCGCTCCAGCATCGTTTCCATGAGCCAGGCCTATCTGTCGCGCAGAGTAAGTTCCGTGACGCCCATACCCAATTCCCGGATATCGCTACTGACGCCGTTTTCGCAGGGTCTGACGGGGTCGGATATGGCAAAGCGCAGCAACAGAAGCTCCGACCTCATCGCCACTGCGGGAATCTCTGCCGTGAAGACACCGTCTTTGGACATATTCCATTCGGCTATGGGGACATCGTTGGCGAACACGGCTACGCGCTGGGCGGCAAGACCGGGTTTAAGGTAGGGATGCCCTTTCAGTTCCAGCGTGAGGTCCTTGCCAGCGCCTTCCTTGATGCGGAAGGCCAGCTCAGCGTTTTTCCCGTCCATCCATGTGTTCAATGGCTCCTGAAAAGACCAGCCGCTGATTTTGTGGCGCGCGTTAACAGTCGCATCTTTCTCGCCGAAGGAAAGGGCTTTGCCCAGCTCATAATATGGAGTCTTTGAAAAATCTGGCCCCTCGGCTTTTTGAGAAGCGTGATTGACCGTCCCCTTGTCCGCAAGGTCGATGGATAGTCGCTTTACGGCTATACCGAGTACACGCGGAAGCCCGTCTCCCATTGTTTCATTTTCAGGCTTGGCCGGATAAGCGATGTCAAAACGGATATGAAGCTTATCCGTTTCCATGACGGAAGCAGGAATAAGCGCGGTATAGACGCCGCCTGTGGGGATATTCCACTCAGCCACTTTGTTTCCGTTGGCAAAAACGGTGACCTCCTGGGCGGCATTGCCCCTTTTGATAAAGGGTACAAGATCAACGCTGAACAGAAGATCCTTCTTTGCGCCGTGATTGACGGAAAATTCAAGCCCAGAAGATGCGTCCCGCGTCCAAATATGTGTCCGTTCCGGCCAGTACCATCCCCCAAGACGATATTTCTGTACAGTTTGACGATTTGACCATGTAGTAAAAATATCTGTACCAAGAATATAATTATTGTCATTTTTGTCATGACCCTGTATATATTCTACAAATTTCCAAGACTTATTATTGTTTGCTCTACCCGTGATTATATATTTTGATAAAGTTCTCTGATTTTCATCGATGCATCCACTCCATTTATAATCGAAAAAGAGGCGCTGTTTTCGACAAAAAATATCTTCTTTACCATTAGAGATTTCTTTGGAAAGACCAGAAAAGTAGAGAAAAAGTGAGTGAATATCTTCATAGGACAGAGAAGCATCAGAAAACTCAATAGTGTCCGACTTATGAAATTCCGGCTTTACCAAGAAAAGTGGTGCAGAAAAATGTTGCGCATAAGATCCATGATCGGCCATGATGATCATAGTCGTCTTGTCATAGACGTTGTTGTCTTTGAGCAGCTGTATATAGTGCAAGACGATATTAAGCGCACCTAAACACTGTTCTTCGCGTGTTGAGTGTTTCACAGGTTGAGATTTTGAATTCAGTATATACGGGGGGTGTGCGCCCCAGAGATGATAAAGCATGAACTTATTTTTTTTGTTAATTGTCATTTTTTTATTATTTAAATTATTAAAAAACCGGTTATCATCAAGATAATAAAAAGAAGTTTGCTTATTTTTTACAATAAATTTTGAATTACTGTTTATTTTTGCAGCATATACTAAAAAATATTTTTTTATAAAATGTGGCATACTGACAAAAAAAGACAATTTATAAAAATAATGAATGAATTTTCTTTCAGACCTTATTTTATAATATCCTTTATAAATATTGGATATATTCTTTGCGTTTTCATGCAAATCCCAGTTAAATGTGAAAAGATTAACATCAAAGTTATGCGCCTTTAATACATTATGGCTCTGTTATAATTAGGAGTTGACACTTTCTATAAGTTTATGTTATTTAAGGCTTAACGAAAGCAAAGGAGTCTT
>NZ_CANRLT010000030.1 GCF_947631555.1 uncultured Mailhella sp. | reverse complement strand
TCCATGTGAGTTCGAGGTTCTTTACGTCAGCGTAGAACTTCCGAAGCTGGGAACTCTTGAGAGGCTGCTCCCTGTTATCCGGATCCGCAAACTTTTTGGCCATCTCTCTGGCCTTGGAATCCACCCATTCGGTTTTCATGGTTTTTCCGTCGTCTTCGTAATACATGCTGCCTCCTATGCAGTCGTGCGTGTCCTGTAGAGCGCCCAGGTAATGGCGATTTCCATCTCTTTGAAGTCTTCCTCATGGCAGAGTGCGTTCAGCTTGTCCCTGTCGTTTGCCGCCATGTTCTTGCTGCAGTTTCGCGCCATGTCGTAGACCATGTGTGAGCGGTACAGCCCCGCGGAAACGTCGCCTCCGGCAAAGGCCCGCGCCTGTCGGGAATACTCGAGCAGCCGGCGCACGAAGCCCTGCGTGACGCCGCCGGACAGACACAGGTCTTCGAGCCATGCGCCCTTTTCTAGCTGACTGGCCAGCTTCGTCCACAGGCAGGTGACGCCGAAGAGGGAGACGGCGTTCTTTACGGGGACGCCGTTTTCCTTACGCCCCTTGGACGCTTCGAGCTGTTCTTCCGCAAGATTCTTGATGGCCCGCATGGGAACGCCGGGCTTGACCAGCGCCACGCCCGCGGACAGCGTGACATCGGGATTGAAGCCGGTGAAGCGGCTGAAGTCGTCATAGAGGCGTTCGGCAAAGCGCACCGCGTCGCTCCAGGGGCCGAGGACAAAGAGATCGTCGCCGCCGGCGAACACCACATAGATGTTCGGAAACTCCCTTTCGATGACGCCGATGAGGTACGAGGAAAAGAAGTGGTGCATCATGCGCGAGAGCATGGCGAAATGCGAAATGGAAAAGCGGCTTCGCCCCCCGGATTCCAGTCCGATGCCGAAAATAAGCCCGAGGTTGTCCACGTCGGCTTTGCAGGCCGCCAGGAACGGAACGGAGCGGAAGCCTTTTTCCGAGGGGATCCGCGCTTCCTCGGCCAGGACGCCGAAGGTCTTCGGCGCACCGCTTTCCTGCGTTTCCCCGTCCTTTGGCATGGTGCGGCGTTCCGTCTGCCAGCGCCTGCTGTCGGCCTCCGTCATGCGGGGCACATAGCCTGCCACAGGGGCGGCGGAAAAGAAGCGGCGATCCTTCAGGCTGAGGATGTCCAACGCCTCCGCGTCCGCGTGTCCGGGCACGGATTCTTCCAGACGCAGGCGCAGGCCGCCGAACAGCGGAAAGCCTTTGCCCGTGCGGGAGAACACGGCATAGCGAGCGTCCGGAAGACTTCTGCCTATCTGCCGGATGAGGGCAGAGCAGATACGGCAGGCCGCTTCGCCGTCCTCGTTTTCCACTGCGGGGCGGACGCCGCAGAAGGGGCAGGGGCCGTGTTCCGCATAGTCGCCGCTTCTGATGCCGATGATGGGCGGAAAGCCCTGTTCCAGCAGGGGCGCAAAGGGGCGCAGCTTTTCCCTTTCCAGCCGGTCGTTCATCTCTTGGAAGACGGCGTGGAATTTGTCCATGACCAGGTCTTCGGCCTTCAGTTCCTGTGTGGCGAAGGTGATGCGCAGCACGCCGTTGAAATATTCCAGCACATAGCGCATGGCCTGTTCGGTAAGCTCGGAGACGGCGCTGCGCACGGCGGGCGTATCGGGCAGCAGGAGGATGAAGCGCCCGCCCGCGTCCATGATGCGCGCCGTGCTGCTCAGACCGCAGCGTTCCAGCAGCGTGAGCCAGATGGATCGGGTGAGCATCTGGAGGCTGAAGGAGCGTGCCCGCAGCAGCTTGCTGGCGCCGCGGTCTCCCTGTTCACCCTGTCCGAAGATGAAGGCCTGTATGCCGGAAAGTTCGCCCCCCAGCAGCAGAAGCGGCGTCTTTCTGAGCGAGCCGTTCCCCTGTGTTCCGTGGTACAGGGCCTGCGCGATGGCCGCGGTGGTATAGCTGTGGTCGAAGAGGGAGACGTCGGCCCGCGTTTTGTATGTCGATGAGGGGATGCACCAGGTAAAGCGCTCGAGCAGCGTTTGCAGAGAGTTGATATAGTGCCTCGTGCCCATGGTGCAGGGCGCACCGTGCTGCCACTCCTTCAGAGTCGCAAGGAAGTTTGCGTACAGCTCGCCGTATGTCGTCTTCTGCGCCTCTTCCTGCCGGACAGGGAACAGGGGAGCGCCCTCCGAGTCCAGAGGCTGGAGCTTGTAGCGGCGCGGGGAGTCGTCCAGCTTTTGCAGCCGCAGGTGTACCTGGGAGAAAACGTCTTCCATGCGGGCGCTTTCCTTCGTGCCGCCGCTGTCGCCCTCTATCCTGTCGCTGCCGGAAGAAAGGCGGTCGCCATCCTGTATGCACAGCTCTTCCCGCGAATCGGAATCGGCACGGTGATGGGCCGAGGCCATGCGGGCGAGCCTGCTGCGGAAGGGTTCCAGCTCCGGCGGCAGGGGGAGATGGTTTTCGATGAGATAATCTGTGTAGAGTACATGCGTGTGGCTGACGCCGCCCGGACAGAATTCCTGCATGAGGTTTTCACTGTACGGCGCGCCTGCGCGCTGGGCGAATTTGCCGATATCGTGGAGGAGTGCGGCCACAACGACCAGCTGCTGTTCCAGCTCTTCCATAAGTCCTCCTGAGAGTAAGTATACGTCAGATTATAGAGTGTTCTTAGCAAGCGTCAACGGTTGCAACGTTGCGAAGCCGTAAAAATCTGCGTTCTGGGGAGGCGCAGACAGTATCTTGCCATGTGCCCGGACTTCAGGGAAACGATGCAGAGCCTCATGCCCGTTGCCGGCCCGAACGCCTGAATCAGGCTGCGCTTCAATTTGGCCAGAGAACTTCTGAAATTTTCGGCAGACAGGTGGACAATGCCTGTCTGCCCCCGTGCCAGAGGTTTTTCTTCCAGCGTCTCATAGATGCGCAGGATGTCGTTCAGTTTCGCGGCCACCTCGGGCCAGGTCATGGCGCATGCAGAGCAGGTTTCGGGGCAGAGGCCATGATTCGCGGGGCAGTCCGGCTGCTGCCGGGCAAAAAAGGCGTACACGGCAAACAGGGACGGCGGGAGGCGCAGGCTTTTGCCCTCGCAGGAGAGGCTGCGCTGTTCATGGTCGAGCATGAGTTGCAGCGGTTTCTGGGGCATACACACATAACTCAGGCTTTCCAGTGTGCCAGGCGATTGCAGGAAGCCGGGAGGCAGATGTTCCCTCATGCGGAAGAAGGGCACGGGCGTGAGCGTCAGAACGCCGGAATCCTGCCTGCCATCGGGATAGAAAAAGGCCGGGTCACCTTCCAGTTCCTGCGGCACAAGGATGTGGAACATGGAATCCTGGGGCCGTGCGTAGCACTGCGCCGCCAGCACCAGGGCGGCGCTCATGGTCTTCCGCCCGCCGGCGATGGAGAAGACAAGCTCGCTGCCTTGCTCACGGCTCAGACGGAACACCGTACTCAGGCAGAGTTCGAGGAAGCGGCGGCTGTCCTCCTCCGTGTGAATATCCGGCACCGGCTCCGGGCCAGGCGGCGTGAGTATGTCTTCCGCACGGAGAAGGTGGGGAGCGCTGCGCCGGAGGCTTTGCAGAAGCGCGGGCAGTCTGCCGTGTTCGGGATCGAGCAGCAGGTGCAGACACCGGGCGCGGCCTTCCTCCGTGGTCAGGATGATGGCGCGGTCGGGAAAGGTCTGTCTGCCGTGCAGCGCGTACAGCGTTTCCGTAATGATCTGGGGATGTTTACCGCACAGGGCTATCAGAATCTTTTTCATCGGGGAACCACTGGAAGCGTATCCGGCCGAGGCCGAAGCTGGTTTGTTTGCCAATATGCACTTCTTGCGCCAGTGTCAGGAAGGGCAGAAAGTCTGCCAGATCCCCATGATAGCGTATGCTTCCCTGAAGGCCGCCAAGCTGCATGGAGGAATTCTGCCGTGAGGAGTAGCGCGTCCAGTCCTTCCAGAACAGGCAGTTCTCCACCGTGTCGATGGTGTCTGCCCTCTCCAGCATGGCAAAGAAATTGTCGATGACGACGCGCTCTTCATCAAGGGCCCAGAGTGCGCGCAGCCGGCGGACGATGAGGTCGATGAGCCGGCGGAACGAGAGTCCGGAGGAGAGGTGATTGTCCGCCTTAAAGCGGCAGGGACTCTCCAGGAATACGAGCAGTGTCCCGAAGCCTGGGGCGGAAGCATTCCAGCCGGGCAGAGAAAGCTCTTCGCCCTGCGGGACGGCGACCCGCAGCTTTTCCTTCTGGAAGATCGACTGCCCCTGATAGAGGATATCCTCGACCTCGAAGGTTCCTCGTGCCTCTGCATCGTTCTTGCCCATGCCCCTCTGCCCGGCGAGGATGACGGCGTGAACAAAATAGGGGAGATAGCTTACGGCGTAGGAAAACAGGGTGAGGTCAAAGGTGAGGCTCTCACCCGCCGCATAGACCGTCTTTCCCGTGTCCGTTACCGTGAGGCTCCAGGGCGGAGGCAGAGAGAGGTAAGACGTGCCCCGCGTGACGCTTTTTCCGAGAAACAGCATGGGGAATGCGCAGTGAGCGGCAAGAGGACAGTCCTCGCAGTGCTGGCGGCGTATGGTGCAGCAGGTCTTTCTGAGGGCCGTCCCCAGGCTCCCGCGCAGCATGGAGCCTTTGTAGGCCGAAAATATTCCGGGGCTTGTCAACCGGCATTGAAAGGTAACAGTCGCTTTTTTCATGGCATGGCAAGGTTGGAGGGTTCAAACTTCTTTGCCAGGGAACAGGAAAAACGCATAAGGTATGCAAAAGGTATCCGCATGGCTTCTTCAGCCTGCCGGACCTTTATGCCATGGAGCGAAACGCAGCGGAAGCGTTCGGGCTTTTACCCGTGCAGCCTCTAAACAAGACGCTGCCCGTTTTCTGTATGGCCGCGCCAAGTTCTTTTCTGCATCCAAAGTGGGACTTTTGTCTGATATTCGGATCTATTTCCTTATCTTCCCTGGGCAGCAACATGTCAAGAGAGCCTGCGTGCGGCGGCGTGTCTGAAGTGGCATGCTTCTGTCTTGAGCAGAACAACGTATTTTTTTATAAAGATTTTTTTTTGTTGTCAGATGGTTTTGAAATAAAATTTGTACCGTAGCAGCGTCCTTTTCTGACAATGCTGTCCGCCAGTCCGGCCTCGATAAGAATCATAAAGCTAAACGTACAGTTGCAGCTGTGACCTGAAGGTGCTCGTGCCGATGAGTCAAACGAATTATCGAATTTTTTTAGAGCTCTTGTCGTAACAAAAGACCCTTGAAAGCGTTCATATGCTTCATACAATTTTTTCATTTTCAAAGGAATATTGCTTTTACCTCTGCGGTAAATAATTTGTTCCTCATTAAAGTGTACTATCGTCGAAGTTCCGCCGCCTGGATTATTCAATGGTGCACGAGGAATGTGACTAAGGATGGTATGTATAAACTCTTCAAAAAGCATTTTTATATCTTTTCCTAAGTCTGTTATGAAAAGGGTTATTATCCAGTATCCTTGCTGATGGTTTTACCACCATATACTTTTTAAGTATACCTGAATGATATTATTTATGTCAAGAAAAATAACAGGTGCAAAAACAGGTTGCGGTTAACATGTTGTTCAGGGAACATTTCCGTCAGTCCTCAAAAAAGGGTGCGACTACATACTCCTTTTCACGTGTTCCCCCACGCGAAAGGATTCAAAATTTGGGGCTGTCCTAGCTAAGAAAAAAGAGCTAGGACACACCCCAAAATTTTCCTGCGGCGGAGAGGTCAGGCTTGAATATTTTTATTTAATATATTGAAATAATAAATCAATATGTATTTGTTCAAACGGTAAGGGCTCGCAGAAATACGAAGGATCACGGAGGGATAGCCAAAAAGCGCCATTTTGGTGAACTTTTGGGGGAGTATACAAGGGCGGCACAGTGGGGTATATTCCAGCAAATCAGGAACACATTCCTCCTATCAGGATTCACGCAGGAGTCACGATGAAAATCTACCAGGCAGGCCCGTTGTTCACCGAAGGAGAAAGACTCTGGCACAAGCATTTTCAGGCCTATCTTGAGGATCGGGGCTACACGTCTGTCTGGCCCGGAGAACTCATCACTTCCCATGATGTCACGGCATGGAAGGAGGAGGCTCCCAGGAGAATTTTTGAGAAGGACAAGGCCCTGCTGCTTGAGTGCGATGTCATCGTGGCGCTTCTGGACGGGACGCAGGTGGACGATGGAACGGCATGGGAAATTGGATTTGCCCACGCCATGGGCAAACCTGTGTTTGGTATCCGGACGGATGTCCGCAGCGGCGGGGAATGCCCCGGAACACCTGTCAACACCATGATCGCGGGCTGTGTCGAGTGTATTGCCAGAAATATGGAGGAACTTGTCCAGGAACTGAGAAAGTTTCAGCTGAAAAGCAGCACACTCGCAAACTGATTGCCCATGGACAACGTTCTGAAATCCTCTGCGCTCCAGCTTGTCGGGGCGGCGGACACAACGCAGGGCCTCCGCGAAGGCCTGCCTCTCTACCTGTCCCCGGTGAAGGCCGGCTTTCCTTCCCCGGCGGAGGACTATGTAGATCGGAAACTTGACCTTCACGAATACCTGGTCCGGAACAAGGCGGCTACCTTTTTTCTGAAGGCTTCCGGCGATTCCATGCTTGAGGCCGGAATCCATAATGGGGACTTGCTCATTGTGGACAGGTCGCTGGAAGCCGCGCACGACCGTGTCGTCATCGCTGCTCTGGATAATGAACTGACTGTAAAAAGACTTGTCCGCCGTAAGGGAAGAGTCTATCTGGTCCCGGCCAATCCCGACTACCCTGAAATTGACATTACCGAGCGTGAGTATATCCATATCTGGGGCGTCGTCACCTATGTCATCCACCAGCTTTAAGTCTCTTTTCCTGCTTATCGACTGCAATAATTTCTATGCCAGCTGTGAAAAGCTCTTTCGTCCTGACCTCAGGAAGAAACCTGTAGTTGTGCTGTCAAATAACGATGGCTGCATTGTATCCCGCTGCAGGATAGCCAAGGCTCTTGGCATACCGATGGGGGAGCCGGAATTCAAGGCGCGGCCTCTTATCCAGAAGTACGGCATTGAAGTCTTTTCTTCAAATTACCAGCTCTACGGAGACCTTTCGGAGCGGGTCATGCAGACGGTTTCAAGTGTTGTTGGAGAGTTGGAACAGTATTCCATTGACGAATGCTTTGTACACCTGGCCCCGGCCCATGTTCCAAACGCCCTGGACATAGCCGCAGAGATCCGTGAACGTGTGCTCCGCTGGACGGGCATCACGGTTTCCATAGGTATCGCACAGACAAAGACGCTGGCAAAGCTGGCCAACCACATAGCCAAAAAGCACGCTTCCGGCATGTTTTTTCTCAACGGGACGGAAGAGCGGCAGGATGCCCTCTTTAAAAGGATACCTGTCTCGGAGGTCTGGGGCATAGGCTCGCGCTCTCGCAAAAAACTGGCGGACTTCGCCATCAGGACGGTGTACGATCTTAAATATGCCAATGATGTGTGGGTCAGAAAAAGGCTGACGAGCACAGGCTGGCGGACCGTGCAGGAGCTTCGCGGCATACCGTGCATCGAGGAAGACACCGCGCCTGTCTCCCGGAAAACCCTGATTTCGTCCCGTTCATTCGGAAGCAAAATCTGTGAAAAGGAGGCACTGCAGCAGGCCGTTTCAGCGTTCGCCTCCCGTGCCGCAGAAAAACTGAGAAAGGAAGGACTGGCGGCAGGAGGCATGGCTGTTCATATCAGGACTTCGGCGCAGCATGTTCCGTTTGTGAGCGATACCGTGCAGACAACATTTGTGATTCCTGCTTCTGACACCCTGACCTTCATCAATGCGGCCAGGGAAGGCATCGAGTGCATGTTCCGTGCGGATACACCTTACGCCAAGGCTGGGATCATGCTTTTTGACCTTATGCCAAAGAGCCATGTGCAGGGGAATCTGTTAGCCTCAGATTCCAGGAATGACGCAGAAAAAACAGCCTTGATGAAATGCCTGGACAAGATCAACGCCATTCACGGGAAGCACTCTCTGCATTACGCTGCGGAAGGCCTTGGCGCACAGCCCTGGCATATGAAGCAAAGACACTGTTCTCCTCATTTTACCACAGACTGGAAGGATCTCGCCACGGCATATGTGTGATCATGCGGCGGGGGCGCTGCTTCAGCGTGACGGGCGAACCCTTTTAAGGTTATGACCGAGCCTGACTTTTCACGCTCGTGCCTCCGGCGGTTAGAGAAAAGCAAGATGCTTTTTGCCTTTCCTGCCTTCCCACCTCTCCTGCGCTTTCAGCCGTCTTCTCTCGACAAGCGGGCGGGAATGGGGCATGATGACCGAAATTTCCCTGCCGGAGGGCTTGAAGGAGCGCACCATGCTTGGCGCCGTCGTCCGTTTTCTGCTGAAGATTATTTACCGCGTCGAGTTGCGGGGGCGCGAGCATTGCCCGGCCCCTGAGGAGCGCTCCCTCATCCTCTACAATCCCGGCTCCATCATCGACACGCTGCTCATCGACGGCCAGATTCCCGGTCGCGTGACCCTCATTGCGGACAGCGCCTTTGAACACAAGTGGTGGATGCGCCCCGTGCGCGCCCTCTTGCGCATCGCCTTTATCGACTTCTCCACCCCCGCGGCCACACTCGCCATGATCCGGACGCTGGAGCGGGAAGGGCGCTGTATGCTCTTCCACAGCGGACAGGTGAACAACGATGCCCGCTTCCGCAAATCTCTCGAAGCAGCGGGCGTCATTGCCGCCAAAGCCGGAGCCGCCATCCTGCCGGTGCGCGTGGACGGAGCTGCGTCCTCGCTGTTTTCCTACGCCCGGCACCGCTCCCACCGCCGCTGGTTCCCGCAGGTCACGGTGACGCTGCTGCCGCCGCAGCGCCTGCTGCTGCCGGAAGGTCTGCCTCCCCGTGAGAGACGACGGCGCATGGGGCTGCGCATGTACGACCTTATGACGGAACTCGAATACCTGAGTTCCGTCCCGCACCGTACGCTTCTGCGGCTGCTCATGGACCGCGTGTCCCAGTCCGGCCGCGGCTTCATCATTGCCGAGGATCAGGATCATGCCGTCCTCACCTACGGCAAGCTCCTCACCGGCGCCTGTGTGCTGGGCAGAGCCTTCCGCCGGCGTTTCCGCGGTGAGGAGCGCGTGGGCTTTCTCCTGCCCACGTCCCTGCCCGGACTGGCGGCCTTTTTCGCGCTTCAGGCCGGAGGCCTTGTCCCGGCCATGCTCAACTTCACCTCCGGCTCCGCGTCCGTGCTCTCCTGCTGCCGCACCGTGGGCCTGACCTCGGTGCTGACTTCCCGCAAATTTCTGAAGCTGGCCGACCTGGAACCGCTGGAACAGGCGCTCAGGGAAGCGGGCCTGCGCCTGACCTATCTGGAAGACGTGGCCCGGGAACTGTCCCTTGCCGACAAGCTCGCCGGCGTCCTTGCCTCGCGGCTGGGCCTTGCGCCTTCCCGCCCGGACACGGACGCGGCGGCCGTGATGTTCACGTCCGGCACCGAGGGCCTGCCCAAGGCCGTGTTCCTGAGCCATCGCAACATCAACGCCAACGGCAGGCAGGCCCTGAGCCTTCTGACCATCGGGGCGGGCGACAAGCTGTTCAACTGCCTGCCCATGTTTCATGCCTTCGGGCTGGGGGTGTGTACGCTCCTGCCCGTACTCGCGGGAGTGCGCGTCTTTCTCTATCCCTCGCCGCTGCATTACCGCATCGTGCCGAAGCTCTTCTACGAGAGTCAGTCCACCATTCTCTGCGGCACGGACACCTTCTGCGCCGGCTATTCGCGCTACGGCCGCCCCTACGATTTCTGCCATGCGAGGCTGATCATCGTGGGCGCGGAGAAAATGCGAGACAGCACGCGCCGTACCTGGAAGGACAAGTACGGACTTGACCTTTATGAAGGCTACGGCGCAACCGAAGCCTCGCCGCTGCTCTCCGTGAACACGCTGGCCAACCGGCGTGAGGGCAGTGTGGGCAGGCTCGTGCCCGGCGTGGAGTACCGGCTTCAGGAAGTGCCGGGCATCACGGAAGAGCACACCGGCCTGCTCTGGGTGCGCGGCGACAATATCATGATGGGCTACATGCGCCCGGACGGGAACGGCGTACTCGAACCTCCCTCCTGCCCGGATTTTGCCATCAGGGATGAAACGGGCCGCGTCACGGATGACGGCTCCGGCTGGTACGACACCGGCGACATTGTGCATGTCGATGAGGACGGCTTCGTCTGCATCCGCGGCCGGGCCAAGCGCTTTGCCAAGGTCGGCGGCGAGATGGTCTCACTCGCTGCCGTGGAAGAGGCACTTAAGGAGATCTGGCCGGATTCCCCGCTGGGTGTGGTCGCCGTGCCCGATCCGAAGAAGGGCGAACAGCTCGCGCTCATCATCGCCGTGGACAACGTGACCACGAGCCGCATCGCCGCGCATTTCGCCAGCCGTGGCCTGTCTCCGCTGTGGACGCCGCGGCGCATCGTGTGCGTCAAGCAGGCGCCGCTCCTCGGCTCCGGCAAGTTTGACTACCGCACGGCCAGAGAACTGGCGGAGAAGGGCACTGCCTGAGTTCGAACGCCTTTTTATAAGGGTGGAGAGCCGGACTTTTCCGCATTTCTTCACAAAGGCCGAAGAAAACGCTTGATAAGGCCGCCGCTTTCCCGTATGGTCAGAACACAGCGTCCCATGAGACGCCACAGAAAGGAATCACGATGAACGAACGCCTCACCGCCAGCTCACTGAAGAATGCAAACTCCGCATCTTCGCTGTTGCTCGCGCTTCTGTGCGGACGACTGTCCGGTCTGCTTCTGCACCCGGATATTTCGTGATTTCTGACGAATAACAGAAACAAGGCTGTTCCGTCGGAAGTCGGGGCAGCCTTTTTTATAACCGGCAGCCCTGGCGGGGAGGAACGGGAAACGCAGGCCCCGCGGCCTTCAAAACACGCAAGGAGAAAACTATGTCCGACCGCGTCATCATTTTCGACACCACTCTCCGCGACGGCGAGCAGTCACCCGGCGCGACTATGGATCTGCCCGAAAAGCTCCGCATCGCCCGCCAGCTGGAGAAACTGGGCGTGGACGTTATCGAGGCGGGCTTCCCCGCGGCCAGTGAAGGCGACTTCGAGGCTGTGAAGGCCATAGCCCAGGCCGTGGAAAACGTGCAGGTGGCGGGACTGGCCCGCGCCAACCTCAAGGACGTGGACCGCGCCTGGGAAGCGGTGAAGCTGGCCAGGCATCCGCGCATCCACACCTTCATCGCCACCTCGCCCATCCACATGCAGTACAAGCTGCGCAAAAGCCCGGACGAGGTTGTGGCCATGGCCGTGGCCGCCGTGACCCGCGCTGCCTCCTACACCGACAACGTGGAATTTTCCTGCGAGGACGCCTCCCGTTCCGACTGGGACTATCTGGTACGCGTGGTGACCGCCGCCATTGACGCCGGGGCCACCACCATCAACCTTCCCGACACTGTGGGTTTCGCCCAGCCCGACGAATACGGCGCACTCATCCGCTACGTCATTGAACACACGCCGAACGCACAGAAGGCCGTGTTCAGCGTCCACTGCCACGACGATCTGGGCCTGGCCGTGGCCAACAGCCTTTCCGCCGTGAAGAACGGGGCGCGGCAGGTGGAGCTGTGCCTGAGCGGTATCGGCGAGCGCGCGGGCAACGCCTCTCTTGAGGAATTTGTCATGGCGCTCAAGCTCCGCCCGGAATATTACGGCGTGGAGTGCAGTATCAACAACGAGCAGCTTTACCCGTCCTGCCATCTGCTTTCGCTTATCATCGGCCGTCCCATTCCGGCGAACAAGGCCGTCATCGGCAGCAACGCCTTCGCCCACGAATCCGGCATCCATCAGGACGGAATGCTCAAGAACCGCAACACCTACGAGATCATGACGCCTCAGGCCGTGGGCCGCAAGTCCACGGACATCGTCATCGGCAAGCACTCCGGCCGCAACGCCGTGCGCACCCGCCTGGAAGAACTGGGCTATCCGCTCAATGAAGAACAGGTGGACGCCGTGTTCCACGCCATGAAGGCGCTGGCCGACAAGAAGGCGCACATCCACGACGAAGACCTTGAAGCGCTGGTCTTTTCCGAAGTCTACCGTATGCGCGTGCCGGATCGCTTCCACCTCAACAACGTCGCCGTGCAGACGTCCATGGGTTCGACCATGCCTGCCACCGCCGCCGTGGTGCTTCAGGACAGAGACAGGGAAGTGCGCCTCGCCGGTTTCGGCGCCGGACCCATCGACGCGGCCTTCAACGTCATTTCTCAGCTCTGCGGCACCAGGGCAGAGCTTGAAAAATTCTCCATCACCGCCATCACCGGCGGCACGGACGCCCAGGGCGAAGTCACCGTTCACCTGCGTGACGGGCGCTACACGGCTGTGGGCCGAGGCTCCGACCTTGACATCATCGTGGCCAGCGCCAAGGCGTACATCGACGCCCTGAACCGCCTCGAACACAAGGAAAAGGACGTTATCAGCTACAAGGAGAACCCCACGGACTGACGGCACGGAGCCGGACTTCCGGCTCTGCCGTTTCTGCGGAAGGGGTTCTGGCGGTTCCCGAACCGCGCTCACGTTTTCTCCTCGGAGGAATCCACATGGCAATGACTCTTGCCCAGAAGATTTTGCAGATGCACACGGACGAGGAGGTCCGTGAACCGGGCCAGATCGTCGAGTGTACGCTCTCCGGCGTTCTGGCCAACGACATCACCGGCCCGCTGGCCATTAAATCCTTCCGCGCCATGGGGGCCAGGAAGGTCTTCGACAGGGATCGCGTGTTTCTGGTCATGGATCACTACACGCCCCAGAAGGACATCGCCTCGGCCAATCAGGTCATCGTGTCGCGCACCTTTGCCAGGGAAATGGGCATTACCCATTATTACGAAGGCGGCTACGCGGGCGTGGAACACGCGCTGCTGCCGGAGCAGGGGCTGGTCAGGCCCGGCGACCTGGTCATCGGCGCGGACAGCCACACCTGTACCTACGGCGGCATCGGGGCCTTTTCCACGGGGCTTGGCTCCACGGACATCGCCTGCGGCATGGCGCTGGGAACGCTGTGGTTCAAGGTTCCCGCCACCATCCGCGTGAACATCGAGGGCGTCATGCCCCGCTGGATCGGCGGCAAGGATCTCATCCTGCGCCTCATCGGTGAGATCGGCGTGGACGGCGCACTGTACCGGGCGCTGGAATTCGGCGGCGCGGCACTGAAGGACGTGGACATCGAAGGTCGGCTGTGCATGGCCAACATGGCCATTGAAGCCGGCGGCAAGTGCGGACTCTTCCCGTCGGACGAGCTGACGGCTGCCTACTGCAAGGCTCACGGCACGCCCGACCCCCTGGCGCTTTCTGCCGATCCCGGCGCAGAATACGAGCGCGTGGTGACGCTGGACGTGACGGACATGGAACCTGTGGTGGCCTGTCCGCATCTGCCGGAGAACACCCGCCCCGTGTCTGAACTCAAAAGTGTTGCCGTGGATCAGGTGGTCATCGGCTCCTGCACCAACGGCCGCATTTCCGATATGCGCGCCGCGGCGGCAGTGCTCAGGGGCCGCAAGGTGGCGAAGGGCGTACGCTGCATCGTCATTCCGGCCACGCCCGCGGTCTGGCGTCAGGCCATGGACGAGGGGTTGTTCGCCATCTTCTCCGACGCCGGCTGCGTCGTCAGCACACCCACCTGCGGGCCGTGCCTGGGAGGGTACATGGGCGTCCTCGGCGACGGGGAACGCTGCATTTCCACGTCCAACCGCAATTTCCGCGGCCGCATGGGCAGCCTTGCGTCCGAACTCTACCTCTCCGGCCCTGCCGTGGCCGCGGCTTCGGCCGTGACCGGCTGCATCACCGGGCCAGATGCCCTGTAAGGGCGCAAACGTTCAGGAGGATCCATGTCTTTCACTGGCAAAGTGCATAAGGTAGGCGCACACATCGACACGGACGCCATCATTCCGGCCCGCTTTCTTGTGACCACGGACGTGAAAAAACTGGGCGAGGCCTGCATGGAAGGGCTGGAACCCGGCTGGGTCAGGCGCGTGGCCCCCGGCGACATCATCGTGGCGGAACGCAACTTCGGCTGCGGCTCTTCCCGCGAACACGCACCGTTCGCCATACTCGGCGCGGGCATCAGGGCGGTGGTGGCGCACAGCTTCGCCCGCATCTTCTACCGCAACGCCTTCAACATGGGGCTTATGCTCCTCGAAGTGGGGGACGAGGTCTCCCGCATCCACGACGGCGACACTCTGGAGATTGACCCCGAAGCGGGCATGATCCACGACCGCACGAACGGCGCAGAGATCCGCATCCCCGCGCTTTCACCCATGATGCAGACGCTTATCGACAAGGGCGGCATGGTCAACTATGTGCGTGAGAAGCTGAAGGAGCGCGGCGAGGACTGAAGTCAAAACGGCGCGGGAACCGAAAGGGCAGGGGGAGCGCGGTTTTTGCAGCATCCCGCTGTGCTCGCGTAAGTCCATCGCTTTTACAGAAAGCCACGGATTTTCTGAAAACCCGTGGCTTTTTCTTCCTTAGACCGCTGGAGACACACACGGCAGCGCGCTTGGAGCGATACTCCCCGGCTGCCGAACCATGTACTTTTTTCAAGAATACCGGTATGTTATTGGTGTAGGTGGAAGGTTTCGGGAAAAGACTGCCTTTGCTATTTGCCAGCGGCGAAAAAACAGGCTATACGGAGACATCACCCTGTCTTCCTGGGAGTACTGCCTTGCGTACCCTTTTTCTCTCCTTAGTCTGTGCAGCCGCGTTTCTTGCGGCGCAGCCAGCGGACGCCGCGCCTTTGTCCCGCATTGTCGCCGTAGTCAACGGTGACATGATTACCTCCCGTGAACTGGAAAAAATCTGCGCCCCGGAGTTTTACGGGCAGAAGATCGATCCCGCCAAAGACCCGGCAAAGGCGGACGCCGTGCGCAAGGCCGTGCTTCAGCAGATGATCAACGAGAAGATTCTGCTTCAGGAAGCCCAGAAGCAGGACATTTCCATAAGCGATGAAGAAGTCGACCATGCCATGGAGCAGGTGGTCAAGGACAGCAATGTCAGCCGCGACACCTTTCTGAAGCAGCTCGCCACGGAAGGCATCACGGAAAAGATGTTCCGTGACCGCCTTCGTTCTCAGATCGTTTCCCAGCGACTCATGTCCCGCAACGTCATCAGCCGTGTTGTGGTCACGGAGGAAGAGGTCAACGACTATTACCGGAAGAACATGGCGGGATTTGCCGCGGGCCGCGCCCGCGTGGCCATGATCGTCTATCCCGTGGAAGCGGACGCCGAAAAGTGGGCTGCGGACATCAAACGGGGCAAGGTTTCCTTTGCCGACGCCGCCCGCGCCGTGTCCGTTGGGCCGAACCCCTCCGGCGGCGGGGATATGGGCTTTGTGGCGCTTTCCGACATGGCTCCGGCACTTCTTGAACAGGTCTCACACATGAAAAAGGGCGAAGTTTCGCCGTTACTCCGGCTCCCTGCCAACTTCGCCCAGGTGGCGCTGCTTGATGTGGAAGAGGGCGGCGGTGATGTCAGCGAGGCCGTGCCCGATGCCGAAACAGCCCGGCGCATCGAACAGATCCTCCGCAGACCGCGCATCGAGGAGCGTTTTAAACAGTACAGCGAGCAGCTTCGCGCCAGATCGCTGATCGAGATCCGTGAGTGAGGTACGCCGTATGACGTTGTCAGAATTGGGAGCCAAGCTCCGGCAGGCTCGTGAACAGCGCGAGATGGCCCTTTACGATGTGGTAGACCACCTCAAAATTCCCCTGCGCATCCTGAAGGGGCTGGAAGAGGGTTCGGAACTCGTCCCGCGGACGGTGTATGTGCGGCATTTCATCAAGGAATACGCCAGGCTCCTCGGCTTTGCCGAAGAAGAGATCAACCTTTGGCTCAAGGATCTGGAAGGCTTTGAGCAGTCCGCCTTCAGTCCCGTTGAACACAGTGCCCCCTATACCTCGGTAAAACCCAGTATTCTGCCCGCGCTGTTCAGTCTGCTGTTCAAGCTGCTGCTCCTCGGCCTCTTGGCTTTTGGCGCGTATGAAGCCTACGTCTATTTCTTCGCTTCCCGCACTTCTGAGAGCGTGTCCCTGCCCGCACCTGCTCCGACAGGTCAGAGTGCGTCCCCATGGGGTAGCACATCAGCTCCGGAAGCTCCGTCCGCACCCGCGGTCACCCAGGCGGAACCTGCGGCGGAACCCGCCCATCCGGAGACGCCCGCCACTGCAGAACCCCCCGCGTCTGAAGCACCGGCGGCTGCCGAAATTTCTGCCGCACCTGAAAGTCCAGCCCCGGCTGCCGAGACGACGCCGCCGGTGGAAAGCACGGAGTCTGGGGCACAGACGGCTTCCGGGGAACAGACGGTTTCCGAGGCATCCGCTGCCGCAGAGCCTGCCCCCGAGGTCTCTCCGCCCGAACCCGCTACCCTGCCCGAAGGCCTGCATCAGGTGGAGGTCAGTGCCGTTGACGGTGACTGCTGGATGGGCTTTGAGTCTGACGGTAAGCAGCAGCAGCGCACCCTGCGCCGGGGCGACACCTTCTCCATGAGCTTCCGCGACAGTCTGGTGATCCGCCTGGGCAACATCAAGGCCGTGCGCATCAGCTACGACGGCGAGGAGCTGCCGCGCCGCAGCTCCGTGCGCGTGGTGACCATGACCTTCCCGCCGCAGCCCTAGGACGGCCCGCTCTCTGCGGGAAGCGCCGCTTTTTTCCCTCTGGCGCGGACAACGCTATGCAGTGGACGGACGATGCCATAGTGCTCCGTGCCGGAACCTTCCGGGAGATCGACCTCTGGGTGCGCGTCCTGACGCGCAGCCGGGGTCTGCTGACGGCCTTCGCCTTTGGCGGACGGCGCAGCCATCGCCGCTTTACCGGGTGTCTGGACGCCTTCAACGTCATCCGGGCAAATCTGGACGCTTCCCGTGACGGCCGCTTCCTTGACCTGAAGGAAGCGACGCTCCTACGCGGGCCGGAACGTCTGCGGCGGGACTGGCGGCGTCAGGGAGCGGCGGCGAACTGCATACGCTTTCTGGAAGCTCTGGGAGTGCCGCCCGACAACGCACGGACGAGCTATGAGCTGATTTCCGAACTTTTCGCCCTGCTGGACGGCGAAGCGGACGTGCCCGCCATCGTGCCCGTGCTGTTCCGCTTCCGATTTGCGGCCGAACAGGGCTACGCCCCGGAACTGTCCGAATGCAGCCGCTGCGGGCGAACGCTTTCCGGCGGCGGCG
This sequence comes from uncultured Mailhella sp., assembly GCF_947631555.1. Lineage (GTDB taxonomy): Bacteria > Desulfobacterota > Desulfovibrionia > Desulfovibrionales > Desulfovibrionaceae > Mailhella. The sequence continues at coordinate 11,271 of NZ_CANRLT010000030.1, read as the reverse complement.
AGGTGCATTTTCTGGTGAGTGACGGCGTGTTCGTCTGTTCCTCCTGCCGCCGCTCCGGGGACATGAGCCTGGCGCTGGGGCAGGAAGCGCTTGACGTCCTGACCAAAGTGAAGGAATACTCACCGGGGTCATGGAATGCGCTGAACCCCTCGGCAGAAAGCGGCAGGCAGGTCTCCCGGCTCATCGACGCCTTTGTCCGCTATCATCTCGGTCTGGAGTGGGTGAACGGCCGCTTCAAGGCCGTGTGACGGCCTCGCGGCCCGCATTTTCAGGCTCCGGCTTTCGGCGCGGAGAGAAGTCCGCCCGCTGCCATACTTGGGAAAAGTTCATGTTTCTCTCCGCCGCCGGCAAGGAGCTGGCGTGCGGAGTGCCCCCCTTCCTGAAGGGAGAGGTGGCGAAAAGGGATTTCACCGGCTCCGCCGTTTTGTCCATCACGCTTTTCCCCTTGAAGGGGAAGGTTTCAAACCTCAAAGGAACGTTTGATGAATTTTCAGGATGTTATTCTGACCTTGCAGGACTACTGGGCCAGGCAGGGCTGTGCCGTGGTGCAGCCCGTGGACCTGGAGTGCGGCGCGGGGACGTTCAACCCCTCCACCTTCCTGCGCGTCATCGGACCCGAACCGTGGAAGGCCGCCTATGTCGAGCCTTCCCGCCGCCCCACGGACGGGCGCTACGGCGACAACCCCAACCGCCTTCAGCATTACTTCCAGTTTCAGGTGATTCTGAAGCCCGCCCCCGCTGACCCTCAGCAGCTCTATCTGGACAGTCTCAAGGCGCTGGGTATTGACCCCGCAAAGCACGACATCCGCTTTGTGGAGGACGACTGGGAATCTCCCACGCTGGGCGCCTGGGGTCTCGGCTGGGAAGTCTGGCTGAACGGCATGGAAGTTTCGCAGTTCACCTATTTCCAGCAGGTGGGCGGCATCGACCTCGCTCCCGCCAGCGTGGAGCTGACCTACGGGCTGGAGCGGCTGGCCATGTACCTTCAGGGCGTGGAGTCTGTGTACGATCTTCGCTGGAACGATTCCATCACCTACGGCGACGTGTACCATCAGAACGAATACGAGCAGTCCTGCTACAATTTCGACAAGAGCGACGCGGCCATGCTGCTTCAGCACTTCAACGATTTCGAGAAGGAGTGCGTGCGTCTCATGGACGAGAAGCTGGTCATGCCCGCCTACGACTACTGCCTGAAATGTTCGCATACCTTCAACCTGCTGGACGCCCGCGGAGCCATTTCCATCACGGAGCGCGCCGGATATATCGCCCGTGTGCGCACTCTGGCCTCGGGCGTTGCCCATCTCTATGCGGCTCAGCGTGAAGCCATGGGGTATCCCATGCTCAAAAAGGGGTAAGCCATGAGTCATTTTGTTCTTGAGATCGGAGTGGAAGAACTCCCTGCGCGTTTTCTTGCTTCCCTGGAACGAGAGCTGCACGACCGCTTTGCCGCGCTTCTGGAAGGCGCGGGCCTGAGCTGGGAAAGCATTTCCGTGGACACCACGCCCCGCCGGGCCGTCCTGCATGTGTACGGCCTGCCCGCCGCCACGCCCGTGCGCGAAGAAGTGGCCCTCGGGCCTTCGCTGAAGGCCGCCTACGGTTCTGACGGACAGCCCACCAGGGCAGCCCTCGGCTTTGCCCGCGGGCAGGGCGTGGGTGTGGACGAGCTGTTCCGGCAGGAGACTCCAAAGGGCGTGTATGTGGCCGCCCGCAGAACCGTGGGCGGGGAAGCTGCGGCGTCCATCATCGCGGCCGCCGCTCCCGGCATCATCGCGGCCCTGCCTTTCCCCAAGCGTATGCATTGGGGCGAGAACCGCTTCCTCTTTGCCCGTCCCCTGCGCTGGATTGTGGCCCTCATGGACGCTGAAGTCGTGCCCTTCTCCGTGGCCGGCGTGGAGTCCGGCCGCCTGACCACCGGCCACCGTGTCCACGGCAAAGGTCCCTTCACCGTGGCCAGCGCCGACGATTTTGACGCCGTGCTGAAGGAAAAGTGCGGGGTCATGGTGTCCGGCAAGGCCCGCCGCGCCCACATCGTGGCCCGTGGCGACGAACTGGCGCGGGCCGTGGGCGGGCGCATCCTCTGGAAGGAAAGCCTGCTCGACGAAGTGCAGGGCCTGTGCGAACACCCCGTGCCCATCATGGGCGGCTTTGATCCCTCCTTCCTTGAATTGCCCTCTGTGGTTCTGCTCACCAGCATGGAGACGCATCAGAAGAGCTTCGGCGTGGAGAGCGAAGACGGCCGTCTGCTGCCCTATTTTCTCACCGTGTCCAACGTGGATTCCCTGGAACCCGCGCTGGTGGAGAAGGGCTGGGAGCGTGTGCTGCGCGCCCGCCTGGAAGACGCCCGCTTCTACTGGAACACGGACTTGAAGGCTTCTTTCGAGGTGTGGAAGGAAAAACTGGATCACGTCATCTTCCTTGGTCCTCTCGGCTCCATGGGCGACAAATGCCGCCGCCTCTCCGCCCTGTGTGAATGGCTGGCCGTTCAGCCCGGCATCACCTGCGCCGCCAGGGTGGACGCCGCCTCGGCAGCCGTGGCCGGGCGCTGCGCCAAGGCCGACCTCGTTTCCCAGATGGTGGGCGAGTTTGATACGCTTCAGGGCATCATGGGCGGTATCTATGGCCGCGTCATGGGGCTGGATCCCGCCGCGGCGGACGCCCTGGCCGAGCAGTACCTGCCCGCCGGGCCGGATACGCCCGTACCCGCCACGGATCTGGGCGCACTGCTCTCCATGGCGGACAAGGCCGATACCCTGGTGGGCTGCTTCGGACTCGGCAGCATTCCCACGGGCGCGGCCGATCCCTTTGCCCTGCGCCGCTGCGCTCTGGGCATAGCCCGCATCCTTATCGAAAAGGGCTTCCGTCTGCCCGTGGACGAACTGTTCGCCAAAGCGCAGTCCCTGTACAGCGGCGGCATAGCCTGGAAGCTGGACAAGGCCGAGGCTCTCGGTAAACTGCACGATTTCTTCGTGGGGCGCGTCAAGAACCTCTTCCTCACGCAGGGCAGCGATACGCTGCTGGTGGAAGCCGTGCTCAACGCCGGCTGCGAGGATGTGTGGGCTGCCTCCCGCCGACTGAAGGCGCTGGAGGCCGAGAGTACCAGGCCCGGCTTTGCCGCAAGCGCCCAGACCTTCAAGCGTGTGGCCAACATCCTGCGCAAGCAGGGCGGGGGAGCCGATGGTTCCTACAGCCGCGCCCTGCTGCGGGAAGAGCCGGAAAAGGCTCTGGCGGACGCGCTGGAAGCCATGTCTGCGCGCTTCGACGCGCTCTGGGCCGCCGACCGCTTTGACGAACTCCTGGCGCTTATGGACGACGTGCGTCCCACGGTGGATGCCTTCTTTGAAGGGGTCATGGTCATGGACGAGGATCCCGCTGTGCGCGCCAACCGCCTGAACCTGCTTCAGGCTCTGAGAACCAGAATGGGGCTGCTCGCCGACTTCACGGCACTTCAGATGTAACGGCTCCGGGCCGGAGCAGCACTCTGCGCCGGCCCGGAAAGGACAAGACTTCAGCAGGGGAGTAAGCTTCCCGGGAGAGAAGATATGGCTGATCAGGATGGCAAAAAGCATAACGGTTTGGAATTTCTTGAAACGAAGGGATATTCAGAAAAGGATATTCCGCTGAATCTTATCCTTTACGGTCCTCCCGGAACAGGTAAAACCTATTGGGCAATGTTGATTGCCGATGTTCTTATTGACGGGAATAATCCCAAAACAGAAGAAGAAAAAAAGAACTATAAAAAATTCGTGACCTTTCATCAGAGTTTCAGTTATGAATATTTTGTGGAAGGCATCCATGCGGAAACAGAGCAAGGTGGCATTTCTTACGAGATAAGAGATGGTATTTTTAAAGCTTTGTGTGATACTGCCAGAAATGACGCGGAGAATAAGTACGTTATCATTATTGACGAAATAAACAGGGGAAATATCTCTGCGATTTTCGGTGAACTCATCACGCTCATTGAGGCAGGCAAAAGGGGAAAGGCAGGAGAGAAAAACGTTCCTGCGGTTTGCCTGCCGTACTCCAGTTCAGAATTTTCCGTTCCGAAGAATGTGTATATCATAGGCACCATGAACACGGCGGATCGGTCGCTCACCGGGCTGGACATTGCCCTGCGCAGGCGCTTTGAGTTTGTTGAAGTTCAGCCGGAGCCGGAACTGCTCAATACCTTTGAAGACGGCGAAGAAATTATTATTAATGAAGAAGACCATATTAAATTTGGCAACATATTGGAAACAATAAATAAACGGATAGAGATTCTTCAAGGGCGCGACCACACGATAGGGCATAGCTATTTTATGGACATCCGGAAGTGTAAGACGGAACAGGAGGCGGCAGCCTTTCTCGCACGGGTATTCACCAAGAATATTATTCCCTTGCTCAGAGAATATTTTTTTGATGACTGGGAAAAAATACGGATGGTTCTCAATGACGCAGAAGGAAATTTTATAAAAAAGGATTCTGTGGATGAGCATTTATTTTCAGAGGAATTTAATGAAAATATAAATAAAGATAGGATAGATAAAAAATATACAATAAATGATGACTTGTCAACAGAAAGCATAGATGTCTATGGAAAAATTGTTGATGCAGAAAAAAAATATAAATGGCCTGCTGATAAAAAAGCAACTTCTTCATCCAATGATTCTTCAGAAAGCAAAGAAAAAAATGGGAGACCGACAACACCCAAGGAAAGAAAAGAGGCTCCGGAGAACATTGAAGCCTTTGAAGATAATGATGAATATAAATATAAAAAGGCATATGTATATCAAAATGGAGAAGAAACATATATATTTGTAGTGTATAACCGTAAAAATTGTAATAATAACATACGTAACGGTGGTAGATATGCAATATATAATGAAAAGGATGGAGAGCTAATAGATATGAAAAAAAACTGTGAAATATGGGTTAACGGAGACGATAGATTTATAGATTTGAGGGGTAACTTATCTGATCAGCTGTATGAAATTCAAGTGGCAATGCTTAACAAGATAGGATGGAAAAAATACGAAGGTAAATATTCTTACATCTTTAATGATTGAAGCTGATACAGATGATAACAGTTTTTGAGTACGACGAACTGGCGCTCGGCGAGAAGTCAGCGGGAAAAACACTGTTGCGTACAGATTTTGAATGGCTGGCCGAGCGGGTAACCAGAACGCCGGACCTTTCCGAAAGTTTCGGCACTGGAGGAGGTGCGAAGGAAAAAAGCACCGCGTTTGTCAAGTGGAGCGGCAGAGAGACCCTGTCCTTCTGTCATTATGTCGGAGTGATAGAGCTTCCTTCCGGTGAACAGCTGGAAATTTTGCCCAAAATATATAGAAGGGCAGGGAATCTCGACCATCAAAAAAGCCGGGACACGCTGATACGCATATTGCGTACCGTGTTCCCCGGATACGGCCAAAACTCCTCTCCTGCTTCTGTCTCCAGCTTTCCCTGTACGCTGCCGGAATGGGTGATTCATAACTTCCTTCAGGAATTGGAAAGGCTTCTGAGGCTTGGTCTTCGTTCTGCCTATAGTCCGGTGGCTCGGGAAGAGCGTTTTTTGCGCGGGCAGCTTGACGTAGCCCGGCAAAGCCGGCAGCTTCCGCACCGCCTGCATCTGTTCCATTGTAACTACCAGAATTTTTCGCTGCTTCGCCCCGAGCATCGTCTTTTGCGCAGCGCGACGGAAATATGCCGCCGCATGGCGAAGGATGAAGAGCTTTGGCGGCGTGCCCTTCGCTGCTCCGAAATGCTGTCCGGCATCCCCGAAAGTACGAATATTGAAGGGGACTTCCGGCAATGGAAGCATGGACGGCTCATGACGGCGTATGAGCAGATGGAGCCGTGGTGCCGCCTGGTGCTGGGGCAGGAATTTCCTTTTGCCGTCGCCGGGGAGCACCGTGGTCTGAGTTTTCTTTTCCCCATGGAAAGGTTGTTTGAGCAGTATGTGGCCTGCTGCCTGAAACGCCTCCTGAAGCCTGGGTTTTCCCTGCGGGAGCAGGCAGCCGGAAAACAGCTGTTTACAAAGGAGAGTTGTAAAGATGTCAGAAATGTTAATTTACGGCCTGACCTGCTGCTGGAAAAGGATACCGAGCCAAAGACGTTGTGGGTGCTGGATACCAAATGGAAGATGATCAATGATGAGGGAAAACATTCTGTGCATGACTTGTATCAGCTTTTTACCTATGGAAGCTATTATTTAAAAGAAAGTGAAAGAAGAAATATTGCACTTATTTATCCCTTGACAGAAGAAGGAATAGCTGCGTCATGCGCTTCGCCCTTGTGTTTTGCCAGGCATGATATAACCTTGTGGACGCTCTTTTTTGATGTGGACAAGGGAGAATTTCATAATCCTCCTGAAGAACTGGAAGAAATGTTTGGCACTGAAGACGCTGCGAGTGCCTGAAGGCAGCAGGCAGGCACCTTCCGGCAGGAAAGCGGCGTGAAAATTTTGTGGCATATGACAAAAAATGGCCTGAGAACAGGGGAAGGCTGATTTGCAGGATGGGGATGCCCACGGGGCAGTCCACATTCCTGCAGGCGGCAGGCCGTTCCGCGATTGTCCATGAATCAGCCTGTCCTGGCTCTTGACATAAGAGAGGAAGACGCATAAGAATAACCGTTCCGGCGTCAACCAGACATTAACCCGGTATCAACGGGCGGTTTTCTGTGCCGCCTGACTTCGTATCGAATCCCCGCAGGGGGCAGAGTATTTTGGAGGATTTCCCGTGGCCAATCATGCTTCCGCCGTCAAGCGTCAAAAGCAGAACGTCAAGCGTAACGCCCGCAACCGCGCCGCCCGCACCCGCATCAAGAACGTGGTGAAAGCCGTGCGCGCCGCGGTTCAGAACAAGGACAAGGCCGCAGCCGAAAAGGCTCTCGTGACCGCTACGTCCACCGTGTCCAAAATCGCCGGCAAGGGCGTCATCCACTGGAAGAACGCCGCGCGCAAGGTGTCCCGCCTCGCCAGGGCCGTGAACGCTCTCGACTAGCTTTCCGCGTACCGGATGTTTCAGGGGGAGGAGGCAAACGCTTCCTCCCCTCTGTCGTACCTGCAAAGCGCCGTGCTGCCGCCGTTTTCGGCGCCAGCCATCCACCGTGCCCCTTGAGTCAGCCTTTCCCTTCGGGGCAAGACGAGATGGACCGCACGGCGAAAAGGACATTCTTTTCCGCAAATTCCGCCCTTAGGGAGGGGCAGGCCGTACGCCCCTTTCTGCCTGCGGCGGATTCAGCCGCAAGATGGGTTCAGCTGTGGGTTGAAACATGGACAGTCCCTTTTTCCTGCAATCTCCGTTCACGCCCACCGGCGACCAGCCCGCGGCCATCGATGAGCTGACGGCCAATATCGAGGCCGGGGTGCGGGATCAGGTGCTTCTCGGCGTGACGGGTTCGGGCAAGACCTTCACCATGGCCAGCGTCATCGCCCGGCTGGGACGTCCCGCGCTCATTCTCGCCCACAACAAGACCCTGGCCGCCCAGCTCTACGGCGAATTCCGCGCGCTCTTTCCCCGGAATGCGGTGGAATATTTCGTCAGCTATTACGACTACTACCAGCCCGAAGCCTACGTTCCCTCCTCGGATACCTATATCGAGAAGGATTCGGCCATCAACGACAATATCGACAAGTTGCGCCACGCCGCCACCCACGCGCTGCTCACGCGGCGGGACGTCATCATCGTGGCCTCGGTGTCGTGCATCTACGGCCTTGGCTCTCCCGAATACTACGCCCGGCTCATCCTGCCCGTGGAGGAAGGGCAGCGTGTGACCATGGAACACGTCATCGGGCGGCTTGTGGACATCCAGTACACGCGCAATGACTACGACTTTCACCGCGGCACCTTCCGCGTGCGCGGCGACGTGCTGGAAATCATTCCCGCCTACGAGGACGAAAAGGCGCTGCATCTGGAATTTTTCGGGGACGAAATCGAGAGCATACGCGAGATCGACCCGCTCACGGGCAAGACGCTGGGGCGCGTCTTCAAGACCGTGGTCTATCCCGCAAGCCACTATGTTTCCGACCGAGACAACCTTGTGCGCGCCATGAACGGTATCCGCGAGGAACTGCGCGAGCGGCTTCAGGTCTTTCAGGCGGAAAACAAGCTACTTGAAGCCCAGCGCCTGGAGCAGCGCACCCAGCTCGACTTGGAAATGATGGAAGAACTCGGCTACTGCAACGGCATCGAGAATTATTCCCGGCATCTGGACGGGCGCGGGCCGGGCGAGCCGCCCAGCACGCTGCTGGACTATTTCCCTAGGGATTTTCTGCTCTTCGTGGACGAGTCGCACATGAGCATTCCCCAGGTGGGGGCCATGTTCAAGGGCGACCGTTCCCGCAAGAACACGCTGGTGGACTACGGCTTCCGACTGCCCTCAGCCCTGGACAACCGGCCCCTGCAGTTTCAGGAATTTGAAGCGCGCATCGGTCAGGCTGTCTTCGTTTCGGCCACGCCCGCCCGCTGGGAACTGGACCGCAGCCAGGGGCTGGTGGTGGAGCAGGTGATCCGACCCACGGGACTGGTGGATCCTGAAGTGGAGATACGCCCGGTGAAGGGGCAGATGGACGACCTTCTGGGCGAGTGCAAGGCCCGCGCCGCCCGCGGAGAACGGGTGCTGGTGACCACGCTCACCAAGCGCATGGCCGAGGACCTCACGGAATATTTCAACGACATGGGGGTTTCTTCCCGTTACCTCCATTCCGACATCGACACCCTGGAGCGCATCGCCATCATCCGCGCCCTGCGCGCCGGAGAATTTGACGTCCTCGTGGGCATCAACCTGCTGCGCGAGGGGCTGGACATCCCGGAAGTGTCGCTGGTGGCCATACTCGACGCCGACAAGGAAGGCTTCCTGCGTTCCACGGGCGCGCTCATCCAGACGTTTGGCCGCGCCGCTCGCAACGCCGGCGGGCGGGTCATACTCTACGCCGCAAGCACGACGCCTTCCATGCGGGCGGCCATGGATGAGACCGAACGCCGCCGCACACGGCAGCTCGCCTACAATGCGGAACACGGCATCGTGCCGAAGACCATCTGCAAGCCGCTGGAAAATCCGCTGGATAATCTCTACGGGTCTGCTGGGTTCAAGGACTCAGCGGCTTCTGCTGGCTCTGCGGACGAGGGCGAACGCGGCAGGAAGGGGCGCGGCCGTGACGCCAAATCCAGGGGGCGCAGAGCGGCGGAGACGCCGAAGCCGTCTTCTCCCGCGGACATCGCCAAACTCATCGCCGCGTTGGAAAAGGACATGCGGGCGGCGGCCCGGGAGCTGGAGTTCGAGCGTGCCGCGGAACTGCGCGACCGCATCCGGGCACTGCGCGAGCAGCTCTATGTGAGCGGCGTGCAGGACGCGGGAGATGAAGCACGGCCCTGACGGGCCATTTCAGAAGCAACAGGAAAGGAAGCATGGAGCAGACAAGGGGCTTTCTGGACGGTATGCGCGACGGCATCCCCATCGCACTGGGGTATTTTGCCGTGTCCTTCACACTGGGCATCGCCTGCCGCAATATCGGCATGTCCGCGGCCCAGGCCACGGTGATGAGCCTGACGAACCTGACCTCGGCGGGCGAATTTGCCGCCCTCGGCATCATGGCGGCCGGTTCCTCGCTCTGGGAAATGGCGCTTTCCCAGCTCGTCATCAATCTGCGCTACATGCTCATGTCCTGTTCGCTTTCGCAGAAGATGGCTCCGGACACGCCGCTTTTTCATCGTCTGCTTGTGGGCTACGGCGTCACGGACGAAATTTTCGGCATTTCGGTGAACGTCCCGGGCCGGCTTGATCCGCGCTACACCTACGGTGCCGTGTGCGTGGCCGCGCCGTCCTGGGCGCTGGGGACCTGCCTCGGCGTGGTCCTCGGCAACGTGCTGCCCATGCGTCTTGTGGCGGCCCTCAGCGTGGCACTCTACGGCATGTTCATCGCCATCATCGTGCCCCCGGCACGGCGGGACAGGCTGCTTGGCCTGCTTATCCTCCTGTCGATGGCGGCAAGCTGGCTTTTTGCCCGCCTGCCCATCTTCGAGAGCATTTCCGGCGGCATGAAGGTCATCATCCTCACGGTGCTCATCTCCGGCGCTGCCGCCGTACTCTTCCCCGTACACGGGGAAGCGGCGAAAGCCGCGAAAACTGCGAAGGACGCGGAGGGCGCAAAGAGCGTGAAGGACGGAAAAGACGCGGCAGAAGCGGAGGACACCCATGCATGATGTTTATCTGTATATTGCGGTCATGGCCGCCGTGACCTACCTCATCCGCGTCCTGCCGCTCACGCTCATCCGCCGGGAGATCCGCAGCGTCACGGTGCGTTCCTTCCTCTATTATCTGCCCTACGTCACGCTTTCGGTCATGACCTTCCCGGCCATACTGGACGCCACGAACAGCGAGTGGTCCGGCCTTGCGGGGCTTGTCATTGCCGTGGCGCTGGCCTGGAAGGGCTTCAGCCTGTTTTCCGTCTCCGTGGCCGCCTGCGTCCTGGTCTTTGCCGTGGAACTCTTCGTCTGCTGAGGGCGGACAGGCAGCCTGTCCGTGTTTTCCTGCGGCTCCTGATACATCGGCAAGATACGTTGGTTTCGGACACGCCGGCGCCCTGTGCGTCCTGCGGCCGGGGGCTTTTCTGTACTTTTCCTGAAAACGCGCGAGGCCGTGAACGTGCGGCACTCATTTTCGGCGTGTTCCGTCCCTGCGGCCGGCGGGAGCGGGGGCGGGAAGGGCCGCTTCCGGCTCTCGTTGGACGTGGAAAGGGCCGCGTCTCCGTCATTCCTTGCTGCGCTGCCGGCAAAAGGGCGTTTCCGTGTGAGCGCTTTCGGCTTCTGTAAGCCAGGAAGGATTGTGCCGCAGAGTTCTTCCCGAGGTTCAAAACGTGCCGTGTCTCAAGGCATTGCCCGGCATGCGTTCCTGAAGGCGCGGCTCTGCCCTGCGCCGGGTGCCTTGCCTAATGCTTTCCCTGAGTGCGTCATCGGCGCTCTCGACCATGGCGTCGAGCATTTCCCCCGGGCGAACGCCGAGGGCCGCGGCGATTTTCACCAGCACATTGAGGTTGGGCGCGCGGTAGCCCAGCTCCAGGGCGGAAATGTAGCTTTTGGCTATCCCCACGCTGTCGGCGAGCTGCTGCTGCGAGAGTCCAGCCCTGTCCCGATAGCGGCGAATGATGGCAGGCATGAATAATTTCGCGAGGTTATCTTCGTCGTAAGCCTTTTTCATGTCTGTCAGCATAGAGACCTGGTTGAGACACTGACTTTTATAATGACAAATGTTTGAGATTATGCTATCCTTCAAAAAAAAACGGAGGGTACCGAGATG
>NZ_CANRLT010000029.1 GCF_947631555.1 uncultured Mailhella sp. | reverse complement strand
GCATCTCGGTACCCTCCGTTTTTTTTTGAAGGATAGCATAATCTCAAACATTTGTCATTATAAAAGTCAGTGTCTCATTTGTTTTTTACTGGACAAAAGAAGAAGGCCGAAACCACATTTTTCTTAGTGATTTCAGCCTTCTATGAACCATTTTGGGCTGTTGGGTGGTGCCCAGAGGGAGACTCGAACTCCCACGCCAGTTGGCACTACCACCTCAAGATAGCGTGTCTACCAATTCCACCATCTGGGCACGCAAATTGATTTACAGGGAACAGCTGACTCTGGCAAGTGTTTTCTTTACCTTTCCAGGAAAAAACAGGCTGCGCCCCGAAGAAACACGTTCATTCCGTTGCTCCTTTTCAGGGAAAGGTCAAAGTCTTAGCCACAGACAACGGCCAAAGTCATACCTTTTCTTTGCTGCCCTCCTAAATAGCGGCGTTGAGCAGGAGATTGTCGCGGTGGATGACTTCAGAATAGTGGGCATCCCCAAGGACAGCGGCCGCGGCTGCACTTTTCAGCCCGCGGATGCGTTCAACGTCCTCCGAAGAATAGTTGGAAAGGCCCACTCCGAGCTGCCGTTCGCCCTCCATGATGCGCACCAGGGCACCGGACTCAAACTGTCCGCTCACGCTTACGATGCCGCCCGACAGAAGGCTGCCGCCCTTTTCCTCCAAAGCCCGCGCTGCGCCTGCGTCCACCTGAAGTGTGCCCTGAGGCTCGGACTGGTAGGCCACCCAGTACTTGCGGCGGGACACGGTCTGTTCCAAAGGCCGCACCCATGTACCGACCTTCTCCCCCGTGAAAGCACGGTCGAGAATATCCACGCTGCGGCCAGGCAGAATCAGTGTAGGGACGCCGAGCTGCGCGGCACGGCGGGCGGCCAGAAGTTTGGACTGCATTCCGCCCGTGCCCACACTGGTCTTTCCGCCGCAAAGCGCATCGATATCCAGCGCACTGATATTCTCGATCGTCTCCAGAATCTTGGGCGTTTCGCCGGGTGCGGCCTTTTCGGGATTGACTGCCAGGACTCCGCCGGCGCTGGTAAGGTTGACATACAAGTCTCCTTCCAGCAGGTTGAGCAGCAGACTGGCGAGCTGGTCGTTGTCGCCAAACTTCAGCTCCTGTACGGTCACGGTGTCGTTCTCGTTAACGATGGGCACAACCCCCCAGTCCAGCAGCTTCATAAACGTATTACGGGCGTTGAGAAAGCGGGTACGGCTGCGGAAGTCGTCCCGCGTGAGGAGAACCTGGGCGCAGACCAGCCCGTGGGCCGCAAAGGCGTGTTCATATTCGCGCATGAGACGCCCCTGTCCGATGGCGGCCAGTGCCTGACGCCCGGAGAGCCCTTCTGCGTGGCAGTCGCGTCCGACCATGACCGTACGACCTGCGGCCACGGCTCCGGAGCTTACCAGGCAGACGCGGCGGCCTGCCAGCACCAGTCGGGCGATCTGCTCCACCAGATTGAACAGCACGGAAAGGCGCATCCCGTGAGCCGAAGCCAATACCGCGCTCCCCACCTTGACCACCAGCGTATGCGCCGAAGCCAGCGCCTGCTGTCGTTCATCCATCATTCGTGCGTCCATACCACTTCGATATCGGGGAACTGTTCATCGACAACGGTTTCTTCTCGATACCGCACCAGAGGTTCATTTCTGTCCAGCTCACCGTAAAGCCGCCACATGCGTTCCACCAGCTCCTCCACACCGACGCCGTCCCGTGCGGAAATGAAGGAAATCTCCCTTCCGTCGGCGCAAGCCCGCGCCCGAAGCGCTTCGAGCTGCTCCGGCGTACAGAGGTCGATCTTGTTGACCACTTCCATCTGCCGGCGGCCGGCGAGCTGTGGGTCAAACTGCTCAAGTTCGTCATTAATAAGTTCAAAGCCGGCCCAAGGAGCGTCCGAGTCCAGATTCACATCTTCCACACTGAGGATGTGGACAAGGAAGCGTGTGCGTTCAACATGACGCAGAAAGCGATCGCCAAGGCCCTGTCCGGTGTGCGCGCCCTCGATAAGCCCGGGAATGTCGGCGATAACCATGCGGCGATCGGGATCGCCGTCGTCTATGAGTACCCCGAGATTGGGAGTGAGCGTGGTAAACGGATAATCCGCAATCTTGGGCCGCGCTGCAGAAACCTGTGAAAGAAAGGTGGACTTGCCCGCATTTGGAAGACCGAGAAGTCCGGCATCGGCGAGGATCTTCAATTCCAGACGGAAGCTGCGCTCTTCGCCGGGATCTCCGCTCTGTGCAAAGTGGGGGGCGCGCATGGTAGCTGATTTGAAATGTTCGTTGCCCTTGCCGCCTCGCCCTCCAGCCGCCAGCAATACCAGACTGCCGGGGTCGGAAACATCGGCAAACAGGGTTTCCCCCTGCCCCGTGCGCTCATAGAGCTGCGTTCCTGCTGGCAGGTCAATGATAAGATCCTCACCCTTGTGCCCGTCGCACTGGCTGCCCATGCCGCCTTGACCGTTTCTGGCCTCGTAGATGCGCTTGAGGCGAAAATCGTACAGGCTGTACAGACGCGTTGAGGCACGGGCGTAAACGCTGCCGCCATCGCCGCCGTTGCCGCCGTCAGGTCCGCCGCGGGGCACAAATTTTTCCCGGCGAAACGACACACAGCCATTTCCGCCCTTGCCGGCCTTAACCTGAATGATGGCTTCATCCACAAATCTCATGATGATTCCTTGTTTTTTGATAAAACGCTTATGGACGAGCGCCCTGGAGCAGGTCCAGAAAAGACGAAAAAGCGAGAAGAGCCGAAGCCCTCCCCGCCTTTACGGTCAAAAACTGCCAGAAGCTATGCTGCGGCTTCCGCGGGAACGATGCTCACGCGCTTATGCACACGGCGTTTGCGGAAAAACTTTTCGAACTTCACGATGCCGTCGCACTTGGCAAAGAGGGTGTAGTCGCGGCCCATGCCCACGTTGGCGCCAGGATAGACGACGGTGCCGAGCTGACGGATGATGATATTGCCGGCAAGAACCTGCTGTCCGCCGTAGCGCTTTACGCCTCTGCGCTGGCCTTCACTGTCGCGACCGTTGCGGGAGCTGCCGCCTGCTTTTTTGTGTGCCATGATGAAACTCCTTAAAAAATGGTACGCCGTCAGGCAACAATACCGGTAACGGTGAGAACGGTATAATTCTGGCGATGGCCCTGTGTACGGCGCTCGGCCTTGCGGCGCTTGTGCTTGAACACCACGACCTTGTCGCCGAGGATGTGATCCACGACCTTTGCGGTCACCTTGGCGCCTTCCACAACGGGGGTGCCGATCCTGGTGTTTTCACCGCCGAGCAGGAGCACACGGTCAAGAGAAACCTCGCTGTCCTTTTCCGCATCCATGAGATCGACAACGACCTTGCTGCCTTCCTGAACGCGGTACTGCTTGCCGAGCACTTCAACAATTGCGTACATTAAAAACCTCCGAAAACGAGACAAACATGAAGCCTGCATCACATACAGGTGCGGTGGAACCAATGATACCACACTTCCTGAATGCTGCTTGCAGGCATGTCGACCTGTTCCCGCTTATCGGTGCAGGTGCGCCTCTCCCAAAGAGAAAGACGGCTTTTCCATACAGGGAAGTGTCTTAGCGGATGCCCTGAACGGACATCTGAGGGGCGTTTATAACTGTTTTTTTCAACGATGGCAAGTCCTTTTCCCGCCTTGAAAAATGCCCATTCACGAGGGATAGCATTCTCTCCTCCTGGCGGCTGAAAATGTCACTACGGGCTTTTACACGAGAGTTCGTCACCGCAAACTTGCACTTCTGCCCCAAAAGAGGACGTACGCTGACATCTCGCGTTACAAATTGCCCCTTATTTGAAATTTTAAAGTAATGATAACAACGCTTCTACGAATAAATGCCAAAACGATATTGTTTATATTGTTTTATTGAATATCATAAAAACATATCACTTAAAATTATCATTAACCATTTTTAAATTTGGCATTTTAAATCTAACTTTATTTTATGATACTCATGTCCATTATCCATTACAAGAGAAAATTCCTAGTTTTGAACACATCTGAAATCTTCTCAGGGAACGCATCAAGGAAATCAATAGCCCAGCAAACGACCATTATCGTTCCAGTCGCCATACATGACACCATTCCTCGTGTTTTCGATCAATTTGGCCAGCCTGCGCCGAAAGACCTCTGGCCATTTTTTCTTTCTCTGCATCGTGTCTATGCGCACCCGCTGGTACAGAGGCGAAAAGGACATGAATGTTTCCCAGACCGCGCGTTCCGCCCGCAGAGCGTTCAGCGCTTCGGGATCGACCACAAAACCGGCAGGCGACAGATCGGGAAGCACGGCTCTTCCGACCGCAGTCATACGTCCAAGGTTTTCCAGTCTGCGGCAACGCTCCTTATTGAGTTCAGACCACAGGCTGTGCCCCTCCGTCTGGAGGCAAACTTTTGCGCCGTGACAGCCCAAACTCTCTTCGTCGTGCTGTCTATCCAGCCGAAACACAGCGCCTCTTCCATGGCGCGGTTTCTTGCGTTCAAGACATTGGCAGGTTCCATGCTTGTGTGCATTTCGGCCTGCTGAGTCAACGGCGAGAGCAGAAGCGCAGGCTGTGGGCAAGAAAAGCCAGAACGCGGGCGAAGGCGGCTGAGTCCCCCGAGAAATTTTTGGGATCGGGAAGCTGTATCACCAGTCTTCCATACACGCGTTCCTGACAAAAGCTCTGCAGAGAATGGGGCAGGGACAGGGCATCACGTGCATCAGAGCCAAAGATCAGCAATACCCGAGGGTCGAGCCGTTCCACGCCGGACCAGAACAGCGAAGGCAGAGTGCTCATCACCACTCCCGGCAGAGCATAGGGCCAGAAGACATGGGTTCCTCCGGGATGCTTCAGAGCAAGAATCATGCGGACTATGGCCTGCTGCCTGTCGGGGTCGGCTGTTCCCATGAGGTCTTCCCCTAATCCATCGTAGGTCCACAAAACCAGCGGCGAAGGCGGCAAAGGACGTCGCTTCTTGAGTGCCTGCCACGGGGCGGGCCAGTCCGTTTCAGGAAGGACACCGGGCGGAGCTGCGTTCTCAAGTGAAGGAGAACGTTCCGCCCCCTGTGGAACAGAAGCAATGGACGCTGGCTGCGTTTTGAAGGGGGGCAGGGTTTTCAAAGAAGCGCTTCCGCGGGAAAACTGTGCCACGGAGGGCGCTGCTGTCCGTTCCCGGCGGACAGCATAAGGCTCCGGCTCAGGAGTCCGGCCGTCCGCTGCGGCCTTGCCCTCATCTTCATCGCGCGACATGGCAAGCAGCGTTTTCACGCGCTCTTCGCTCTCAAGGAGTAGCGCCGAGAGTCCCGCTTTGAGCCAGGGACGAAGAATGGGTGCGTATCCGTTCATACTTCCAGCGAACGTATCCAATCGAGAATTTTCCAGGCTGCGTGCGGCTTGGGCATATCCGGCCAGAATTCCTCCCGGCCCTGTGTATCTGCCACAAAGACACGGTTGGACGCGCGGGCGAAGCCATCAGAGATGCGGTTCCCCACGATAATGTCAGCGCCCTTATACGACAGTTTGCAGTGGACGGCCGCGGCCAGAGCGTCCATGTCAGGCACACTCTCGGCGGCAAACCCCACGACAATCTGCCCCTCGGAGCGTTCTTCGGCAAGGGTACGAAGAATGTCGGCATTGGGCAGGAAGCGCAGGGAAAAACCTTCTTCCGCCCTGTCCTTCTTGAACTTGCCCGGCCCGTGCGGTTCAGGACGGAAATCCGCTACCGCCGCCGTGAATACACCGGCAGTTGCCCGTCCCCACAGACGCTGTGCCGCATCCAGCATCTGCACGGCACTCACGACATCGTATCTGTGAAAAAGCGGATCCTCCGGCAGCCAAAGCTCCACGGGTCCGCATACCGCATACACTTCCGCCCCGCGTAACCATGCAGCAACGGCGATGGACGCCCCCATCGTTCCCGTGGAGGCGTTCGTCCAGAAGCGCACATCGTCCCAGACTTCCCGCGTGGGACCAAGGGTGATCAGGACGGACTGGCCTTCCATATCCTGAGGCGTGAGCGCCTTGAGACCGGCAAGGTAAATCATGCGCAGGTCGGCAAGGCGTCCCTGCCCTTCGTCACTGCAGGCTACTTTGCCGCTTTCCGGCCCGGCGAAGAGGAAACCGCGCTCCCTGAGAATATCAACGTTGCTTTGGGTGGCCGGGTTCTGCCACATGCGCGGATTCATGGCCGGTGCCACGACCACAGGCCCGTCAAAGGCCAGAGCCTGAGCAGAAAGCATATCGTCGGCACGCCCCTGCGCCAGCCGTGCCAGCATATCCGCCGTGGCCGGAGCGATGACCATGGCATGTGCCGTCTGTCCAGGCTCCAGATGCTCAAAGGGTTCCTGCCCGTCAAACATGTCTCCATAAACGGGTTGAGCCCCAAGTGCCTGAAAGGTCAGCGGCGTGACGAAACGCCGGGCCGCAGCCGTCAGCGTGGCACTGACATCCGCGCCCGTGTCCTGCCAACGGTGAACCAGTTCGGCTGCACGGAAGGCGGCCACCGAACCGCACACGCCCAGATGCAGTCTTTTCCCGGAGAACAGCTTGAAAAGCAGATGCTTTTCCATGACGCCTCCTATTCGGAAAGCTGCGTCACCTGTGAAGAAGAAGGTGCGGAGGAGAAACCTCCGGTGCCCGTTCCCATGCCGCTGTCCATACTGCCGGAAGCGTCGTAACCCAGAGAGAGGATGTCCACATTCACGCCGTTAATGACCCACACGTCCATCGTCGTATTCATGACGTTTTCGCGGAAGAACAGCGCCGCGTAGTGCGGGGCCTTTTCATAGAGCTGGACAGAACGCACACCCACGCTGGAACCACGCAGCTTCCAGCCCTGACGCGCCATGTTCTGCATCATAACGTTGGCCAGCGTCGTAAGCTCCACCCGTCCGGAAAAGGATTCCAGTCCGAACTTGCTGCCATCCGGAGCCACCGTAACCAGCGTCTCGGAAGGTGTACTCGTCATGGGTGCGGGGATGGGAACGTCGCGGAACTGGGAAATATAGGTCTCGCTGACGCTGGGCTGTTCAAAAGGGTTGGAAATGGAAGGCATGGAAGAGCAGCCCGAAAGCAGGAAGGCTGCGGCCACACCGATAACTATCGCGCGTATTTTCATAGCGACCTCCAGAGAAAAGCGGACATATTAAGAAGCGGCCTCACCGCCCTGCCAATACAGATAAAGGATACGTCAAAAAACAAGTATGTGCAAACAGATATCCACCGCAGAAAACAGACGCAGTCCGAGCCACAGCCATCCGCAACTCAAATGCAAACCTGCTCCTGCCTGCTGGCCGCCCCTCCAAATTAACCATTCGTTATGTATTGCTTAATATTACCAAACAACTCTCTCGGAAGCGTCTCTCATTGGCAAAACAGCCTTGACACCACTCCTAAAGACACGGCACAGTGAAAAGAGTACTCAGGCATTCCCCACCCTATTCCGGCGGAGGTTCTTATTTCTGAGATCCGAAAAAGCCCCACCCTGTCAAAAAGGGGCCGGAGCAACCCTTTTCGAGGCAAACACCATGCAGGACTCGCTGCTCATCCACCTGATCTGGATACTGGCCGGCTTCGTCAACGGTGTGACCTCGTTCGGCGGCAATCTTGTGGCTACGCCACTGCTCACGCTCTTCAAGGAACCAGAGGACACCGTGGTTCTCGCCTGTCTTTCGGGCCTGTGCATCACGCTTCTCATGACGTTCTTCTACCGGCATCATCCCCCGTGGAAAGATCTTCTCACGCTGGTCGGCGCGAGCTGTATCGGCGCACCTGCCGGACTTCTCTTCTTTGGCCGAATCCCGACGGACTTCTTTCTCCTGCTGCTCGCCTCCATTCTGGTCTTCTTTCTGAGCTGGCAGCTTCTCCCTGAGAAATATAAGCGCGCCAGGACGCGGCTGCCCCTGTGGACGGGACTGCCCGTTGGCTGTGCCTTCGGTTTTCTGTTCATCCTTACCAGTATGCCCGGCCCCGTAGTCGTTATCTGGGGACTCCTGCGCAGATGGAGCAGGCAGGAGATGATGTTCATGATGAACGCCGTCGGGGCGCTTGGAGCCGTCATCGCAGCGGTGAACTACTGGGGCGCAGGATATCTCGGACTTGCGGAGTTCAAAAATGCCCTAGGAACGTTTCCATTCTGCGCCGCGGGCGTCTTCCTCAGTATTCCCGTTGTCCGGCGCATGAGCACGGAGACCTTTCGAAAAGGTGTGCTTCTCATGCTGGCTTTTTCCGCTCTCGTACTCCTGGTCAGGGCGTTTCGTTAGCTCTCTTCTCATCGGGCACACACCTAGGCCGCAATTTCTGGCGACGATCGTACAGAAAAGAGCGGCGGCATTCAGTACGGAAACGGCAGAATCTCAAGAGGGACGGAGCGCCGTATGCAGTCCAGCAGCCTGAAAACTTCGTCACGCTGGTGCGGCGAAAAGAGGATCTTGAACAGTGCGGCCTTCGGATCCAGTACGGTGAGCATGGTCAAATGCCCGCACCCGCCTTCCAGAATATAGCGAAAAAGACCCGTATCACAGGGAGCGATACGGATCAGCAGAATTTCGGAAGCTGCAGCTGCGGGAAGGCGGACGAGTCCGAACCGCCGGTGCGGGTGTTCGGGTTCTCCTCTTCCGGCACAGGGAAAAGGATGTTCGTCCACGGCTACTTCATGCGATAGGTGATGCGGCCGCGGGTGAGATCATAAGGAGAGAGTTCAACCTTCACCCGGTCACCGGGGAGAATACGGATATAAAACTTGCGCATCTTGCCGGAAATGTGAGAAAGAACTTCGTGGCCGTTTTCCAGCTTCACGCGGAACATGGCATTGGGAAGGGCCTCTTCCACGATGCCGTCAACTTCAATGGCGTCTTCTTTGGGCATGGTTCCTCCAGATAAAATACGCCGTTACCTTCCCCAAATATCGGGGCGCTGTCAAGAAAAACTCTCACAGCGAAACCTTCAGTCCCTCGAAAAAGATACTCATCCCTGCAGAAAATTTCGCGCGGCTCCACCGCATCCCTGTGGACAGACGCTTCAGACCGTGCGACAACAAACCCCACCAAGGAGCTGTCCATGCACTTCGAACTGAAACGGGATCTTTTAACAATAGGTGCCATCGTCCTGTCTTCGCTGGTCATGGCCGTCAACCTGAACACCTTCGTTCTGACGGGAGACCTGTATCCCGGCGGCGTCACGGGACTGACCGTGCTGATCCAGCGCTCCGCACGGATGTTCCTGGGACTGCATCTCCCCTACACGCCTGTCAACCTGCTGCTGAACGCCATCCCCATCTACATCGGCTTCCGCTACATCGGCAGAAAGTTCACCCTGTATTCCTGCCTGTGCATCGTTCTGACCGCCATGCTGACCGATATCATGCCCTCCTATGTCATCACCTACGACATTCTGCTCATCAGTGTCTTCGGCGGCGTTATCAACGGGCTGGCCGTCAGCCTCTGCCTGCTGGCAGACGCCACCACAGGCGGCACGGATTTCATCGCCGTCTACATCTCGCAGCGTAAGGGCATTGATTCCTGGAACATCATCCTGTGCTTTAATATTGTTATCCTGCTCATCGCCGGAGCGCTTTTCGGCTGGGAAATCTCCCTGTACTCCATGATCTTCCAGTACGTTTCCATCCAGACGCTCCACCTGCTCTACAAGAAATACCAGCGTACCTCCCTGCTTATCGTCACGAACAAGGCGGATGAAGTCTGCCAGGCCATCTTCACTGCCAGCCAGCACGGAGCCACCATCCTCACGGGAGAAGGCTCCTTCGGACACCGGGAACGCAAGCTTGTGTATTCCGTGGTTTCCAGCGACGAAAGCAAGAAAGTCATTCACGCCGTGAAAAAGGAAGACCCTGAAGCGTTCGTCAACGCCATCAGAACCGAAGAGCTTTCGGGACGATTCTATCAACGGCACATGGAATAACTCCCGTGGGATGCGGGCGAAGCGGCGGACTTCAGCCGTCCAGACGACTCAGCTCCTCCCACCTGCGGAAACGGCGCAGCGTCAGGTGACAGACGGCAATAGCCAGCGCGTCCGTCACGTCCAGCGGGCCTTCCATAGATGCCTGCCCCAGAAGCCGGGTTACCATGTATGCCACCTGATCCTTCTCAGCGCGCCCAGTGCCCACCAGCGTCTTTTTCACCAGCGTGGGTTCATAGTCCAGCACGGGCAGACCGAAAGACGCGCACACGGCAATGGCTGCTCCCCGTGCCTGGGCGAGCTTGATGGTGGACTGCACGTTCTTTGCGGCAAAAACCTGCTCCACCCCAGCCTCATCGGGTCTATGCTCCTCGATGACTGCACGCAGGCCGTGATAGATACAGGCGATGCGCTCCGGGAAAGTTGCGCCCTTAACACGCAAGGCTCCACATGCAACGAGGGACAGGCTGCCTGAACACTCGCGCACCACTCCCCAGCCGGTGACATTGGAACCTGGATCTATGCCCAGCGCCGTGATCGTCGCTGCGGAAAGTGAAACGGTAGCCATGACGCCTTACACTCCTGAACATCCCAGAAAATTTTCTGCCGCGGAACCGATAAAGGCTGACCGCCCTCCTCTCGGGCAAGACAAAGCAAAAAGCCGGGGCAGACCTCTCCACCCCGGCAAGAAAACAGCGAAACAGCGCACCCGTCAGCTTGCGGCTTCTTCAGTAGTATCGTCCGCACCTTCCATGAACACGGAAGCCATGGTGAAGTCGGACTTATACACAGCGTGGACGCCTTCGGGAAGCGGCATGGTGGACACGCGCACGGACTGTCCGATCTCAAGTCCGGTGACATCGAGAAGCACCTTGCGGGGCATGGCTTCGGGCTTAGCGGTGAGAAGCACTTCATCACGGTAGGTTTCGAGCGTGCCGCCCATTTTCACCCCCTTAGGAGTGCCGGTGTATTCCACCTGAACCCTGACCTTGATCTCCTTGTCAAGGTCCACGCCCAAAAAGTCCACATGGGTGAAGGTGTTCTTCACGGGAGAATACTGAGCGTCCCACACGAACACGGGGTGCAGGGTCTTGGCACCGTTCTCGTCTTCGATCTCAAGCTGGAAGACGTTGGTACGTCCGACCTGATCATAGATCTTGGTGAGCGGCAGCTCGGCGGCCTGGACGGGGATATTCTGCCCGTCGGCCGTGTAATACACACCGGGGACAAGATCCTTCGTGCGAAGACGGCGGTTGACGCCCTTGCCGAAGGCGGTACGCTTCTGGACAGAAAGAGTTTTCAGTTCGGACATGATGCTTTCTCCTTATGGGCCGTCTCCCGTCGAACGGGGCGCGGCGCGATATATCGTCTTCAAGCCCCCAATCAGAACAGGGCGCTTACGGAAGATCCGTCATGGATGTTGCGGATACTCTTGGCAAGGACTCCGGCAATGGAAGCCACGCGGAGCTTTTCGCACTGGGCGGCGTGTTCGCCAAGAGGAATGGTATCGGTCACAATGACTTCCTTGAAAGGAGCCGCGGTCAGACGCTCGCAGGCCGGGCCGGAAAGGACGGCATGCGTGGCGCAGGCGTAAACTTCCTTCGCGCCTCCCTCGATGAGGATGTTGGCGGCGGTGCAAATGGTGCCGGCAGTGTCGATCATATCATCGACAAGCACGGCGACTTTACCGCTGACGTCACCGACAATGTGCATTTCGGCCACCTGGTTTGGACGGTCGCGGCGCTTGTCGATAACGGCCAGGGTAGCGTCCATCTTCTTGGCAAAGGAACGGGCGCGCTCCACGCCTCCGGCGTCAGGAGACACCATGACGAGGTCGCCGGACAGCGCGCTGAGCTTCTTCAACAGTACGGGGCGAGCGTAGAGGTTATCCACGGGGCAGTTGAAGAATCCCTGAATCTGGCCAGCATGCAAATCCACGGTCACCACGCGCTGTGCGCCGGCGACCGTGAGAAAATCGGAAACCAGCTTGGCACTGATGGGCGCACGGGGCGTCACCTTGCGATCCTGACGGGCGTAGCCGAAATACGGAATCACCGCGGTGATGCGTCCGGCGCTGGCACGCTTGAGGGCGTCCAGAATAAGGCAGAGCTCCATCAGGGACTTGTTGGTGGGGGCGCAGGTAGACTGGATGACAAACACATCATGACCGCGTACGCTGGCGCCGATCTCTACCCGCAGCTCGCCGTCGCTGAAAGTAGTACACAGGGCGGGGGTGAGAGAACAGCCGAGGTGGTCGCAAATATCCATGGCCAGCTGAGGATTTGCCGTCCCCGTGAGGATTTTCAGGTCGCCGTACATAGAATCACGCCTTCCAAGCTAAAGTATCTCGGGATACGAAGACGGCATCGCACACGCAACGCCGGGAACACCACTCCGTGGCTGGGGCGGAAGGATTTGAACCTTCGAATGGCGGACCCAAAACCCGCTGCCTTACCGCTTGGCGACACCCCAGTGAACCAGCACCGACAGGCGGCTTCAAAAAAGAAAAGGCCCGGAAACCAGCCTTACGCTCTTTTCCTGTCCCATGATGGCGGCGGCATGGGCCGCTTTCGTCCGGTCACGAAAAAGACCGAATAAGGACGAACCGCTTCCGCTCATCCCTGCAATATTCGCACCCGACTGAATTAACAGCGTTTTTAATGCTGAAAGCTCAGGATACGCGGCGAACACCACAGCTTCAAAGTCGTTCCTGCCATAAAAGTTCTGGCAACTTGAACGGTTATTCTTATCCGCCTTCCTTTCCCCTGTCAAGAAAAATGCGTTGTTTTCTGTGTCCCAGGCCGCATACGCCCAAGCGGTGTTCACGCGGACGAAAGGACAGAGCACCAGCCCCCACCAGTTCTCCAGAGCAGGCTTTGCCGGATGCAGTATCTCGCCGATCCCCTCGGCAAAGCATGGGCCGTCCTTGAGGAAAAACGGGACATCAGCGCCCACGTGGACGGCAAGGTTCAAAAGTACGTCTTCGTTGAGCGGCCTCGGTGCAAAGCGCTGGAGCCAGCGCAGGACTTCCGCGGCATCGGCGCTGCCGCCTCCCAGTCCTGCTCCAGGCGGTATACCCTTGATCAGCTCCACCTCCACCGCCGGGGCGAAACCCGTAGCTTCGGCATAAAGCGCAGCGGCCCTGGTGAGCGTGTTGTGCAGGGGATCTAGCCCCGGCTCGGAGCAGCGTACGCAGAATCCGGCTTCTCCTCGGGACGGCCGGAAAATCAGCGTGTCATGAGGTTCGGGAATGCGCACGAAGAGCGTAGACAACTCATGGTATCCGTTCTCCCTCCGCCCCATGATGAACAAAAAAAGGTTGAGTTTGCAGCCCGTGACGATGGTCTCTTCTCGAAACATGCACCCCTCGTCTGCGATCAGAACAACATGGTACGGATCTCAGCCTTGTCGCCGTTGAGAGCCAGCTCACACACTGCAGCAGCTGCGCTCTGAGCCGCGATCAGTGAACGCAGGGTCTGCATAGGCCCAGAATCAGCGTACGCCTCCAGGACAACCGTACCCCTGCTTTGCTCTATGCGGCAGCGCAGTTCCACCTTGCTATGTCCCTGAGTCTGCAAGGGCAGGAGTGCCGGCACGCCCTCTGCTGCCAGAAGCCCTGCCGTGCGCGCCTGTGTGAGTACGTCCGCGCCTGGCTCGCCGGACAAGCAGCGCCTCAGCGCAGCCTTGGACAAAAACAGCTCCGCCCGTGCGCGCACCCCAACCGGAAGGGACACGCCCTTCCCGTCCCCGCGGGCGGCAACACTGTCCAGAAGTACACGCATCACGCCGTCCAAATCGAGATCGGAGGTGTCCACGATAACGGCGTCTTCGGCCGGACGCAGCGGGTCGACCGCACGAGTTCTGTCCTGTCGGTCGCGCTCCTGTATCGCCTTGAGGATCTCCTCCTCCGCTGCGCCGTTCAGCGCCCCCCGCTCCTCCAATTCCAAAAAACGCCTGTGGGCGCGGACTTCCGGGCGAGCGTCCAGAAAGAACTTGTGCCGTGCCGTGGGGAACACGCGGGTTCCCATATCGCGGCCTTCGGCCACCAGCGAAGAGCGGGAACCAATCCCGCGCTGCGCCCTCTGCAGTTCCTCACGCAGCGCAGGCAGACGCGCCACCAGAGAAGCCAGTCGCCCGGCCTTCTCGGTGCGGATCTCCTCGCCCACGGCCTCGCCGTTGCAGCAGAGTACGGGTCCGTCTCCGTGATCTTCCAGAGAAAAGCGGCAGTCACGGCAGCGAGCACGCAGACGGTCGTCATCCATGTCGGCAGCTCCGGCCCCGAGACGCAGGCCGAGTACACGGTACATGGCCCCGGTATCCAGATAGGCAACACCCAGTTCCGTAGCCAGACGACGGGCCAGCGTGCTTTTGCCCACACCGGCGGGGCCATCAAGAGTAATGACGATGGGCGAGCTCATGAACGCTCCTCCAGAATCTCCAGCAGAGACTGAAGGAACAGCGTGTTCTCCTCATCGGTGCCCATGCTGACCCGCAACCATTCCGGAAGATGGTAGCTTCTAAGTGCTCGGATAATGATGCCCCGGCGCAGGAGTCCGGCGTGGATTGCGGCGGCGTCCACCTTTCCCGCAGGAGGCCGGAACATGAGGAAGTTGGACAAGCTGGGCGTCACCTCGCAGCCTATAGCGCGAAGTTCACGGCTGAGTCGTTCGCGGCCACGGCGCACCAGCGCAACGGTCTCTTCCCGGAATGCCGTATCGTCAAGTGCCGCAATGGCGGCTTCTTCCGCAAGGACGTTGAGCGAAAAAGGCAGACGCACTCGCCAGAGGTAATCGGCAATGCGCTCCGGCAGAATACCATAGCCGATACGCTGCCCCGCCAGCCCGTAAACCTTGGAGAAGGTACGCATGAGTGCCACGTTGGGCACATCCTGAAGCTGGCCGAGCAGCGAATACTCCGGCCCGGCAAATTCTGTGTACGCCTCATCGACGACCAGCAGGCAGGCTGGAGGCAAGGCACGGGCCAGCGCCTTCAGCTCTTCTGGAGAGGCCGTCCGCCCGGAAGGGTTGTCTGGAGAAGTCACAAAGGCCAGCGTGGTATTCTCGTCCGTGAGCGCGAGCAGCGCGTCAAAGTCGAAGGAAAAGTCCTGCCGCAGCGGAGCCTGCCGCAATTCCACGCCCGCCATGCGCGCCTGCGTGGGATACAGTCCGAAGCAGGGCCGAAAGGCCACGGCGTTGTGTACGCCTGGAACGGCGCGAACACGGAAGATCAGGTCGATGAGTTCGTCGGAACCGTTACCCACGAAAATGTTTTTCGGATCCACATGGCAGGCCGCGGCCAGAGCCTTCACCAATCTGGGGTTCCCGGACTGCGGATAGCGAAACACCTCGGAAGCGTGACGACGTATGGCCTCGCGTGCGGCGGGAGACGTCCCCAGGGGATTCTCGTTGCTGGCCATTTTGATGACTCTTTCAAGACCGTAGCGCTCCGCGATCTCCGCGATGCTGAGACCGGGTTCATAAGCCTCGAATGCCTCCACCTCCGGGCGCACATCAAGGCAGGAAGTAAACGACATAGAACACCTTCAACGATAAAAGGGCTTTCTTTCCCTCAACATGCGTGGAAAGAAAGCCCAGGTAAAATCTCGCAGGGAGCATCGTGCCCCTTTGCGATCCACTAATCCTTGTAAACGGCTCCGCCCTTGTACCCTTCGGAAGGACGGATGGTCAGTACCGGCAACGGCGAATTCATGACTACCTTTTCGGCCACGGAGCCGAAGAGTATACGGTCGATGCCCTTGCGGCCATGCGTACCCATGATGATCATGTCCGCGCCTTCCTGACGGGCGATGTTAAGAATTTCCTCCGCGGCGTAGCCGACCACGACCTTACCCGTCGTCTCGACGCCTTCAAAATTCTCGGCTACGAACTGAGACATAGCCTTTTCAGCACCTGAAACAATTTCGCCGACAAAGCTGTCTATGGTATTCGGCGGCACATGAAATCCCGTGTACTGCGTCAACGTGGGGGCCGCGTACACAGCGATGATGCTGGCCCCAAGAGACTTGGCAAGAGTGACGGCATATCCGGCCACCGTCTTGCTATGCTCGGAAAGATCAAGAGCACAGAGGATCTTTTGCATCTTGGGCATACTTGCCTCCTTCGTTTGCGGTTTTGACCGATACCATCTCTTCTAGGACTGACACTACCTGTTTTTGCGTAAAACTGCAAGTGTAAAGTCGGTAAAACGTATTTACCCGCGGCCCGTGTCAGCCGCATCTTCCCGAAAGGCGTCCGTATCCGGCTCCCAGTGCGCGGCGGAGATAAGTTCCTTTTCCGTCAACTCACGGATGCCGCTTTCTTCGGGCAGAACCTGATCCCCGCGCAGTTCCAGCACTTCCTCAGAAACCACTGCGTCTTCGCGCCTGAGTTCTACCCAATCCCCGCCGGAAGAGTCCAAGGCAGACTCTTCGGGAACGGGAACCGCCGCACGGCGGCTGACAAACCCGCCCCGCCGCCGCAGGTTCGTCTTCCCTGAAAGCGTTCCGAGGGCAAAACATCGCACACTCAGCTCAGGACGGGGACCACTTCTGCCCGAGACAAGCCATTCTGCCAAAGCACACAGGTCACTGCCCGGCACGGGTTGCATCAGTATTTCCTCGAAGCCTGCCTTGCTCATGCGTTCCGCCTGTTCTTCACTCCGCGCCAGAAGCAGGAAGGGGACAGAGGGTAGAGAGCGCTCCCCTTCAAACATACGAATGGAAGCCAGTGTCCGGGCCATGTCCTCCTCGTTCAGTGACCCGTCGAAAACAACAAGTCCCGCAGGGGAAGCGGCGTAGAGCATGAACGTCTCGCTTCCATCACGAGCCTCACGGATACGGCAGTCCACCCCTTCCAGATAGTAGGCACAAAGCTGGCGGCACAGTCCGTCATCAGCGGCAAGAATGGCAAGGCGACCGTCCGGACGGGGGAAGGCAGAAGACACCTCGGTGGACATCTCCCGCACGATGGAACCGTCCTCTTCCAGAGGAGCAAACTCCATGCCGAAGGTCAGCTCCAGCCCCTGGAACGTGCTGTCCACAAAGAGTTCTCCTCCGTCCTCCGCAGCCAGTTCCCAGACTCTGGAGAGCAGCAGACTGCTCCGCCCGCGGGGCGGCTGCCCTTCCCCATTGTCGCTGACCGTGAACAGGAGATGACCGGGGTGCGTACTCATAAGCGAGCGGCGGACTTCAAGCCGCACCGCACCGCGCTCCGCCGCGCCTACGGCGTCAGTGAGCAGGAGAGAAAGCAGTGCGGTCAGACGGGTACTGTCACCATGGTAGCGACGCCGCAGGTGCGGGGCCACATACCACGCAAGGCCAAGGTCCTTACGGTCAGCCTCGGCGGAAACGGAAGCGAAGACCTTCTGGATGATCTCGCGCAGGTCGAAATCCCGCTCCACACGGCGAGGTATGACAGAGGAACGGCATTCGCCGCGCACCAGCTCTGTCATCTGGCGGGACACGGCCACCAGGCCATCGGCATGGCGCATCACTTCAACCGTCTCCGGGCCAACGCCCAGACGGTTCAACGCCTGATCCAGACGGCAGGATTCCGTGAGAAGCTGTCCGGCGAGTTCTCCCAAAGAGGCTTGCAGGGAAGCGGAAACCTTTTCTTCAGGCTCTTCCGATGCGAAAATTTCCAGCGACTGCGGCACCGGTTTCTGGGCCGCAATTTCCGTACGGCGCGGCGCAAAGGCCGTCAGCAGAACCAGTCCGACCACCGTACCGCAGGGCAGGGCCAGCCCCCAGAGCTGCGCCTCAGCACCGCGGGTCAATCCGTAAAGCGCCGCAAGTGCACTGCCGCCCATGACCAGGCACGCCAGAACAAAGGGGCCGCTTCCACGAACGCCGCGCACCAGCAGACAGAACGCCGGAACAAGGCAGATCGCCCCCATGACGGGCCACACAGGGAGCAGCCGCGCCGTCCAGCTCCACCCGGGGATCAACGGCAATGCGGCGACGCAGGCTCCGGGCAAAGCGAGCAGCAGAAAGACCACGTCCAAAAACGGCGACGTGCGGTGCGTACTCATGAGCGCCCGCCCCTCGTGGGGCAGCATGACCAGCGCCGTACCGGCGGCCAGTATTCCGGGGAGCACGTCCAGCGTCATGCGGTCAGCGGTTGCCGGTACACCCAACACTGCCTGTACTGCCGCAGCCGTGGCCAGAATCGCCGTCCAGATCCGCCCTTCTCCGTGTTCGGTGATGCTGAGCAGCAGACAGAGAACACTGAGCATGACAAGTACGGCAACGGTCGGAATATGCACGAAGCGCTCGGGATCGGAGCCGAACCTTTCCAGACTCCGCAGAACGGGTCTGAACCACAGGCCGGGCAATCCGCCGAGACGGATCAGCGTCTCGCCGCCCGTATTTTGAAGCAGATACAGCCCGGAAGCGGAAGCCTCCACGGATGTCCAGCCGCTTCCGGAAGCCGTCCAGACCTGCGTCCCCCCGGGAATCTGAAGTCCCAGATCCAGCCAGAAGCCCTGCGCGGGAAGCGTGCCGGTGTCCGCCGGCGAAAGCGCGAGCCACAGTGCCCCGGAACGCCACAGCCCGAGATTGTCCAGCGGCTTGAACTCGGCACGGTGTTCCTGCACACTTTCGACATTCAGGCGACCTGTTTCATCCAGAAACATGGAGAACCGTGCCTCTCTGACAGCGCTGCCAGTGCTTTCCTCCTGAAGCGCTGCCGGCTTGGCAGGAGGGACCTCAGCACGGATGGGTGCAGGTACGGGAGCGGCGATTTCGACCACGGGTGCGGTCGATAACTGCGGATCTTCAGAAGCCGCGGCGGCGAGACAGGCATGAAGGACGCCAAAAAGCGCCAGCAACACTGGAAGCAAGCGAAAAGTACGCAGTGAAAACATGGCGCTACCGTATCAGGGGACGATATGGCTGTGAACCGTTCTGCCCTGCCCGTCCACAGCCTTGGGATCCAGTTCCAAAGCCCGCTGCCACAGGGGAAGAGCCTCGCCGCCTAGTCCCAGCCGCTCCAGTAGTTCAGCACGAAGGATGACATTCCGCACCTCGCCGGGGGCGAGTTCCGTGGCGCCGGCGTAAGCTTCCAGAGCCGCTTCAGGACGCCCGAGTTCTTCCAGATGCAGGCCGGCATCGCGGGCGAGCATGGGAAGTGCTTGAGCAAGCGTTTGACCGCTGCTCAGTCTGAGATCGGGCTGCCGCTCCAGAACACCCTTCCAGAAGGCCAGTGCAGCAGCCGGATCCGCCTTGTCGATCATGAGTGTCATGCCCTTGTTGAAGATGGCATTGCTGTGCCCCGGCTGAAGCACCAGCGCCCGTTCATAGCACTCCACGGCGCTGTCAGGCTGACCTTTCATACGATACATGGAACCCATGTCTGTCACCACATCGGCGTTGTCCGGTTCCAGTGCCAGTGCCTTTTCATAGGCTTCGATGGCGCCGTCCGGTTCGCCGGAATCGTAGCAGGCGTTTCCCAGACGTATCCACCCCGCCGCCTGTTCAGGAGCGGCCAGCGCCGCTTCGCGCAGAGCCTGAATCTCCGCACTCTGCCCCCGATTCTGCGCAAAGGCCTGCTGCTGTGTCTGCCCGGGAATCGGCACACTCTGCCGCGCCGTCAGCGTACCGCCCATGAAACCTGCGGCGAAGCTGAGTGCGCACAAAATGAGCGCCGTACTCACCATCATGGTTCCACGGATTTTCTCTCTCTCCTGCATGACTGTCTCCTTCCTGCCCCGCCACATTCAGAGGATGCGGGTGACGGCCCAGCCTTCGGCACGGGCCACGGCGTCCGCATCACTGCCGCCCAGCACACAAGGAACGCTGTTTTTCAGACCAAGGGCAAGATACGGGGCAAAGTCGTGGAAATCAGCGAGCCTGGTACTCAAGAGTTCGTCACGGAGACGCTGGCGCTCTTCCTCAGTTTCACCGGCGAGCCAGCGGCTGAACGAAGCCGCGCCTCTGGCTCCAGGCAGCAGGTAGGCGTCCATGTCGCCAACGGCTCCCACAACAGCGCGTGTGATCTCCGCCTCGGAAAGAGAAAGGTTCCCCAGATAGTCCGCAGTCGCACGATAGACGTCCAGTGTCCGGGCCACGTTGGGGTCGCGGTAGGAAGCGAAGGTGAACGCCCCGGTGACGCGGCTGTATCGGGCAAAACAGCCGTAGGCACCGCCCCGCACACGCACTCTGTCCCAGAGGTAGCCCATGCGCAGATGGCGCATGATGACGGCCAGCGAACCGTGATGGCGGTAGCCCGTACCCTGAAGGCTCAGGCCCAGTCCCACATAGTTCACCTGCGCCGGAATGCTCAGAAGCTCCGCTCCGGGCAGCGGAGGCAGCTCCACCTTCACAGGCGCGAGCGGACGCACGGGCAGACGTTCGGTCAGAGCAAGGAGCGCGGGACGGGCAGCATTGAGCAGTGAGGCGTCCGCCGTCATGTCGAGAACCGCGCCGTCCTGCCGCACCGTGAGCGCATGAAGTTCGCGCAAATCGGTAGCCACGCCGGACCAGTCCTCTTCCACACGGCGGCTGAGCTCTCGCAGGAAGGTCAGCGCGGACACGCCGTTCAGCGCTTCATTGAGGCGTCCGGTTTCCGAGAGACGGCCGGAAAGCCGCGTATTCACGAAGGTATGCCCCGATGGAACCACGGCCTGTTCCATGCGGGCCTTCTCTTCCAGCACCATCTGAACGAAGCGTTCCCGCTGGTCGAAATCAGGCTCGCAAAGGATTTCCTCCATCAGTGCGGTCAGGCGTTCCACCTTTCCGGCGGTGCATTTTCCTGCCAGGGAAAGACGGCGTACCGGCTCGGCATCGCTGCAATGCGCGAAGATCGACGGCACGGCGTCCAGATTGCCGGTGTGCGCCGAGATCTCGAAGCCCAGCTCCACATAGTCGCGGCGGCGCGTCCCCAGCTCCGTGAGGGCGCGGGCGTAAAGCGGCGCGAGCGGAAGCAGTCTTGCAGGAACTGCTGAAAGATCGAGAGCCAGACAGGCGTACAGGATGCCCGTGGTGTCCAGTTCGTGGGTGACGATGTCGATGCCGCTGCAGGAATGTGTTTCCCTGGGGATGGGACGGTTTTTTTCGGGCAGGTCTTCCCGGCGCAGACTGGGGATGGTGGCCAGAGCTTCAGGACTATCCGGGCGTTCCTGCGCGGCGCGCAGCAGGGCTGCCGTCCGTACCACGTCCTCACGGGCGGCGGCGTCCATGCCGTGGCGCAGAGCTTCCAGCCGCCCGGTCTCTTCCTCCTGACGGCGTGCGGCAAGCCCGCTGTCGGGCAGCAGTGTCACGGTCACGCGATGGGGATTGTCCAGAAGCCAGCGGCGGATGGCGTTCTCGAACACCGGTTCACCAGCGGCCAGACGGCGCTTGATGGAGGCAAGGGGCTTTTCCCAAGCCAGCGGAGCAAAGGGATCTCCGTCATAGAGCCAGTCGGACAGGCTGCGGAACATGGCGGCCAGCCCTCGGGGAAAGGAGCCGGTATTGTTTTCGCGCAGCATGAATTCCAGAGAATTGAGCGCGGCGTCCACGGCCGGAGCGGGAACGCCCTGCTCCGCCAGCTCAGACAGGGTGTCCAGCATGATGCCTTCCACCTCGCCGGCCCGGGAAGAGTCGACGGAACGCAGCCCCATGGAGAAATAGGCCTGACGCAGATCACTTTCCAGGCCGCAGCCCGCGATGTCCTCGCCCAGGCCGGAATCCATGAGTGCCTTGCGCAGGGGAGAGCCAGGCAGTCCGGCCACTATGTGTTCCAGCATATTAAGCTCAAACATGGTTTCGGTCTCGCGGGACTCGCAAAGCAGCCAGTTGACGGCGACGTGGGCCTTGTCCTCGCCGGCTCCGTCCGAAGCGGCATAGTGTTCTTCCACATGCCACGGAGCAGACCGGCGGGGCTGAAGCGGAACTTCTGACGAGACCTCACGGCGGCCATAGTGCGCCAGCGCCTTTTCCAGCAGCTCCAGACGAGCGTCTTCCGGATCGTCCCCCCAGAAAAAGAAGCGGGCATTGGAAGGATGATAATAGGCCGCGTGAAAGTCCCGGAACGCCTCAAAGGTCAGGCTGGGAATCACTGCCGGATCACCCCCTGAATCCAGACGGTAGAGCGTGTCGGGAAAGACAGCGTGCTGACAGGCTTCCATGAGTACGGAATCCGGCGATGAGTATACGCCCTTCATTTCGTTGTAGACCACGCCCTTGTATTCCCAGGGGCCGTCCACTGCGTCCGCCTCGATATGCCAGCCTTCCTGCCGCAGTACGTTTTCATCGATGCGCGGATGAAACACGGCGTCGATGTACACGTCCACCAGATGATAGAAATCCTGAAGGTTGCAGCTCGCCACCGGATAGCAGGTCTTGTCCGGAAAGGTGAGTGCGTTCAGAAAGGTCTGAAGGGAACTTTTGAGCAGTTCCACAAAGGGTTCCTTCACCGGGTACTTTGCGGAGCCGCACAGCACCGAGTGCTCAAGAATGTGGGCCACGCCCGTGGAATCTGCGGGCGGTGTGCGGAAACTCACGCCGAAGGTCTTGTTTTCATCGGCATTGCACACGGAGACAAGCTCCGCGCCCGTGACGCCATGCCGCCACAGGCGAACCCTGCCGCCCGTTTCCCGCATATCCGCTTCTCTGATCAAAGAAAATCCGTGAATATCCATAAAACCTCAGTTCCTGCATTGTCTGCCCGAACACGGTCGAATTTCAGCAGCTCGCCGCCCGCAACATTTCTTCAGCCTGCTCCAGAGCCATGCCACCTTCCGCTCCGCAGAGCGCCTTCAGTCCCAGCATGATCAGCTCCAGAGGCATTTCCATGACGCTACAGCCATCAAAGATCTCGCAGCGTTCGCCGCACACGGTCACTCTGTAGGCACGGCGGCTTTGTACGCCGCGGGCGTCTCTCTGAAGGACATAGACCTGTTCACGGCTCTCCGTCACATAGAGCCGGTGATGGGACACCGTGCCGCTGTCCTCGTCATACCAGACCGCTTCAGAAAACAGGCGCCCCAAAAAGTCAAAATGTGCGCCGTTGTCCAGTTCAAGTGCTATCCTCTCCATAGGCTCCAAAGTCATACCGCCCTCTGCTCCAGAATGCACGGCTGTCGCAGCGCCGTTTGCCCCTGCATAACATCGGCCCGCAGAGGCTGTCAACGTCGATATTCATAACCTGCTAAAATTACTAGTTTTAATTTATAAATATGCGCAAGTTTTCCGGCCAGCGCAAGGTTCTGTCCGTTGCCTTTGCTCCGCATCCAGCTTATAACCAGGCAGAACGACAACCTTTTCCTCACGGAGAGCCAATATGCGCTACTGGCTGTTCAAGACCGAACCCGGCTGCTTTTCGCTGAACGACCTGATCTTTTCCCCGAACGCCACCACGCCGTGGGACGGTGTGCGCAACTATCAGGCGCGCAACCTTATGCGCTCCATGAAGATCGGCGATCTGGGCTTCTTTTACCACAGCGGGAAACAGCCGGAAATAGCCGCGCTTGTGGAAGTGGTGCGCGAAGCCTACCCGGATCATACGGCACAGAACCCCCAAAACCGCCACTTCGACCCCAAGGCCACGCCGGAGGATCCCCGCTGGTACATGGTGGACGTGAAACTCGTGCGTTGCTTCGAGCCGCCCATCCCGCTTTCCGAACTCCGCGCCCAACCCGAACTCGAGGGTATGGAACTGCTCAAGCGCGGGAGCCGGCTTTCCGTGCAGCCTGTAGAAGAGCCGGCCTTCCGGTACATCATGACTCTGGCGGACAGAACCTGAATCCAAACCGCTCCGGCAGACAAAGCAACGGGCAGAGAAGCGGGAGCCACCCCAGTTCACGGCAAAACAAGACCGGCGCATCGGGACGAGCCTGAACGCGCCGGTCTTTCTGTTGCACTATTGACAAAGCCCAAATGACACTATTCCGCTTCCTTGGCGGCCTGATGCGCTGCCACGACCTTATCGACAACGGGCTGCGGCGCTTCCTCGTAGTGGTCAAATTCCATGGTGAACACGCCCTGACCGCCGGTCATGCTGCGCAGGTCGGGGGCGTAGCGAAGCACTTCGCTCATGGGAACGTTGGCCTTGAGTTCCGTGATGCCGCTCTGGGAGTCGGAACCAAGAACCTTGCCGCGGCGGGAAGAGAGATCGCCGATGACATCGCCCATATATTCATCGGGAATGGTCACAGTCATCTGCACCACGGGTTCGAGGAGTACGACCTTAAGCTGAGACATGGCCGCCTTAAAGGCAATGGAGCCAGCCATTTTGAAAGCCATTTCCGAGGAATCCACAGGGTGGTAGGAGCCGTCGTAGACGCGCACCTTGAAATCCACCACGGGATAGCCCGCAAGATAACCGCGGGCTGCGCTCTCCTGAATGCCCTTGTCGATGGCGGGAATGTACTGGCGCGGGATGACGCCGCCCACGATGCCGTCTTCAAAGACATAGCCGGAACCGCGGGGCGAACCTTCCATCTCGATCCAGCAGTCGCCGAACTGTCCGCGGCCGCCCGACTGTTTCTTATGACGGCCCTGCACCTGCACCTTACCGCGCACAGTCTCGCGGTAAGGCACCTTGGGCGTCTTGAGCACGATGTCCACCTTGGAACGGCGGCGGGCCTTCTCCACGGAGATCTCGATGTGCAGCTGTCCCATGCCGGAGAGCAGAATATCGGAAGATTCCTCATCGCGGGCGAGTTTCAGGGTGACGTCTTCGTCAAGCAGCTTCTGCACGGCGGCATAGACCTTGTCTTCGTCGCCCTTCTGCTTGGGGGCCAGCGCATAGCTGATGAGCTGCGGCGGCAGAGCGGCCATTTCCACTTCAAACGGAGCCTTTTCATCGCACAGGGTATCGCCCGTGCGGGTTCCCTTGAGCTTAGTCACGCCAACGATGGAGCCGGGGCCAAGGGTATCCTTGCAGGGGGTCTGTGTCTTGCCCGTGACATAGAGGAGGGAACCCATGCGTTCCAGTTCGCCGGTACGCATGTTCTTGAGCATCGAATCGCTGGAGATGGTGCCCGAAATGACGCGCAGCATATTCACCTGACCGGAGAAGGCGTCGTTCATGGAGCGGAAGACCACGCAGGCGGCCGGGGCGTCGGGGTCTGCGGCGCGTTCGGAGCCGTCCTTGCCGATGACGGCGGGACGATCTAGCGGAGAAGCCAGAAGTGAATTGACGTGGTTCAGCAGACGACGGCCGCCCTTCTTGGCTATGGCCGAGCCGGGCAGAACCACCACGATCTCGCCGGAGAGTACGCCCTTGCGCAGACCGAGGGTGATGTCCTCGTGCGACAGGGAGCCTTCTTCCAGATAGCGTTCCATGAGCTCTTCGTCGGAAGCGGCGATATTCTCCACGGAGGTGTCACGCAGCAGTACGGCCTCGTCTTCGAGTTCGGCGGGGATGGGAATCTCTTCGGTCTCGCTGGTATCGCCGATAAAGCGTTCGGCCTTGCCGGAGAACACGTCCACCAGTCCCACAAATTCACCGTTCTCGAGGATGGGGATGGACAGAACCACGGGCCGGATGCCGAGGTGGGTGGTCAAGCTGTTCAGTGCCGCATCGAAATTGGCCCGTTCGCGGTCCATCTTGGTGATGAAGGCAAGCGTGGGCAAACCGGCTTCCTTGACGCTCTTCCACATACGGCGAAGCTGAGGACGCACACCGTCAACCGCGTCGAGTACCAGGACGATGCTGTCCGCGGCGGAAAGCAGCCATTCCATATCGCCGGAAAAGTTGGCGTCCCCGGGAATGTCGATGAGGTTGTGGCGGTAGCCCTTCCAGTCAAAGGTGGCGAAACCGGGCTGGATGGAGCCGCGCCGCTTGATCTCCTCTGGCTCGTAGTCCAGCGCTGTGGTGCCTTCTTCTATCGCGCCGAGACGATTGAGCACTCCGGCTTGAAACAGCAGCAGTTCTGTCAGGGAAGTCTTACCACAGCCGCTTGTCCCTACAAGGGCGTAGGTGCGTTGTTTTTCCAGGGCAATGGACATACGGATCTCCACAGAGGTTAAGTTTTCAAAAAGAAAAACGGCGAACGCGTCCGTCTTTAAAGCACTGAATCTTACTCACTGTCATAAAAAGCGTGAGCGTCTCCTGTCAAGCTCCCGCCGGAATTTTCCTGCGAAAAAAGGAGGTACTTCCCCCGGAAAACGCCCCGCGGCAGAACCATTCTTAATGACTTCTCCGACCGCTTTCCGTATGCTCCCCCTTGTCCATGCAGGGACGAAATCACTAACAGGAGATGCTCTCATGCAGGATGTCGCGATCATCGGCGGAGGTCTGGCCGGATGTGAATGCGCACTAGCGCTGGCTCGTGCAGGCGTCCCGTGTACGCTTTTCGAACAGAAGCCCGAAGTTTTTTCCCCGGCCCACACCAGCCCGGAACTCGGCGAACTCGTCTGCTCGAACTCCTTCCGTTCCGATGACGCCCAAGGCTCCGGAGTGGGTCTGCTCAAACAGGAAATGCGTGACCTTGGCAGCGAAGTCATGGCCGTTGCCGACCGTGTGCGGGTACCCGCCGGAAAGGCACTGGCCGTGGATCGCGCGCGCTTCAGCCGCCTGCTCACCGCCCGCGTGGAGCAGGAGACTGCCGTCACCCTGGTGCGCCGCCAGATCCCAGATCTTGATGCCCCGGAACTGAAGGACAAGACCGTCGTCATCGCCGCCGGGCCTCTGGCCTCGGAAAACCTCACGGCTTCGCTCTCCGGACTTATCTCCGAAGACGGCGGCTCCCGGCGTCTGTACTTCTACGACGCCATCGCCCCCATCGTGCGGGCGGATTCCGTGGATATGAGCATAGCCTTCCGTGGTTCCCGCTACGGCAACGATGCTCCGCCGCCCTACTCGGACGACGCTCCCTTTCTGGAGACGCCGCTGGAGACCATGACCAACCCCGAAGCGCTGGAACACGGCGACTATCTCAACTGCCCCATGACCCGTGCGGAATACACGGCCTTTTACGAAGCCCTGCTTACGGCGGAGCGGGTTCCGGCCCATGACTTTGAAAAGGAAATCCACTTCGAGGGCTGTATGCCCATCGAGGCGCTGGCCGACAGAGGGGAACGCACCCTCACCTTCGGGCCGCTCAAGCCCGTGGGCTTCACCGATCCCCGCACGGGCCGCCGCCCCTATGCCCTGCTCCAGCTCCGGGCCGAAAACGCCGAACGCACCTCCTTCAATCTCGTGGGCTGTCAGACCAAGATGACCTACGCCGCGCAGGAACGGGTGTTCCGCCTCGTGCCGGGCCTTGCCCACGCCGAATTCCTGCGCCTTGGCAGCGTACACCGCAACACCTATGTGGACGCCCCCTCCTGCCTAGCTCCCGACCTTTCCCTCAAAGTGCGCCCCGATATCTTCCTCGCCGGACAGATCACCGGCGTGGAAGGCTATGTGGAATCCGCCGCCTGCGGGCTCTGGCTGGGCCTCCTGCTGGCCGCCCGCGCCCACGGCCGGGAACTGCCCGCGCCCCCGCAGACCACGGCACTCGGCGCACTGCTCCAGCACCTGCGCACCCCTTCGCGGCAGTTCACGCCTTCCAACGTGCATTTCGGACTTATGCCCGAACTGGCCGTCCGCACCGGAAAAAAATCCCGCAAAGCGGAAATGGCCGCCCGCGCCCGTGCCGACTTCGCCGTGTGGCGGACTGAGGCCTTTACTGCAGCCTGAACTCCTGCTGGGAGTTTTGCCCGCAAAAAAGAGGCAACCTTCGGCAGGCCGAAGCCGATGAAAGTTGCCTCGGCGCACGGTGCCCCCGGGCATCAGGTGACGGAACACACCCGGCCCCCTTGCGTTCGGCATTGTTCCAAGGCCACACTGCGGGGGAGCATCCGGGGAGTGTGAACTTTCAAAATGTCATTCACTCAGAGAGCGGTTCGGGTATGGAGGATCTGTCGATCCGGGGCGTCAGAAACACTTTCAGGCTTATAACTCTCACAACGAATCTACCAAGACTTGACGGCCCCGAAGCCGTGACCTTGCAAGCGTACTTTGTATTTTCCCTTGAAGGAATGTACGTTTCGGTTTAAGCACAAGCAGGAGGGCCTCTGGCTTCTGGTACTGACCAAGCTCAGAAACTTTCCTCTCAGCCAGTCAGGAGCCTTGCTTTTAAACACGGAAACTCTCCGTGCGGACTGCGTCCTCTTGTCACATGCAACAGCTCCGGACCATCCCGGAGAAAGGAGTTCTCCATGGCTAACATAAAGGCTGCGTATCTGGGCGATCTGCGCGTCGAATGCACCCACCTTGCGAGCGGCATCACCATCATCACCGATGCCCCTGTGGACAACAACGGCAAGGGCGAAGCCTTTTCTCCCACTGATCTGTGTGCTGCGGCACTGGCTTCCTGCTGCATGACCATCATCGGCATTTACGCCAAAAAGCACGATATGGATGTGACGGGCACGGAAATCTCCATCACCAAGGTAATGAGTGCCAACCCCCGCCGCATAGGCAAGATCGAGGTCATCCTCGACATGCCCGACCGCGAATACACCGACCGCCAGAAGGCCGCCATTGAGCACTGCGCCCACATCTGCCCCGTACACCTGAGCCTGCACCCTGACGTGGAACAGGTGTTTGTCTTCAACTGGAAGCACTGATATAACGGTCTTGCACGCCGCAGACTTCCCGTGCAGAAAGGAAACCCGCGGCGGCAATACTGCAACTTTGAACGGAGTGATTCCCCATGAAAAACATTGTCTTTACCGCCGACGCCCCAGCGGCCATCGGCCCTTACTCCCAGGCCGTCAAGTCCGGTAGCGTCGTGTATCTTTCCGGTCAGCTCGGCATGAATCCCGCCACCGGTGAACTTGTTTCCGCCGATGTGAAGGAACAGACCGCCCAGGCTCTCAGCAACATGAAGGCCGTGCTCGCCGCAGCCGGAGCCACCGTGGACAACGTGGTGAAGACCACGGTATTCCTCACCGACATGGCCGACTTCCAGTCCGTGAACGCCGTGTACGCCGAGACCTTCGTTTCCAACGCTCCAGCCCGCTCCTGCGTGGCCGTGGCCGCTCTGCCCAAGGGTGCCCGCGTGGAAGTGGAGGCCATTGCCGTCCTGTAGCGGCAACCTTCGCCTTCCGTTTTTTCGGGCCGCAGTCTCACGACGGCGGTCCTTTTTTCCTGGCTGAAGACAGACATGAAAATCACTTGGCGTCTATGGCGGAACAGATGGTCAAACGTGACAACGTGGTCATTGGTACGTCAAACAACACTGCGCAAAACCCCTTATCCTCGGACCGACACTGGAACGCCCGTGGGCTGGTAGGCCGGAGGTAGAGTTTGTTTCCATCATGAGGCAGTGGCTCATGTGAACAATCCCTGACGAAAGGGGATATGGATCAGCCTCATGGGTCGCTGGACACCACACGTGCGAATTTCTATCAAGACGCGTTGAAAAGGCCGGACAGGAGGTCATCAGCAACCAGAACTTCGGCGTCAGATCTGTTTCCTTAACACTCAGTCCAGCCAGCTCCTCCTGGACGCCGCCCGCCGACTCATCGATGAAAGACTTGTACAGAAATCCCCCTCCGCCATCACCGAAGTCGTGCTTTAGGATATTCCCGTGATGGACATGACCACGGTTCTGGCACAGGAACTTCTCCGAGTATGCTGCACAGAATGCCTCTGCGAAAGTCTTGAGACGTAGCGTACGGAAGAAAAGAAGCGCGCGTGGCAAAAAGCCCTTTTGAAATAATTTTCAGTCCATCATAGAGTTCATCTGAATACCGCTAGAAATTCATTCCGTGAGTCAAACTGTATGAGGAGAGACACTGACTTTTATAATGACAAATGTTTGAGATTATGCTATCCTTCAAAAAAAAACGGAGGGTACCGAGA
>NZ_CANRLT010000028.1 GCF_947631555.1 uncultured Mailhella sp. | reverse complement strand
CTCTGGCGTTGTTTCAGCGATTTCGCGTTAACGGCAAGATCGAAGAACTTTTATCATTATTAAAGTGATACTCTCTATGAGGAGGCGTAGTTGACAAAAAGATAAATTTTTTGTTAATCATAATGAAGTTATGGCCTTCATGTTACTCCATATTTATTCAGTATTGCTTTTGCTGTTGAATAAATATGCAAACATTCAAGAATTGTTTTGTAAAGTGGAGAATTTTGATGGCAGATCAAAACAAACTTGCAGCACTGGCTAAGGAATCATTGGATAAATTTGAGGAAATATCCTCAGCTGCTCAAAAAAAATTAATGAGCTATACCAGCGATTTTAGCCAAGGTGTTTTTGCTTCACCTGGTGATAGAGCTTATGGATATAGGGCATTGACGTCAGTATCAGAAACAGTAAAAGCAGAATATAAGCATCTTGAAAGAGAACCCGCAGTTGCACGAGTTGCAATTGAAAATATTGATGATGGTAAAACAGAAATATTTTATATTTGTAGAAATACTCCTCCAAGTAATGTAAAGAATGTTCTAAGCTATAGGGCCCCTATGGGAAGATTGGGAGCTTTGGAAGTGGGAGGAGAGTATAATTTAGGCGAGGAAACACAAATGTCTAAATATGACGATATAGACATTAAAAAAATTGAAAATACAACTTTTGAGCCAATTCTGAAAGATAAGCAGTGGGATTCTGCAAAAACAATATATAAAAGTATAAAAGATTTACTATGTATTGATTCACTTCGCGCATTACTTTCTAAGAAAAAA
Source organism: uncultured Mailhella sp. (assembly GCF_947631555.1). GTDB lineage: Bacteria > Desulfobacterota > Desulfovibrionia > Desulfovibrionales > Desulfovibrionaceae > Mailhella. The sequence goes on along the minus strand of NZ_CANRLT010000028.1, from coordinate 29,362 downwards.
AATAACAAAGATATTTTAGCAGAAATTTTAGAAGCGGATGAGCAAGAAGAAAATATTAATAATAAAATTAGGAAAGATATTGTCGAAACCTTTTCTTTGCGAGATCAACCTATCCTTGATTACTGGCAGGACGAAATTTTTCGGTTGCCTCTTCAACGTTCTCTGTTGCTCATAGGACCAGCAGGCTCTGGAAAAACAACAACTTTAATTCAACGACTAGGCCAAAAATTGGATAGAGAACAAGGCCTGAGCGAAGAAGAGCGAAACCTTGTTGAAAGATATGAAAATGACATACCTTATGAAGATAGCTGGCTTATGTTTACGCCTACAAATTTGCTAAAAAGTTATTTACAAGAGGCATTTAATAGACAGCATATAGCAGCACCAGATGCCAATATCTCAACCTGGGAAGACTATAGTTTATATCTTGGAAGGGAAGTATTTAAAATACTTTATACACAACAATATAAATCTGGATTTATACATGACACAGATGCGTGTACACTTAAATACAAAAATAAGCATTTAATAGACATTTATAAAGATTTTTATGACTGGACACTCGAAGATTACGCCAAAGAAATTATTAATGGTCTGGGAAAAAGGTCTATGACCGAAGAATTAAAAAACAATAAAATACTTGATGCGGTTTTTACTCTTTCGAAAAAACATCTTGAAAAGAATAAAGATATAATTTCTTTTTTTAAAGAAATAAAAAAATATAAAGACGAAATAGAATCTTACTATAAGCAAATTAAAGATAAAACAGATAATATTATAAACCAAGAATTAAATAAGCAATTAAATATAAATAGGGAATTTTTGAAAGAATTGTCCATATTTCTCAAGTCAATAACCCAGGATGACGATGAGGATACTGATGGAGACATTTTTAATGATGAAGAAGTTGCTTCAAAAACAGACGTAAAAAAAGCCATTTTAAACTATCGACAGGCGATTTTATATTTATCTCAAAACAAGAATACAAGCTCAAAAAAATCTGCTTTTAATAAAAATACAACTATATTAAAATGGCTAGAAACCAGAATACCTGATGAAGCTACGCTTGTTAAATTATGTACTCTAGTTGAAGATGCTAAAATAATATCAACAGTATATAAGCCTATTAATAAATTTTTTAGATCTATTAATAAACGATATAAAAATTTCAGAATGCAGAGACAACAAGATGATAAATGGTATAATAAAGATTCTACGCTTAGAAAAAAGATTAATACAACTGAATTTGACATTCTAATATTAATAAATCTCAAAATTTCTCATGAATTATTAATCTCTCGTGATATTTATGATAATACAGAAGACTCTTGGTTTTCTATTCTCAAAACAATAAAAGGTAAGTATGTTGATCAAGTACTTGTTGATGAGGCTCCAGATTTTTCGCCACTTCAGTTGGCATCTATGAAGTTGTTGGCGCACCCTCAAATTAATTCTTTCTTTGCTTGTGGTGACTTTAATCAACGCCTTACCTCAATAGGTGCCAATAACGTCGATGAACTGAAAGAATTTCTTCCTAAACCAAGTATAGAATTACGAGAAATAACTGTACCCTATCGTCAGAGTGAAAATTTGTATAACTTTTCTTCATCAATTTTAAAAATGATGAATTATGAAACAGCTTCTGGTATTCCTAATAAACCTATAACTATGATGGAAGGTGTTAGTCCGGTACTTGGAAAACATCTTGCAGGAAAAGACCTTACTCAATGGGTTGCAGAAAGAATAACAGAAATAGAAAACCTTCTCAAAACAATACCTTCTATTGCCATCCTCGTGCCTGAAGAAGAATATGTTAAGCCTGTTGCTGAAAATTTGCAGAAAATGTTAAATTTAAAAACAACCATAAAAGTACAGGCCTGCCTTGAAGGACAAACTAAAGGAAATGAAAAGGCTGTCCGTGTTTTTGATATAAAACATATAAAAGGACTTGAATTTGAAGCTGCTTTCTTTGTTGCTGTTGATAAATTAGAAAAAATATATCCAGATTTATTGTGGAACTATCTTTATGTTGGAGCTACAAGGGCAACAACTTTTTTGGGTGTATCTTATGAAGAAATTCTTCCAAAATCTATAGAAGATAATCTACTGCCATATTTTGTCGATACGTGGAGCACAAAATAATTACTTTTATAATTTTAAACCAGCTGACGTAAGCAGACATGTCAGCATTCTTTCATCAATTTTTGTTGATGTGGAATACCTCAAGACTTCATGCCTATCATTCCATTCATCAAAAAGCCTTGCAGTCGTTCACATTACGTATCGGGCATGATTCAGTCTCCTTTGGCGTAACTCAGATCGGACTCAGCGCTCATGAACTCTGAAGGGGCTTCTGGAGCAACTGCCTAACGCCTTGCTCCCGCACCAGATACATTTTCCATTTCCATGGCCATGCTTGTGAACCTTGAAAGGACTTCTGGAACACGCGCCATAGCTTGTTGAACCGCAATATACGCAACGTGTATCGTCCTCAAGATGTTCATGAACCTTGTTCGGGCTTCTGGAACACGTGCCATAACCTGTTGAACCGCAGTAAATACATGTGGACATGTTGTCCTCCCTTTTACAGATATTCGTGTAGCCTTCTGGGCTGAAAAATAACAGGAATATTTATACCACTCAAGCAAGTCCACAAGCTTGCAAGGTTAACGAACAGAGGCCGCCCGGTTCGCCGGACGGCTTCCGCTGCGCTGCGTGGACGGCGTCAGCTCTGCTCGACGCCCCAGTCTTTGCCGCGGTCGGGATCCAACGCCCACACCTTATGGTGCAGTTCGTTGAGCAGGCGGGGATCCATGAGTATGGCAGACTTCTCCTGCCGCGAGAGTCGGAAAGGCCCCTTGAGCAAGGCCTGTTCCAAAAGGCTGCGGCGCGCTTTCTCCCGTTCCTCGCCGATGGGACGCACCCACTTGCGGCGGCGGACGAGGGCGATGTGCAGAGCGTGGACGCTGGGGATGACCACAGCGCGGGTGAAGCCCCGTGAAGCCTCGATGGTGAAAGGAGAATACGGCTCGGGGCGGGCAAGTACGGCGTGCATGTCGGCCTGTTCCGGCGCTTCATGGAGTTCCGAGGGAGTGATGAACAGTCCCATGCGGCGGGCGGCCAGGCCCCAGCTTGTGCGGCTGGTGAACACAGACAGCGGGATGGAGAAGACCAGACCGAAGACAATGGGAGAGAACCACCAGAAGAAGCCCGGATTGATGAGCCACATGAAGCCGCCCCAGAGAAGGCCGAGCAGTGTGCCCCACCAGTGGAAACGGATGGCGTCGCCCCAGGACGTGCCCTGATCGCTGCGGTTCTGCGTGTTCCACGAGACCTTCCAGCCGAGCAGAGTGCTGACGACGAAGAGGCTGTGGAAGATCATGCGGATGGGGGCCAGCATGGTGGAAATGAGCACTTCGCCGAGTACGCTGAAGCAGACCTTGCCCAGCCCGCCGAAGCGCGATGCTCCGCCCTTGGCCGCCAGAAGCACGATGGCAAAAATTTTAGGCAGGAAAAGCATGACGCAGGTACTGCCGAGCAGGAGCAGCGCCCATTGGGGATACCAGGTGGGCCACACAGGGAACAGCGTAGGCGCGCTGGGGAAATACGACGGCGGAATGAAAGCCTCGGTGACGGCCTGGATGGAGCTGAACACGAGGAATGCCAGCCAGAGCAGTGCCGAGGCGTAGGACATGATGCCGTTGATGAACAGCGCCCTGTGGGGAGAGAACAGACCGCCGGAGAAGATGAGACGGCTGTGCTGAAGATTGCCCTGACACCAGCGGCGGTCGCGGATGAGTTCGTCAATGAGGGACGGCGGACTTTCCTCCCAGGAGCCGCCAAGGTCATAGGCAAGCCACACGCCGTAACCGGCGCGGCGCATGAGGGCGGACTCCACGAAGTCGTGGCTTAGAATATCTCCGCCCAAAGGCCCACGCCCGGGCAAGGTAGGAAGCTGGCAATGCCTGATGAAGGGAGCGACGCGGATGATGGCGTTGTGTCCCCAGTACTGGGCATCGCCGAGCAGCCAGAAGTGGAAGCCCGTCCCGAAGATGGGACCGTAGAGATGGTTGGCGAACTGCTGGACGCGGGCGATGAGACTGTGCATGTTCACGGCCAGCGGCGGCGTCTGGAGCATACCCATTTCAGGGTGCTTCTCCATCGCCTTGACCATGCGCACCATTGTGGTGCCGCTCATGACGCTGTCGGCATCGAAGACGATCATGTAGGCGTATTTGGCCCCCCAGCGGCGGCAGAAGTCGGCCACGTTGCCGCTTTTGCGCTTGGTGTTGTTGCGGCGGCGGCGGTAGAAGACATGATCGTAGGCGTTTTCCTCGCGGCAGAAGCGATCCCAGGACTCTTCCTCCGCGATCCAGGCTTCGGGGCTGGTGGAGTCGCTCAGGATGAAGATGTCGAACTTGCCGCTCTCGCCGGTCTCCACCAGGGAATGCCAGGTGGCGGCGACGCCGGCCATGTATTTTCGAGTATCTTCGTTATACACGGGGAAGAGTATGGCCGTGCGCGTTTCAGGCGGGATGGGCGTGGAGTCGCAGTCCAGCGTGGGCAGGAAGCGATCCACCTTGCGCGTGAGTACCCAGATCCCGGCCACGCACATCCAGAAGCCGATGGAAATCCAGCCAAAAAGGATGGCGAAGAGCACAGCGATGATGATCTTGATCACCTCGATGCCCTGCGCCGGAAGGATGCCGTACATGATGTACGCCCCGAAAATCGACGGGAGGAGGATGAGCGTCATGAGCAGGGAGCGGCGGCGTCCCGCAACGTGCTCCCAGCCAAGCTGCTGGTTCTGGCGGTCGGTGTTATGCTTCCAGGAATCCGGAGCCTTGCTTCCCGTATTGCGCAGAATGTGGAAGAGCCGGCTGAACGTCTTGCGGAAAATACTCAGCCAGGGCGTGCGGTCAAGCTCTTCCACGAGCATGGAACTGCGCTTCATGAGCGGGGCCGAAGCGAGCTTCGGGGCGTCGTCTGCGGCGATGAGTTCCAGTCCGCGCTCTTTCAGAATGGCGTGCAGTGCTCCGATCGCCTCGGTATAGGTGGGGCGCTCTGAGGTGCAGCGTTCCAGACTTTCCAGCGCCAGCGCCACGCTTTCCTTAGGTGAGAGTGAGAGACCGCGGGCGTACAGAAGTATGCGGTCGCGAACCCGAAGGTCCATGTCCTGACAGGACGGCTTCATAGTTGTGCCTTTGAAAAGTTGTTTCCGGCGGCCTCAGGCAGACGGCCCCGCTTCGATGCGGGAGTTACTGGGGCTGAAGTTGCCAGTCGTAGATCCAGGTCTCGGTAAGCGGATCGGGCAAATTTTCGCCCTGCTTGAGCTGGGCGCGGAAGCGCAGGGTCACGGGACCTTTGCGCGCGGCCATGAGGCTTTCGAGAACGCCTTCCTCCTTGGGCAGACGCACCTTGAATTCCAGACGCCAGCCCCTGGTGACCGGATTGCGGACAAGGCGCTTCTCCAGCAGCGGGATGGGTTCGGGAGTCTCCACAATGCTGGAGATGCCCGTATCTTCAGGCAGGTTGGAGAGTTCGCCTCCGGCGAAGTCCACATGGAAGGTCAGAGTGTCCCCGCTGCGGGAAATACGCGTGGACGTGGCCTGACCCTTTTCGTGGAGCGAGGAGGAAGGCGGCATCCAGAACAGCTTCCAGATGTACATCAAGGTGTCGGGGTAGCGCAGTTCGTCTTCGGGCTTGTCGGACGCGTTTTTATCACGGGGCTTGTCCGGCCGCCAGAACGCCACGATGTTGTCATGGTAGGCGTCTTCCGTGGGGATTTCCACAAGCTCCAGCGAGCCAGGACCCCAGTCGCCCTCAGGTTCCGCCCACAGGGAGGGGCGCAGGTCGTAGCGGGCGTCGAGATCCTGATAGCTGTCAAAGCTGGTGTCGCGCTGGAGCAGTCCGAAGCCCCGCGGATTATTGAGCGGGAAGATCTGTACCCCCAGGCGGCGCGGGTTGGCGAGTGGACTCCAATACCAGTTTTTGCTGCCATCGGTAAAGAGAAGTCCATCGGAGTTGTGGACTTCGGGCCGGAAGTCGTCGGGTCGGCCGTTCTTCTCTTCCCCGTAAAAGAACATGCTGGTCAGGGGCGCGAGGCCGATTTTCCGGAAGTTCTTTGCGCCCTGACGGATGAAGAGCGCGTTTTTCACCTGCGTGACCGTCGGCGAGCCGGGCGTGATGATAAAGCGGTACGCCCCGGCCATGCTGGGGCTGTCCATGAGCGCGTACACCGTGATTTCCGTGGCGTCTGGGGCGGGCTTCACGATCCAGAATTCCGTGAAGTAGGGAAATTCTTCGCCCTGAGACGTGGCGGTATCAAGGGCCAGTCCGCGGGAATAGATACCGTAGCGGCTTCCGACGGGCAGGGCCCGGAAGTACGAGGCTCCGAGGAAGATGGCCGCTTCGTCCTGATAGTCCGGCCGGTTCAGCGGAAAGTGCAGGCGGAATCCGGCGAAGCCCAAAGCCGGAAGGTTATCTGCCGCCTGTTTGGCCAGCTCTTCGCTGCCGTACTGGAACAGTGCCGGATCGAAGGCAACATCCTCGATGGTCTCGCCGTCCACAAGGTGGATGCGCACGGTGCGGTCGTAGTAAAGGCCTGGATGGAAGAACTGCACCGTGAACGGAAGCTCTTCTCCGGCCCAGATCGCCTTTTCCGGAAGGCAGCGGATGCTGCTCCATTCGGGATAGGTCAGTTTAGTAAGGAATTCAGGGACGGGCGTGGGGGTAGTATAGGCTGTGTTGGCCAGATCCTGCGCTTTGGCCTGGACGTCTGCAAAGGAGAAGGCCGAAGCCCGGGCGCCCACGGGAGAGAATGCAAAGGCTACCAGCAGAAAGGCCGTGAAGAACACTCGCTGGAACATCAGGAAATCTCCGTAAAAAGGGGATACGGGCACACAGAGGAGATGCGGAAAGCGGGCTTCAGCAGACCGTCTGCCGCGCCCTTTCTGGTGCGGGTGCCCTGCGCAGGTCCTGACGCAGGGCGTTTCTCCCTTTCCATTAAACCTTGAACGCCCCGGCGTCCAGTAATTTTATGCTCTCTTCGAGGAGGGCCGTTCTCCGCGCTTGCGGCGGAAGAGCCTCTGTTGTAGTATGACTTTGCCTGTCAAGACCTTGGCGGGCACAAGACTTTTTGCTGTGGAATTCCTATGGATGTATTGCTGGAATGGCGGGACGTGTGCCGGGAATTTTCCGTACGCCGCGGTCTGTTCGACCCGCGCAGTGTGCGGGTGAAGGCCGTGGATGGCGTCAGCCTGTCGCTGCTGCCCGGAGAGACGCTGGGGCTGGTGGGGGAATCCGGCTGCGGCAAGTCCACGCTCGCCCGCATGACCATGGGCCTGCTGCCGCCCACGTCCGGCGAGATACGTCTCGAGGAGCGGCCGCTTTTTTCATGGACGGCGCTCGAGCGCGCCCGGCGTATCCAGATGGTGTTTCAGGATCCGTTTTCCTCGCTGGACCCCAGGCAGAGCGTTGGAGCCAGCATCGGCGAACCCATCCACCTTGCCGCAGCCACAGAAGGCAGGCCGCTTTCAAGAGCAGAACTGCGCAAGCGCGTGGACGAACTTCTGGGACAGGTGGGGCTGTTGCCCGAACACGCAGAGCGGTATCCCCACGAATTTTCCGGAGGCCAGCGCCAGCGCGTGGCCGTGGCCAGAGCGCTGGGGCCTGCGCCGAGGGTTCTGGTCTGCGATGAACCGGTGTCCGCGCTGGATGCCTCGGTACAGGCGCAGGTACTCAACCTGCTCAAGGATGTACAGGAATCGCGCGGCCTGAGCTACCTGTTCATTTCGCATGATCTCGGTGTCATCGGCTTTATGAGCGACCGCGTGGCCGTCATGTACCTGGGCCGTATCGTGGAACTCGCTCCCCGCGAAGAATTGTTCGCCCATGCGGCGCACCCCTATGCACGGGCACTCCTCGAGTCCGCACCCTCGCGGGAGCGGCGCGGGGCGGGACGTCTGCTCTCCGGCGAAATGCCAAGCCCCCTTGCTCCTCCGCCAGGCTGTGCCTTTCATCCCCGCTGTCCCCAGGCCCGCGCCCTGTGCCGGGAAATTCCCCCGCCTGAAATCACTCTTTCCGACCAACGCTTCGTGCGCTGTCATTTTCCCTTGTGAGGCTGTATCATGATTATTCTGGACAAACAGTATGTTTCCCGCGAACTGAAAGATTACCTCGAAACAAGCGGCGTGCCCGTGCTGCGCAGTGACGTTTCGCTGAAGGCCGGAGAGGACCGCCGCTTCAACCTGGTCTCCGATGAAGAGGCCGACGCGCTTCTGGCCAAAGGTGAGCGCATCTACACGACCTGCGAAAACTCACTGGCCTGGGTGCTTTCCCATTCTCCCGACGAAGCCATGAAGAAAGGCGTTGCCCTGTTCAAGGACAAGGCCGCCTTCCGCCGCGTGCTGGCCGAGATCTATCCCGATTTCTTCTTCAGAGAAGTGCCGGCGGCGGAACTGGAGGCGCTGGACTTTCACACCCTGAAGACGCCCTTTGTGCTCAAGCCCTCGGTTGGCTTCTTCAGCGTGGGAGTGTACACCGTGTTCAACGAGGACGACTGGAAGCGTGCTCTTGCCGATATCCGAGACCATTCACGGGAGTGGGAAAAGGGTTACGACCGGCGCGTGGTGAGCAACGCCGTGTTTCTCCTTGAGGAATACATTAAAGGTGAGGAATACGCGGTGGACTTCTACTACAACGGAGATGGCAAGGCCGTCATCCTCAACATCTTCCACCATGAATTTTCCTCTCCCGAAGACGTAAGCGACCGACTGTACTGTTCCGGCGCGGCCATCATCCGTGAACATCTGGAGCCGTTCACGCAGTTCTTTAACCGCATGAACGAGCGCATCGGCGCACGTAACCTGCCGGTGCATCTGGAACTGCGCACGAATGGCGGCCGTATCGTGCCCATCGAGGCCAATCCCATGCGCTTTGCGGGATGGTGTCTCACGGATCTTGCACTGCACGCTTACGGCATCTACACCTATGACTACTTCCTCAGCGACCGCCGCCCCGACTGGGACGCACTCTTGTCCGGCAGGGAAGATCTGCTCTATTCCTTCATCGTGCTGAATCCACCCGCGGGTCTGCGCGATGATGACGTCTTCGACTACGATCGCCTCTGTGCCTCCTTCCGCAAGGTCATGGAACTGCGGCGGCTGGACTGGCACAAGGAGCCGGTGTTCGGTTTTCTGTTCACAGAGACGGAGGCCGCAAACCGCAAGGAACTGGATCATATTCTGGTCTCCGACCTCAGCGAATATCTGCGGCGCTGAACGATGCCTCCCCGTGATTCTATCACCAACAGAAGGAGGGCGGCTCCCGTGCCGGGAGCCGCCCTCTTTGTCTGTGGAGCATGAGTTACTTCCAGGTATTCATGCTGCAGTGCTTGACTCGGTCGCGTTCTTCGGCGGCCTTGCCATCGTTGAAGCGGTCGAGCGTACCCACGAGATAGCCGGTGATGCGGCGGATGCGTTCGAATTTGACGTTGGAACCGATGAGGATCTGATCCGCTGCAACGGACGTGTCCGATTTTGCGTGAACCATGAGGCTTTCTCCTTAGAGTTTGATATTGGCTATTCTGTCGCGGGATTCGCTGCGCTCGTCGCTCGTGCGGCTGTCATGGACGTAGCCCTTGAGGCGCTTCAGGACGGAGAGGGGGATGCCTTCGCCATCGTGACGGCCGCAGCGGGGGCAGGTATCGCCGATGATGCCGGTATAGCCGCAGACGGGGTCGCGATCCACGGGATGGTTGATGGAGCCGTAGCCGATGCCCATGTCCTTCATGGCGCGGACGATGTCTTCAAAGGCCTGAAGGTTGTTCAGGGGATCCCCGTCCACTTCCACATAGCTGATGTGCCCGCCGTTGGTCAGGGCATGGTAGGGAGCTTCCAGCCGGATTTTGTTGAAGGCGCTGATGGGGAAGTAGACCGGAATATGGAAGGAGTTCGTGTAGTAGTCGCGGTCGGTAATGCCCGCGATATTGCCGAAGAGCTTGCGGTCGTACTTGACGAAGCGCCCGGCCAGTCCTTCGGCAGGGGTGGCGATGAGCGTGAAGTTAAGGTTGGTCTCTTCGCCCTTGGCATCAGCGCGCTCGCGCAGGGTACGCACGATGCGCAGTCCCAGTTCCTGCGCCTCTTCGGACTCCCCGTGGTGGACACCAATGAGCGCCTTGAGGCATTCCGCAAGGCCGATGAAGCCGGTGGTCAGCGTGCCGTGCCTGAGCACTTCGCCCACAGGATCCGTGGGGGCGAGGCCGGCGGAGTCCATCCAGATGCCCTGCCCCATAAGGAAGGGATAGTTGCGGCATTCCTTGGCGCTCTGGATGGTGAAGCGCTCCAGAAGCTGGCGGAAGACGAGATCAATCTTTTCGTCCAGTTCCTGGAAGAAGCCTTCCACATCGCCGCGATGCTTCAGCCCTAAGCGGGGCAGGTTGATGGAGGTGAAGGAGAGGTTGCCGCGGCCGAAGGTTGTCTCCCGCTCCGGGTCGTTGCGGTTGGCCATGACACGGGTACGGCAGCCCATGTAGGCCACTTCGTGGTCGGGGTCGCTGCCGCGCAGATAGGGCTTGTTGAACGGCGCGTCCATGAACGAGAAGTTCGGAAACAGGCGCTTGGCCGAGACGCGGCAGGCCAGTTTGAACAGGTCGTAGTTGGGGTCGCCGGGATTGGCGCTGTAGCCATCGCGCACCTTGAAGATGTGAATGGGGAAAATGGGGGTTTCGCCGTTGCCCAGACCGGCGTCCTCGGCGAGCAGCGTGTTCCTGATGACCATGCGGCCTTCGGGTGTGGTGTCGGTGCCGTAGTTGATGGAGCTGAAGGGCACCTGCGCACCGGCACGGCTGTGCATGGTATTGAGGTTATGGATGAGTCCTTCCATTGCCTGAAAGGTATCCTTGTCGGTGCGGGCCAGTGCCTTTTCCATCACATGGGCGGCTTCTCTGGCCGAAAGCCGGGCGGTAAGCTGCTCGCGGGTGAAGGCCTGTCCCTTTTCGTTGAGGATGGAGCGGAAGGAAGCGTATTCTCCCGTGGGGAAGGCAAAACTGTACAGAGCCTGCTTGACTTCGGCGCGGAAGTCTTCAGGGGCGTCGCGCATGTCGAGGGCGAGGTCGATGTTCTTGATGAAGCTGCGGGCTACGCCGGGAGCCAGTCCGTACTCAAAGTTCGGGATACTCTGGCCGCCGTGCTGGTCGTTCTGATTGGACTGTATGGCGATGCAGGCCAGTGCGCTGGCACACTGGATGGAGTTCGGCTCCCGCAGGAAGCCGTGACCGGTGTTGAAACCGCCGTTGAACAGTCTCTTGATGTCGATCTGACAGCAGGTGGTGGTGAGGGAAAGAAAGTCCAGATCGTGGATGTGGATATCTCCCTCTTCATGGGCGCGGCTGAACTCGGCGGAGAGCAGATAGCTTTTATAGAAGGCCTTGGCGGCCTCGCTGCCGTAGCGCAGCATGGTGCCCATGGGGGTGTCTCCATCGATGTTGGCGTTCTCGCGCTTGAGGTCGAAGTCCTTGGCATCGGCGAAGGAGAGCTTCTTGAGTGTGTTCATGAGCTGGGTTTTCATCTCACGGACACGGGTGCGCTCGTTGCGGTAAAGGATATAGGCCTTGGCGGTGCGGGCGTGACCAGCCTTGATAAGCACCTTTTCGACAACGTCCTGGACGTGTTCGACTTCGGGAATATCCTGCCCTTCGGACTCGAGGATTTTGTAGACCTTATCGGCGAGTTGTTTGGACATGGCTCTGTCGCTGCCGCCCTGAGCCTGTGCTGCAAGGAAAATGGCGTCGTCGATCTTTGCGATATCAAAGGGGACGACGCGGGAATCTCTCTTCTTGATGAACTGGATCATGAATATTCCTTGAAAACTCTCGTTATTTCCGCGCCGCTCTGCGGAGAAGGGCGGAGAAGAATAACAAAAGGCGGTCAATGAAACTCCGCCTTTGCCTGTTTACAGCAGGGCCTGCGGCCCAGTTGCCTTTAGCCAAGAGAACGTTAGAGTAGCCCCTGGCAATATTTTCGGTCAATACATGGGGTGAACTGGAAAAAAAGTTACGACTTTTTTTCTTTCCCTCAACCCTTGCCTCAGGCAGGAAAATTTCCGGAAAAAGAAAAGAAAAAATTTTTTAATTAATCATAAATTGATATTGACGCTTGACAGGTTTCGTTGTTTTGGGTAGAAGTTCCTTTCGCAGTGGAAAGGCAGGTTCTGCGTGGACTTGCTTTTTCTACATCCTTAATGTACCGCATAAGGCGGTCTGACGGGGTGGCCTGACGACGGCCTCCCTTTTTTATTATATAAGGAATAATATGGGCAAGAACCTTTCTCCCGAGAGCATCATCCGGCGGGTTCGCGAGGCTGCCGCACCTCTGGCCGCCTCCTTCGGGCTGAGCGTCTGGGGTGTGGAACTTGTGGCCGGAGGGCGAACCGTCGTGCGTCTGTATGTGGACGCCCCCGCCGCGGTTCAAGACGAAGAAGACGGGACGGGCGGCGTCCTGGAGGGTGTTTCCGTTGATCAATGCGCCGAACTGTCGCGTATGCTGGGACTGGCACTGGATGTGGATGAAATTTTTTCCGGCGCCTGGGTGCTGGAGGTGTCTTCTCCGGGCTTCGACCGTCTGTTTTTCGAGCCTGCCCAGCTTGCGGCATATGCAGGCCGAGACATCGATGTGACACTTCTGGAGCCGCATCCCGAGATCGCGGGTCGGCGCAGGTTCAAGGGGCCGCTCAAAGGCGTGGACGGCGAATGTTTTACCGTAGAAGTGCTGTTTCCTCCCGCGCCGGGTACGAAGCCCGAACCCGCGGACGTGTCCATCGACTGGAAGATGGTGAAGAAAGCACGCCTTGTCCCCGTATTTCCAGACACCAGCAAGCCCCGGGCCGGAAAGGGCGTACGGACTTCCGGCGCAGACGGAGGTAAACAAGCATGAGTCAGGATCTGAAAAAAGCCATAGAACAGATCAGCAAGGACAGGGGTCTCGATCGGAACATGCTCATCAGCACCCTTGAAGACGCGGTGCGTACCTCCGTGACCCGGAAGTACGGCGACAGCCTCGACGTGGAAGTGCACTACAGCGAGGAGACGGGTGAAATCGAGGTGTTTCAGTTCAAGTTCGTCGTGGAAAAGGTGGAGGATCCCCTCACCCAGATTTCTCTGGAAGACGCGCGCCAGCACGACTCGTCCATCCAGCTCGACGATGAGATGGGCTTCCGCCTCAGAGTGGAAGATCTGGGCCGCATCGCCGCTCAGTCCGCCAAGCAGGTCATCATCCAGCGTATGCGCGATGCGGAACAGGAACAGATTTACGAAGAGTACAAGGATCGCGTGGGCGAGATCGTCAGTGGCATGATCCAGCGCCGCGACAAGGGCGGCTGGGTCATCAACCTGGGCCGCACGGAAGCCCTGCTGCCCCGCGAGGAGCAGATCCCCCGCGAACACTACAAGCGCAATGACCGTATTCAGGCGCTCATCATCGAGGTGCGCCGCGAGGGGCGCGGCCCGCAGGTCATTATTTCCCGCGCACACAGAGACTACATGGCCGCCCTGTTCCGCCGCGAGGTTCCCGAAGTGGACGATGGCAGTGTGCAGATCATGGGCGTGGCACGGGATCCCGGTTCACGGGCGAAGGTTGCTGTGCTCTCCCGCGAACACGACATCGACCCCGTAGGCGCCTGCGTGGGCGTACGCGGTTCCCGCATCCAGAACGTTGTGCAGGAACTGCATGGCGAACGTATCGACATTGTCGTCTGGAACGCCGACATCGCCACCTATGCCCGGAATGCTCTGACCCCCGCCGTCGTATCCCGCATCGTTGTGGACGAAAGCTCCAATCTTCTGGAGGTCTCCGTACCCGATGATCAGCTCACCAACGCCATCGGCCGCAAGGGACAGAACGTGAAGCTCGCCGCGCGGCTTCTGGGCTGGAAGATCGATATTTTCAGCGAATCCAAGTACAATGAAGCGAATGCGTCAGGGCGCGGGCTGGAACAGGTAGCCAGCGTGGCCGAGCTCCCTGTAGATCGCCTCACCGCGGCAGGATTCCGCAGCCTGGATGCCCTGAAACAGGCGACAGACGCGGAACTTGCCGAAAAACTGGAACTCTCCGAAGCGCGCATCGCCGATCTGCGTGCTGCGGTCAATTTCCTCAGTCCTTCCTCGGAAGCGTCTGAGCCGGAACAGCAAAGGGAAGACGACTAGTATGGCGAAAGGGCGGGAGCCTGTCCGTATGTGCGTCATATGCAGACGGCGCTTTGCCAAGCCGCAGCTTTTGCGGTTCGTGTCGGCCGGAGAAGGCGGCGCCGTCGGGAACGGACTCGAAGCGGATGCCTCGCAGGCGAAACCGGGCCGGGGCCGGTATGTGTGCAGCGATCCACAGTGCCAGGAACGCTTCGCAGCAAAGTTCAGGCGTAAACATCCCAGGGGAAGCAATTCATGAGCAAGATAAAAATCAAAGATGCCGCGGCTGAACAGGGCATGGATGCAAAGGCGCTGGTCGCTCTTTTGCACGAGATGGGAATAAACAAGACCGTTGGCGGTTCCATCTCCTCGGAAGAATACGAAAAAGTCAAGGTCAAGAAGCAGGAAGCTGCTGCGTCCGCTCGCAGAGATGTGGTCGTTCGCCGTCGCGCCAGGCCGGTTGCGGCAGAAGCCGCCCCAGCAGCCCAGGCTCCAGCTTCGACACCAGCTCCGGCGGAAAAGGTAACGGAAAAGCCAGAGGAAACTTCGGTGGCAGCCGTGCCTGCACCAGCTCCTGAAAAGGAAACCGAAAAGAAGGACGCCACGCCTGCCGTACCCGAAAGTGGGGAAGACGCCAAAGCCGCTCCCGCGGCCAAACCGGAAAAGTCCCGTCGTTCCCGCTCGTCAAAGCGAGCCGAGATCCCGGCTGCACGCGTGATTCGCACGGCTACAGAGGAAAACGCCGCCAAGACGGTTGAAGCCACGCCCGCGGTCCCTGTTTTCAAGGAAGAGCCCAAGTCTGAGGTCAAGCCGGAGGCTCAGGAAGCTTCCAAGACGGAAGCTGTGCGTGAGATTCCAGCAGAAGCCGTACCCGCTGCCCCGCAGGTACATGCCGAAGAGAAAGTACAGGCCGCAGCTGCGGAACAGACTCCGAAGGAAGCCGCCAAAGAGATCGCCAGGCCCGTTGCCAAATCTGCGTCCAGATCCGAGCAGTCCCGCCGTGCGCCGGCGGCTTCCGCCGAGCCGGAAGGCTCCTCGAAGCCCAGCCTGCTGCCGCCCGCAAGCGAACGCCGCCGCGATGGTGGCAGCGCTTCCGCGGACGGTCCCCGTGTGCGCGTCATTTCCCGGCCCGAACCCGCTCAGGCACGTATCGTCCGGCCCGCTGCGCCGTCTTCCAGCCGCGATGGAGAAGTCCGCGGACGCGAGGGCGGACGCAGGGATAACCGCGACGCCCGTCCTTCCCGCGATGGCGGAACTTCCCGTTTCAACCGCGATTCCCGCGGCGAAGACAAGGACAGCCGGGATCGCGACAGCCGCCGCCCGGCTCGCTCCGGCGGCAATCGCCCGTCACGCTCCAGTGGCGCACCGTTTGCTGCGCCCTTTGGCCAGCAACCACCTATGGAGAATGAGCAGAGCCGCAGGAAACGCAATACCAAAAACCGCCGTACCGTTGATTTTTCTCAGGAGTCCGACGGATTCCGCCGCCATGTCGACATGCTGGACGATGAAGGCATGGTGCGTCCCCGCCATGCCCACAAGCCCAGGAAGCAACAGCCTCAGGCAGCGGTACAGTCCACCCAGCCCATGAAGGCCGCCAAGCGCAGGATACGTATGGAAGAATCCATCCGAGTGTCCGAACTGGCGCATCAGATGGGTGTGAAGGCCAGCGAGATCATCAAGGTTTTGTTCGGCCTCGGCGTCATGGCCACCATCAATAACGCACTGGACATTGACACTGCAACGCTCGTGGCTTCGGAATTCGGCTATGAAGTGGAAAAGGTGGGCTTCTCCGAAGAGGAATACCTGACCTCCGTCAGTACGCCCGATGCGCCTGAAATGCTCAAGCCCCGTCCGCCGGTCGTGACCATCATGGGGCACGTCGACCACGGCAAGACTTCTCTGCTGGACGCCATCCGCAAGACCAGCGTGACCAGCGGCGAAGCCGGCGGCATCACCCAGCACATCGGAGCGTATCACGTCAAGACCAAGCGCGGCGATATCGTCTTCCTCGATACTCCGGGCCATGCGGCCTTTACCGCCATGCGCGCCCGCGGCGCTCAGGTCACGGATCTTGTCGTGCTGGTGGTGGCTGCGGATGACGGCGTTATGGATCAGACCCGTGAAGCCATCAATCACGCGCGCGCCGCAGGCGTGCCCATTCTTGTCGCGGTGAACAAGATCGATAAGGAAGCCGCAAACCCTGACCGCGTACTCCGCGAACTTTCAGAACTGGGGCTTCAGCCTGAAGACTGGGGCGGCGATACCGTGGTGGGACTGGTCTCCGCCAAAACCGGCAAGGGCCTTGACGACCTGCTGGAACTCATCGCACTGCAGGCCGAAATCCTTGAACTCAAAGCCAATCCTGACAAGCCTGCCCACGGCCGCGTGGTGGAAGCCAAGCTCGACAAGGGCCGCGGCCCCGTGGCCACGGTTCTGATTCAGGAAGGCACCATCCACCAGGGCGATGTCTTCGTATGCGGAGTCTTCTCCGGGCGCGTGCGCGCCATGTTCAACGATCAGGGCCGCAAGATCAGAGAAGCCGGGCCGTCCATGCCTGTGGAAGTGCAGGGCTTTGAAGGCGTCCCGGAAGCCGGCGAGGAATTCGTGTGCCTGGACGATGAAAAGAAGGCCCGTCGCATCGCTGATGCCCGTGCCACCAGACTGCGCGAAAAGGAACTTGCCAAGGTCTCCCGCGTGACGCTGGAGAACTTCCTCAAGCAAAGCGCCGACACTCAGGAAACGCAGGTGCTCAACGTTGTGCTCAAGACCGACGTGCAGGGTTCTCTGGAAGCCATTACCGAGTCTCTGCGCAAGCTCGGCACGGAGAAAGTGCGCATCGAGCTTATCCACGGCGGCGCAGGTGCGATTTCCGAATCAGACGTCATGCTGGCGGCGGCCTCCAACGCCATCATCATCGGCTTCAACGTGCGGCCTACCGCCAAGGTCAAGGAAGTCGCCGAACAGGAGCAGGTGGATATCCGCTTCTACGATATCATTTACAAACTCGTGGAAGAAATCAAAAGCGCCATGGCCGGCCTGCTGGCTCCGGTGTCCAAAGAAGTCTACCTTGGACAGGCAGAAGTCCGCAAGATTTTCTCCCTGCCCAAGGTTGGTATTATCGCTGGCTGTATGGTCACGGACGGCAAGCTCACCCGCGCCGCTCAGGCGCGTCTGCTGCGCGACGGCGTGGTGGTCTATACGGGGCGTCTTGCGTCGCTCAAGCGCGGCAAGGACGACGCCCGCGAAGTGGTGAACAACTTTGAATGCGGCGTGGGTCTTGAAAACTTCCAGGACATCAAGGAAGGGGACATCATCGAAGCCTTCAACGTTGTGGAAGAAGCCGCATCCCTCGACTAAGACGCCAGACTTCGTTTACTGAAAAGGCGGTCGTCCTTTGGGGCGGCCGTCTTTTTATACTGCCGGCAGTCAGACAATGATCTAAGTCACAGTCGGCCCACGCTTCCAACTGTTCCACACACGGCAGGCAAGGAACGTACGGATTGCCCCCTGAAGGCAAAGACTGGGGAAAAGAATGTTATCGGCTTCGCCGTTTTGTCTATCCTTCTTTTTCCCCTAGGAGGCAAACCTCAAGAGAACTTTTGATGAACGCCGGAGCGTCAGAGAGAGCAAATATCGTGGACAAGCGCGTCCACGGCGTCTTCTGAAGTCGCCCAGCTCGTGCAGAAGCGCACGGCGCGATGGCCTTCATCCATTCTCTGCCATTCCTCAAAGGCGTAGCGCTCTGCAAGCTGCGCAAGTTCCCGGTTGGACGCCACGGGGAACTGCTGGTTGGTACGGGAGTTGAAAAACAGCGGCCAGCCGTGCTGTTCAAAGGCCCGATGCAGACGCATGGCCAGTGCATCAGCATGTGCCGCAATACGGAAGTACAGCCCGCCCTCGAACAAGGCCAGGAATTGCAGGCCCAGCAGCCGTCCTTTGGCCAGCATGGCCCCGCGTTGCTTCATGAGGCAGCGAAAATCGGTACGTAGCATGGGAGCCGTAAGAATTACAGCCTCGCCGAACAAGGCTCCAACCTTGGTTCCGCCGATGGTGAAGGCGTCGCACAGGTTCGCATAGTCAGGCAGTGTGAGATCATTGCCCTCTGCCATGAGTCCGTAGCCCATGCGTGCGCCGTCCACAAACAGCAGCAGGCCAAGAGTTCGGCAGGTTTCGCTCAACGCCGTGAGTTCGGCCCTGCTGTACAGGGTGCCGAACTCCGTGGGGTTCGAAAGATAGACCATGCCCGGCTGCACCATGTGCTCCCGTGCACTGCTGCGGCGGTGCGCATCCACGGCCTCACACACCTGTTCCGCCGTGATTTTCCCCTCGCACGCAGGCAGTGCAAGGACTTTGTGGCCGGAGGCTTCCACGGCTCCGGCCTCGTGGACGTTGATGTGCCCGTTGACGGCACAGAGTACGCCCTGCCAGGGCTTCAGCGCGGCGGCGATGGTCAGGGCGTTGGCCTGCGTACCTCCAATCACGAAATGCACGTCCGCACGATCCGCGTTCTGCGCACAGACCGAGAGCAGAAGTTCCCGAGCTTCGGCGCAATAGGCGTCTTCCCCATAGCCTGGCGTCTGTTCGAGATTCGTGGCCGTCAGCCGTTCCAGTACCCGCGGATGCGCTCCTTCCCCGTAATCGCATTCAAAACGCAGCATGAGACGCTCCCTTCCGAACGTGGTTTCAGCCATTCTCTTAGCGCTTTTCCGCAGGGTTGACCAGCCCTCCATCAAACGTTGACACCCTGATGAAATTGCTTATTCTGTCCGCTGGTTACAGGTTTCGGAACAGGAGTTTTCTCATGCGATCATCATTTCGGCAGGCCAATCGTGAGGCTCTCATCACGCTCGGCCTTTACGTTTTCTTCTTTCTCTGGTGGACGGTTTTCGCCTTCGGTCCTGGGGCCGGAGATCCCGCAGAGTATACCTACGTCTGGGGTATGCCCGCGTGGTTCTTTTACAGCTGTGTCCTCGGCTACCCCGTGATCACTCTGCTTTTGTGGGGTGTCGTGCGCTTTTTCTTTTCTGATATGCCTCTGGACGGGTCGGAGAATGATTCCCGGAAGGAGGATGACAGATGAACCTCGTCTTTGTACCTCTCGTGGTCTATCTTCTTCTGACTCTCGCGCTGGCGCTCTGGTCACGGCGGCAGACACGCAGGGACGCAGGAGCTTCGGCGATTGAAGAATACTTTATTGGCGGACGAACCATGGGCGGCTTTGTTCTGGCCATGACCATCATCGCTAGCTACACCAGCGCGAGCAGCTTTGTTGGCGGGCCGGGAGTGGCCTACACGCTGGGGCTGGGCTGGGTGCTTCTGGCCATGATTCAGGTTCCCACCACCTTCTTCACACTGGGTGTGCTCGGCAAGCGCTTTGCCATGCTGGGCCGCCGCCTTCACGCCGTGACCGTCACGGATTTCCTGTATGCCCGCTACCGCAGCAACGCCGTGGTTCTCCTCTGCTCCGTGGCGGTACTCATGTTTTTTGCTGCGTCCATGATCGCGCAGTTCATCGGCGGAGCGCGTGTGTTTCAGGCTGTAACCGGCTATCCCTATGAAGTGGGACTGGGCATTTTCGGTTTTGCCGTGGTGCTCTATACCACGGTGGGCGGCTTCCGTGCCGTGGTGCTCACCGATGCTCTCCAGGGCGTGGTCATGGTGGTGGCCGCCGTGGTCGTGCTTCTGGCCGTCCTTGATGCGGGCGGCGGCATGGCCGGATGTATGCAGGATCTGCGGGCCATTGATCCGGGCCTGATTTCGCCCTCCGGTGCCGAAGGCAGGATCCCCGCCCCCATGCTGTTTTCCTTCTGGATACTCGTGGGACTCGGCATACTGGGACTTCCGCAGACCGTGCAGCGCTGCTTCGGCTACAAGGATTCCCGTTCCATGCACGAGGCCATGATTCTGGGGACGCTTATTATCGGCTTCCTGCTGCTTTGCATGCATCTTGCGGGAGCATTGGGACGGGCCGTTCTGCCGGATCTGCCCTCCGGCGACCTGATTATTCCCACGCTTATTCTCAGACTCCTGCCGCCCTTCTGGGCCGGGGTCTTTGTGGCCGGACCCGTGGCGGCCATCATGTCCACCGTGGATACCATGCTGTTGCTCGTATCCGCCACCATCATCAAGGATCTCTATATCCGCTACGCCCTGAAGAACGATGTGTCCAACGTCTCGCAGAAGGCCATCAACCGCATGAGCCTTTGCTGCACCTTCGGCGTGGGCGTCATCGTCTTTCTGGCCTCTTTTAACCCGCCGCAGCTTCTGGTATGGATCAACCTCTTCGCCTTCGGCGGTCTCGAGGCCGTGTTCCTGTGCCCCATCGTTCTCGGACTGTACTGCAAATCCGCCAACGCCTGCGGCGCGGTCGCGTCCATACTGACAGGCCTGGCCGTATTCCTGATCCTCTCTGCGGCAAAAATTTCCCCGTTCGGCATACTCCCCATCGTGCCCGCTCTGGCGGCAGCCGTGCCGGCCTTCCTCGTGGGCAACCGTTTCGGCCGCCCTGTTCCCGAGGACGTGCGCAAGGTCTTCTGGGAGGAGCGTTAGTCAGGAGAGCTTCAATTATTCAGTGATGGACATATTGATAAAGAACTTGCTCCAGATGATACGCTGGATGTCTCGCTGACGGCTGCTTCCAGTCCGCATTCTTCGAGTATGGCGGCCACAGTTTGCCTCTGTTGCTATTTGGAAACATGATTTCCAAGTTAAAGTGAATATTTCATGTCCTACTGGACATGACTCCGCTTTGAGCCTTTTCCATCATGGTAGAATGCGAACCCATGCCTCAAGCCTGTTAGAACGGTTCACTGTACGCTGTTTGACCAGCAAGGGTGGGGATAACTTTTAATTAAACTCTCTGCCGCTCGGCAGAGAATAACCTATGGGCATGACTGCACATTCTGCACTGTCCGACCTAGTCTGCATCGCAACAGGCAGAAAAACTCTAAAAAAGGCGCACCATTTCTGCGTACAGTGTGAACCGAGAAGCCATCCAAAGTTTATTGTTTAATAACCTTCAATCCTGTTTTAGTGGAATCATGGGGAACAAGGCAGCCTGCCTCTCCTCAAAATTTACCAAGCTGCAAAAGCATCATTCTCCTGCATGGCAAGAGAAAAAATCCTGCCACACGCTTGCAAGTAGAAACGCCTACGGTGGAGGACAGACTCGATGAACACACCTTACGTTCACAAGAGACAGCGTCTGGAAACTCATGAGTGCCCTGCGTTTGTGTTAGACTGGTAGATTGTCCACCTGTCTTTTCTTCTTATACAGAGTTATCATTGCATAATATTACTTTAGGTATGGGAATCCGATTACTTGCAAAAAAACCAAGCAGATAATGTTAACTATTATGTATTTTATCATTAAATTTATTTATATAATCACCAAAATTCATATTTTTTAAATTGGTTGTTAATATATCGATAAATCTATTTTTTGATTTTGACATATTGCTTTTCTTTCTTATTAATAATCCATATTGAAGTGGTGGAATTATAGATTGTAAATCTATTATATGTATATTGTTAATAAAATCAAAACTTTGTAATGAAAATGCATCTATAATTGTACACCCAAATCCCATAGCAACATATTTCATTATAACATAATAATTACTGCATGAAAGTACAGAAGCATTGTCCATATAATCTTGAATTTCATGAGGGAGGAGAGAATATTTTGATATTTTCTCATTTAAATTTACGGAAAAAGAAATGTAAGGAAGTGTTTTCAGCGTTTCCGGTGTAATAGACAAGATATCGAAATTTGCTCTCTTTTCTGTAACCAGAAGAAAAGGTGACTGAAACAGAGGAATAAAATCAAGATCGTCAAGGTGAGTTGACGTCCCGATGATACCGAAATCAGTTTGTCCATTTTTTATGCTAGAATGAAGCAGTGCAGGATGACCGCTGTTTAAAGAAACATAAATATTTGGATATTCCTCATGAAAAGTCATGAATGTCTGAACAAATTTTTCAGAACTGAATACAGGTCTGGTGCTTGCGATACGCAGATAACCTTGTTGTAGATCTCCTTGAAGATCTTCATGCATTCCTAATATGTCATCGAATATTTTTAATGTCCATTTAAGAAGAGCCTGACCCTCATCTGTTAAAACCATTTTGTTTTTTATTCTCAAGAAAAGAACAATATTTAGACCTTTTTCAAGTAATTGTATTTGATAGGTTACTGCACTTTGGGTACGATTCATATGATTTGCTGCAGTAGAAACACTTCCATATGTTGCGACAAAATAGAAACTTTTTAACTGTTGTAAAAAATCACCATTAATTTCTGGTATCATTTTCCCCTCTCTTGGCGCAGATAACTAAAGATAGTATTTTGATTTTTTCCATCATTTTTTATTTTGTCAAGGGCAGCTCCTGCAATGGCTCCAAGCTGCGTCATCAAGACAGAAATACGGGGTGAGTTTGTTTGAAACAAGAATATTACCCTTTGAGCAATGTTGATTTGCTTTTCCACTAACTTATTTATTTTTTAATTTTGACAGGATATTCAGCTTTGGCAGGATATTCGGCGAAAAAACGGTCGAGTGTTTTTTGAAAATTCGTCTACCGAGGTGGAATTATTAAAATATTTGATTGAGGTATAAAAATATTTGTTTTTACTTTCATAAAATTTTCGCGGTAATAATTTTGCTAAGGCGATTTTTACCCTCTAAGGAGACTAGCCATGCTGAAACACCTCGTCACTTCACTCGGAATTTTGGCGTGTACTACTTTCGGTGCCCAGGCTGCTGAACGCTTTGAGATCACTGCCGGAATTTTCGGGGGCACTCAGTACCAGTATTGTTTTGCACTTTCGGAAATCATCAAGGCGCAGGCCCCGCAGTTTGAACTTCTGCCGGTGGAGACGACAGGCTCTCCTGCCAGTCTGCTCAAGGCTTCCCAGAAGCCTGAAAAGACGATTTTTGCCATGAGTACCACATCGTTTGTTGACGCCATACAAGGAAACCGTCCTTATTCTGCACCGGTAACAAATGTCAAAATTATCGGATTCATCACCCAGAATATCCAGACGCTCATTACCTATGCGGACGATATCAAAACTGTCGCCGATATGAGTGGCAAGCGTTTTATTACCACCAGCGTTCTTTCCAGCAGTGGATGGCATTTCTGGAATATTCTCAAAAGAGCTATCCCCAACAGTAAGGATATGAAGCCCACCTATGCCAACTGGACGGCTGTACAGAATGGACTTCTGGACGGAACTGCAGATGTTGGTGCGCTTGGCGTCACGACTTCTGCCTCCGGTCCATGGATGCCTATTCCTGCCTATGCAGAAATCGTGGCGTCTCGCGGTGCCCCGCACTTCATCAGTGTTGATGAAAAATATATCAGAGAAGCGGCCGAAGCAGAAAAGATGCTTTACATACCTGTACTTATGCCCAAGGGCAGTATAGCGGAAAATGTCCCCGCCCAGGACATCATGGCCTGGGAAGAGCGCCTCGGCATCGGCGGTTTTGAGGAAACTCCAGATGAACTGGCGTATACCATTGCCAAACTGCTTTGCGAGCAGGCTGAGGCATTTACCAAATTTACTCCTGTTGGCAAAGCGATGTCGGTTTCTGTGACGGTTCCTTCCAAAGAATTTTTCAGGGATGAGGATATCCATCCCGGTGCTCTTCGTTACTACAAGGAAAAAGGTCTTCGCTAAAGGTCAAGGCAGGGAACGGTAGCCCTTCCCTGCCTTCTTGCGATCAAACAAGGGGAAACTTTCGTGAAGCTGCTTGATAAGTCCGTTATTGTGATCATGACTATCCTTGGGATATTCATGATTGTTTACCATATGATATATACACAGATGGTACTCATTGAGCCAACTCAACATCAGAATCTTCATCTCATGTGTGCCCTTTGTCTGGTCTATCTCATGTCATTTCATAAAGAAAAAAAATATTTTAAAAAAGTTATAGCATTTATTTTAATCCTTCTTTCAATATATGCAACAGGGTATATATTTCTTGAATACACAGAGCTTCAGGAAATCCGTGGTCCTATAGGAATGCTAAACACACAGGATATGGTTGTAGCCACGATGATTGTCGTTCTATGCATAGAAGCATCACGACGGGCTTTCGGGCTGGCTTTCCCGCTGGTCGCCGTATGCTTTATCCTGTACTGCTTCTTCGGGCATATGCTTCCCGGTGCCATAGCTGCTCCTGAAATCAGCTACATGGAAATGATGACTTCTTTTGTCATGGGGTTATCCGGTGGGGTATACGGAAGTACCCTCAGCGTAAGCGCAAATTATATTTTTCTGTTTGTCATATTCGGCTCGCTTTTATCAGCTACAGGTGCCAGTCAGTTCTTCAACCGTGTGGGGGCTGCTGCAGGCAAACGTCTGGCCGGGGGGCCAGCCATTTCTTCGGTTATTTCCAGTGCGCTCGTCGGGTCGATTACCGGCAGTTCCCTGGCAAACGTGGTCACGACGGGAACATTCACCATTCCACTGATGAAAAAGGCTGGCTACAAGCCCTATCAGGCCGGAGCTATTGAAGCAGCAGCGTCTACGGGCGGACAGATCATGCCGCCGGTCATGGGAGCGACAGCCTTTGTTCTGGCAGAAATGGCCAGCACCCCTTATGTGGAAGTCATGACGGCAGCCTTTCTTCCTGCACTGCTGTATTTTCTCTCCATCGGCATTTATGCACAGCTTCAGGCAAAAAAGCTCCGTATCGATGCTTCAGCTCTTTTTAGTGATGCCTACACCAGCAGACAAATTTTCAGAGATGCGCCGTTGTTCCTTGGTCCTCTCGGAGTGATCATGGCGCTTCTTTTTCTCGGGTATTCCCCAATGTTCACGGTGTTCTGGGGCGTCATGGTACTGCTTCTGCTCAACGCTTTTCACCTGTTGAGTGAAGGCAAATTCAAGGATGCTGTCCCTACATTGATTCCTGAACTGCGGGAGGGTGCAGTGACAGGTGCAAAGATTGCCGTAACTTGTGCCCTTCTCGGCCCTATCGTTGCAGTTATGACCAAGACTTCTCTTGGCATTCGTATCCCCTCCATTATCACGCTTCTCTGCGGCGGCAATGTCTTCATTGCTCTTATCATTACGGCATTTGTCTGCATACTTCTCGGTATGGGAGTTCCTACTCTTGCTGCCTATCTCATGGTTGCAATGGTGGGAGTTCCCGCACTGGTCAACCTTGGAGTGCCGACCCTTGCTGCGCATATGTATGTGTTTATTTTTGCCGTTTTTTCCAGCATTACTCCGCCTGTGGCCACGGCAGCAATACCTGCATCAGGCATAGCAGGTTCGTCTTATATGAAGACTGCGTTCGAGGCGTTCAAGGTTGGATTTGTAGCCTTTATCATTCCCTTCCTCTGTGTGTTCGCTCCTGAGGTTATGCTTGGCCAGACTACTGCCGGGATTTTCGTCAGTCTTCTCGCTTTCTTTTGGGGGTTGGGCGCCGTACTTCTACTGAGTATGAGTATTTGCGGCTTTACCTTTATGCCCGTAGGCAGGGTGGCCCGAATCGTCAGTTTTGTCATAGGTATACTTATGGTGAGCTGTATGTTTTTCCGTGAACCTTGGCTCATCCTTCCGGCTGTGATTTCAAGCTTCTCGTTTTTTATTCATCAGGGGCTGGTGCATAAATCGTTTTCTGCCAAAAAAACAGAAAATGCGCTCTGACCTTTTTACTCTCAGGAGAGACTATGTCCGAAGAAGAAAACACCATCCATTATCACGAGACCGAAGTACTGGTTCTCGGTGGGGGGGCCAGTGGTTGCGGAGCAGCCATAGCTGTGAGCGAAGCCGGAAAGCACGTGCTGCTGGTCGACAAAGGAAAATTGGAAAGCTGCGGCTGCATTGGCGGCGGCAATGACCATTTTATGGGCGTTTTGAATACTGATGCCCCTTTCGACACTATCGACGACATGGTCAGGTTTTACAGTACTCCGACCAACGGACTGCTTCCTGATACCGTACGGCAGTGGGGGGAGGCCATGCCTCATATAATCGCATGGCTTACAGAGGTAGGGATCCAGTTTCGGAAAACGGACGACGGCGGCTATCTGCGCACTCAGGGTTTTGGCCAACCGGGCAAATGGTGGATACTTATTCGGGACGGGCAGTTCATGAAGCCGCTGATTGCAAAAAAAATCCGTGAGATGGGCGTTGACGTACTCGATAATGTCATGATCACGAAGTTGTTAGTCAAGGAAGGCCGGATGACCGGCGCACTGGGCTATAATGTTCTGAATGGGGAATTTCACGTCATCCGCTGCAAGACCGCCGTGCTGTCCTTGGGACCGAGAGCCACTCGAGTCGCAACCAATTCAACGAGGAATCCTTTCAATGCGCAGTTCCCCAGTCATAATACGGGCGCGCACTATATTCTTGCCTATGAAGCCGGTGCCCGTATTGCCTGCCTGGACACCAGACAGACGGCAACTGTATTGCCCAAAAGTTTCGGCTGCCCAGGCATGAACGGCCTTACGGGCGAGGGGGGCGCAGCACTGAATTACAAAGGCGAGCGTTTCATGGGCAAGTATCACCCCATGAGAGAACAGGCTCCCCGACATCTTTTCGTTCAGGGGCTGTTCAAAGAACAGCTTGCCGGTTATGGCCCGCCTTTTTATATGGATACGCGCAGTCTTTGCCATGAAAGTCAACGTGTACTCTCGGAAGAACTTATGCCAGGCGATAAAGCCACTTGGAAGGAGTACTCTGAGCAGAAGGGGGTGGATCTCTATAACAAGCTGATGGAAGTGGAGATCGGTGATCTTGCTCTGGAAGGGCTGGTTATGCGCGATGAGCATTTTGAAAGCAGCATCCCCGGACTTTTTGTGGGAACCGGTTTTCATGCATTTTCCGGCGCTATGTGCGGTGGGTATGCTGCTGGTGGTCATGCAGCGGAAAAGGCCGGACACATCGCCGGTATTCCTGACGTAAACGAAGAGGAAATAGAACAGGAACGACGTCGCGTGCTGGCTCCTCTGCATTCTGAGGGAAGCACCCGTTATTCACAGTTTGAGAGCGCTATTCGGCAGGTCATGGACTATTACATGGGCTATGTGCGCAATGAGCGTGGCATGAAACAGGCTCTGGACAGTTTGGCACGGATCGAGGAACTCAAGGATGACCTTACCGTCGATAACTGGCATGAACTGATGCGCGCCCATGAAGCGCTTACGCTTCTGGAAATGTGCAAACTTGTGGTCCTGGCCAGTATAGAGCATCGGGAAACGTCTTCAAGCACCATCTATATACGATCGGACTACCCCGAACCCGATCCGGCCATGAATCGCCTTATGATTGTGGAAAAGACAAATGGTCAGCCCAGGATTTTCTGGCAGTGAAATGACGCCATAGTCAACCGAAAAGGATAGAGAACATGCCCCCCAGATATAGTAAGGAATTGAAAAAGCTGGTTGTGTCAGGTTTCCAGAAGCGCCAGAGCAGAACTTCCCCTTGCGAAGCCTCCTGCCCCGCGGGAAACCGTATTCAGGCCGTTGAAACACTGCTCAAAGCAGGAAAACCGACGGAAGCACATGCTGTCCTGCTGACGAGGAATCCATTTCCCGGTGTGACAGGACGTATATGTACACATCCCTGCGAGATGCACTGTAACCGTCGCAAATATGACGAGGGTGTATCTATTCGGGCACTGGAGAGATTTGCTGCCGATACTCCGTTCGTCTCAAGGCTGACGCCTCGCGTGGATACAAAGAAAAAGGTGGCGATCATCGGTTCTGGTCCTGCAGGCATGACCTGCGCCTATTTTCTTCGTCTTATGGGCCATGCCGTTACCGTATTTGAAGCAGGTGCCGTGCTTGGCGGAGTTCCACGTATGTCCGTTCCGGATTTCAGACTTCCGAAGAATATTGTGGAAAGAGAAACGGGGCATATTCTGTCGCTCGGCGTGACTGCTCATACCAATGTACGAGTAGGACAGGACGTGGCACTTTCGACGATTATGGAGTCGTATGATGCCACGGTGGTGGCCATCGGCAACCAGAAAGAACGCATACTTGACATTCCCGGTCATGAACGACTTGTTCCAGCGGTCAGTTTTCTTAGCTCCAGCAATTTGGCTCGCCGAAGTCTTGCTGGAAAGAACGTGGTCGTGCTCGGCGGCGGTGGAGTGGCTTTTGACTGCGCTTTCACCGCGAAGCGGTTGAACGCCGCGTCCGTGAGTCTTGTCTTTCCCGAAGCGCAGGATGCTATCAAGGCTCCTGCTGAGGAAGTGGAACAGGCCAGAATGGAAGGCATCTCACTTCATGCCTCGTGTCTTGCCATTGGTGTTGAAAACGGTGTAGTCAAAGCAGCGCGACTTGAAAAGTTTACGTTCAGCGATACTGGTGAGTTAATTGCCAAATTTCATGAAGGCAAGGAACTGACACTGACTGCGGACACGGTTATCTGTGCCAGCGGATTGCTTCCTGACATGGATTTCCTGGAAGGGTTGTCCCTCGAAAGGACGGCACGTGGGCATTTGATTGTGGACGAGTTCCAGCAAACGTCTGCACACGGGCTTTTCGCTGCAGGTGATATTGTTACCGGTCCGGCTACAGTGGCTTCAGCCGTGGGAAGCGGCAGAAAGACGGCCATAGGCGTTCATTGCTGGCTGGAAGGTCTGGAGCAGTTCCCTGAAGTCTATTTCAGGGAAAACGAAGACGATACCTTGGAACTGTCCTTGAACAGCAACACGGTTCAGCAGGAGCAACACGTCGTCCTGTTTGAAGAGATCGAAAACCCGTCCTACCATGAACACGCGCCCCGTCAGCACTCGGCTTGTGCCCGGACTCATTTTCTACCTTTTGAGGAGTTCGACACTGGATTCACTACGGAACAGGCACAGGCGGAAGCATCCAGATGTATGCACTGCGGGCACTGCATTGATTGTGGAACCTGCGTGGAACGCTGCCCAAACTATATCCTTGACAGGGATGAAGATGGGCCTTTCGTTCACTATCCCGAGGAGTGCTGGCACTGCGCTTGTTGCCGCATAGGCTGTCCTACGGGTGCCATTGCCATAGAATTCCCTATAACCATGCTTGTGTAGTGGCATTATTCCCCCTCAGGCAGAATTGATACTGCCTGAGTTTTCTGGTTAAACGCCCCCCAGCTCCTGGTCTGCCCCCTGTCAAGTAGACATCTAAAAAGCCCCTGTGGCATTGATTCTAAGCGGTCAGCTTTTCCCGATA
>NZ_CANRLT010000027.1 GCF_947631555.1 uncultured Mailhella sp. | reverse complement strand
GTCACAGCGTTGCAGCGCGCAATCCAGGATGACAGCTCCGCGAGCGAGTTCACGCGGCTGTCATCCTGGATCCAGCTATGCATGAGGGCGAGTAACGTGTCCATATCTAGTGTTTTTTCTTTATCAGATTTTTTATCCAGTCTTTTAACTTACGAAGCTGTCTTTTGAGACGCCGATGAAGCATCCGATTAAGCTTTGTTGCAAGTCTTTGATTTTCTTTATTTAATAATTGATATTCCTGACTTAAGCGTTGATTTTCCTGTCTTAGCCACACGACATAGTTGCGGTCTGGATAGAGAGATCTGTCAATTTTGTTTCCGCAAAAAATCATGTTTGTCCAATCTAATATGTCAATGAGAGTATAATTTTTCAGGCAAAACCAATGATCACTTCCAAATATTTTGATATCCTTTGCGGTTTCTCCCCACAAACGTATATAGTCATAAAGTACAGGTTTAATATGGATCTCTTCAGAGACTTCTTCAGTGGTATGAGGAATATGTTCATGTTCCAGATATCGCCTCCAGCATGAAGTCGGCCCCACAAGTTCGGCACCGACATCCAGTGTTGCGGGTAAAAAGTTGAAGTGTACATCAACGATCCAGCAATTTTTAATAGTACTTGATACAGCTATAGGTGTTTGAGAAACATATTGAAATGCACGAAGTAAAATAACAACTTTTGTTTCTGGTTTACAGAATTGTGCAAGAAGGGGTAGTGAACCATCGGTTGCAACTACTTCATCCGCTCCTGCCATGATGGAAAGCTGTTCGGTGAAAGGAAGCTGCTCCGGGTGGACGATTTCATACCCGCGTTTCTTATAAAAATTTTCGAAATATTCTTCATTAAAGGTTATTTCCCGTTTGCTTTTGAGTGCTGAGCGTGAAAGATAGACTTTTTTATAGGGTCCGGGCTTTACCAACGATCGCATATAATTAAATATTTTATCCACACCAATTCTATAGTTCGAAAAAAAGTAAAATGTTTGATCTGGCACGATAACTTTATCAAATTGTGTAGGATATTCAATAATTTCTATTCTATCCTTTGGCAGTCCGGCAGCTTCTAAAATATTGAAAAATGTAAATTTACCCCAAAGTCTATCTTCAATAAATATAAATTTATAGGGTATTTCAGGATGATCTGCAAGATACCAAAGCCTGCTCAGATCATTTGACAGTGTAATTGCGAAAATATTGTGTAATATTCCACCGAAGACAACTGTTTCATGACGAATATGAACAGGTTCTGAAGGTATGTATGATCTTGAGCAGGCTGAAGGCGAGGAGTTATCATGATAGACGAAATGTCCACCCGCGATAAAGTTAAATTTTTTATCACAGACTCCACCCGCGAAACGATTTGGGCCTTTTTGAGCAGGTCTAAGCGGCAGCACTATGCCGTTGTCAACTTCGGTAACCGTAGGGGCTTCCAGTTCATAGTTTTTATTGAGGAGCGTTTTCCATTTTTCCTCATCGTACACAAAAAGTCTGTTCTCAATATCAAAGCTCATCGTGCTCACCTTGTGAAAATAAAATGTTTTTGGTTGGTTAATTAATGTCTGCGTCAGAGTCTCTTGAGGGTGAGGCACAGGACGAGACATAAGCTCAAAAGCAAATTGACAGATGAACTGTCAATGAGTTCTTTTGAAAACGCAGGTTAAGGAACGTATTTTTTGTTTTGAGTTTGAAATATTTATAACATACTAAATTTATAAGATTTTTATTAAAAAACAAGCGTTCCTTCATTTTTGCGGCTATAGAAAAAATTTATAAATTTCAAATAATTAAGTATTCAACATCACTTTAGAAACATCGTTTTTGAACACTGCTCGTATTGCATTCAAGACCATTCTCATATATAGTATTTTCAACAACTCATTGACAGTTCATCTGTTAGTTACATATTTTATAGCTATAACGCTTCCCTGTTTATATTTTTTTTGTTTGGTTTGACTATCCATCCTTCAGACGGATACAGTCCTACCCCGTCTTGTAGGTCTGTGCAGCCTTGCTTGACTGGTCGGGCTGGAGGGGCATGAATAAACGGCATTTCGGCGAGTATTAACACAGATTTTGCAGGGATACGGTTTATTTTTCGGTGCTTTCATTTGTGTTTATCTATTTTCAACATGCTGAAATAATTCCAAGTCTGTTTTGTCCCTTACAGAAAACGCCCCGAAACGCTTTTGCAGGCATTTCGGGGCGCATTCTGCGGTATCGTGTACGGGTGTGGAGAGGAGGGGAGTCAGTTGCCGGTTCTGGCCTGACAGAGGCTTTTGCGATGTGCAGGCGCGGAGGTGCGTCAGAAGTTCAAACTCTCGCCGTCGTCAGGCATAACGACATTCTCCCAGATACCGCGGGCCGTCAGGCGTTTTTTCATTTCCGCCCGTGAAATGGTGGCATGGGCCACGTTGTCCATATGGCTGACAATGACTTTTGCACCGTCACTTGTTCTGACCACCTCTTCCACGTCCGCGTCATCCATGATAAGGCGTCCTTCGTCCAGCAGCACGGCGGCGCAGGCATTCACAATGACAACACTGGGATGCCACGTACGCAGGGTTCTGGCCACGGCGTCATACCAGATGGTATCACCCGCGATATACAGCGTCTTTTCGCAAGGATGGTGCAGAATGACACCGCAGGCCGGGCCGCAGGGAATTTTTGTGCCGTGCCGCGCCGGAACCTTGACGAGATGAATATCGTTCAGCCGGCTGTTCTCATAGAGTACGGTCACTTCCTTGAAGCCGGAGCGCACGAAGGCATGAGCGTCTTCCATGCTCTGCACGAACACCGGGGTGTTCTTGTCAAGAGAGGCGCCGATGGTGCCGTCAGCCGCCATGTCGATGTGATCCGGATGTACATGGGTGCAGATATAGGCATCGACGCCTTCCAGCACCTGTTCACGAGGCAGGGGCAGTCCGCACATGGGCATGGGGATGTCCAGCTTTTCCGGTTCGCAGCGGAACAGTCCTGCACGGGCGCGAAAGGTGCCCATCCCGCCCTTGTCCGTCAGCCAGGGGTCGGTAAGAAAGGTTTTTCCGGCGTATTCAATACGCAGGGTGGCGTTTCTGATTTGCTGTATCTTCATGAACTATTTCTCCACGGTTTGAAGGGGTTCCCGTCTGGGGAAAGATTGCTGATAAGTCGGTGAGCCCAGGGTAAGTCTGTTCTGTGGCCCTTTCTTTTAAGGATGTGAGCATCGGTGGGGTAGAGTTGGAAACTTCCCCTCCCAAAAGCCGAAAGGAAGTCAATACTTGAGCAATACGGAAGAGTGAAAGCAAGTTGTTCGTCCCCGAAGCCTTGCCGCTGCCTGGTTCCGTGCATCTGCCGAGTGCCACGGCATTGCCGGGCGCCGCTGACGCCCGCAAAGCGGCAGTTTTCGAACTCTTTTGTCTTTAAATGATATAGAACGACAGCCGGAAGGCTGTCAACCGTGAACGGTGTACACTCAGGAGATTCCGATCTTTCCTGTTTTGCCTCCTTTCTTTGTGTCCGAAGACGGAAGGGCGTCAAAGGCAGATTTCAGTTTTCGGGCGGGGAGGAGGAGAGAGAAGGGCTGCACGATCAGCCGGGAACAGGAAAGTTTCGGAGAGCGGCACTGTGGAATTTTTATCACAAGTTCCCTAATGGTTGAACCATTTCATCTTCAGAAGGAAAAGAGTACTGAACAAGACGACGAAGCCGATGGAATCCTTTTCCGCAGCCTTTC
The DNA here is from genome assembly GCF_947631555.1 of uncultured Mailhella sp. GTDB lineage: Bacteria > Desulfobacterota > Desulfovibrionia > Desulfovibrionales > Desulfovibrionaceae > Mailhella. The sequence goes on along the minus strand of NZ_CANRLT010000027.1, from coordinate 26,911 downwards.
CCCTCAGGGATGGACAATCTGCATCCCCGCCATCTTGTCGGCAGCAGCGCCAGCCGGAAGAACGCTGCTGCGGATTGAAACATTTATCTGTTGACCGGACTGCCCGAGTTTTGTATTTTACCGGCAAGAGCTGTTATCTTCTTAGCCACAAGGAGTACTTTCATGCGGTATGTGTATCTGTTCAATGAAGGGAATGCGCAGATGAGAAGTCTGCTGGGTGGCAAGGGCGCCAACCTGGCGGAAATGACGAACATCGGCCTGCCGGTACCGTTCGGTCTGACGATCTCGACGGACGCCTGCCGGGATTATTACAAGAGCGGCGCAAAGCTGCCCGAAGGCCTGGTTGATGAAGTCATGCGCAATCTGCGCGAAGTTGAAGCGAAAACCGGCAAGCGCTTCGGCGATCCCGACAACCCTCTGCTGGTTTCCGTTCGCTCGGGCGCTGTTTTCTCCATGCCCGGCATGATGGACACCATCCTGAACCTCGGCCTGAATCCCGTCACCTTCAAGGCCATTGCCAAACTGACGAACAATCTGTGGTTTGCCTGCGATACCTACAGACGTTTCATCCAGATGTTCTCTGACGTGGTCATGGGGATTTCCAAGGAGAAATTCGAGGAGATTCTTCAGGAGCGGAAGACAGCGCAGGGCGTCAAGCTGGATCAGGAACTCAGCGTCGAATCAATGCAGATCGTCATCGAACGGAGCAAGGAGCTTTATAAGAAAGAGCTCGGAAAGGACTTCCCGGACGATGTGAACGAACAGCTCATCCTCGCCATTGAAGCCGTGTTCCGTTCCTGGAACAACCACCGCGCCATTGTCTATCGCAATCTGAACAAGATCGATCACAATCTGGGTACGGCCGTCAACATCCAGTCCATGGTCTTCGGCAACATGGGCAACAATTCCGGCAGCGGCGTGGCGTTCTCCAGAAACCCGTCCACCGGTGAAAACAAGCTGTACGGCGAATACCTGCTCAACGCTCAGGGTGAAGACGTGGTGGCCGGTGTGCGCACACCTCATCCCATCGACCGCATGGCCGAGGAAATGCCCGATATCGACAAGCAGTTCCGCGCTATCGCGAAAAAGCTCGAAGATCATTACCACGACATGCAGGATATCGAGCTGACCATCGAAAGGGGCAAGCTCTATATTCTCCAGACCCGTAACGGCAAGCGCACGGCCCAGGCGGCGCTCAAGATCGCCTGCGACATGGTGGCGGAAGGCCTCATCGACAAGAAGGAAGCGCTGCTGCGCATTGATCCCGAACATCTTTCCCACGTTCTGCACCGCCAGCTTGACACCTCCGCCAAAGTGCCAGTGCTGGCTTCCGGTCTTCCGGCCTCTCCGGGTGCGGCTTCCGGTTCCGTTGTTTTCGACGCCAATGAAGCCGAGCATCTGGGCCGCACGGGCGCCAAGGTCATTCTGGTTCGTGTGGAGACCACGCCTGACGACATCCACGGTATCGTTCAGTCTCAGGGTATCCTGACCAGCCGCGGCGGTATGACCAGCCATGCGGCCGTCGTGACCCGCGGCATGGGCAAGCCCTGCGTGTGCGGCTGCGAGGCCATCAAGGTCGATTACGCGCAGCAGCAGTTCTCAGTGGGTGATGTTGTGGTGAAGAAGGGCGACTCCATCTCCATCGACGGTACCACCGGCCGCGTCATTCTGGGTGTGGTTCCGCTGAAGGACCCTGAACTCTCCGAAGAATACAAGACTATTCTGACCTGGGCCGATGAAGTGCGCACCCTGAAGGTCAGGGCCAACGCCGACACCCCCGAAGACGCCGAAAAGTCGCGGGCCTTCGGTGCGGAAGGCATCGGTCTGACCCGTACCGAACATATGTTCATGGCTCAGGAAAGACTGCCGCACGTCCAGCAGATGATCCTGGCTTCCAACACCGAAGAGCGCATTGCCGCCCTGCGTCCTCTGGAGAAGATGCAGGAAGAAGATTTCTACGGCATCTTTAAGGCGATGGAAGGTCTGCCTGTCTGCGTCCGCCTGCTCGATCCTCCGCTGCATGAATTCCTGCCCAGCCTCCAGAAACTTCTGGTGGAAACGGCGGAACTGCGTGTGCGCGGCAATGATCCGAAGGCTCTGGAAGAGAAGGAGCGTCTCCTCGAACTGGTGGCGCGTCTGCACGAAGTCAACCCCATGCTTGGACACCGTGGCTGCCGTCTCGGCATCACCTATCCCGAAGTCTACGAAATGCAGATGCGCGCCATCTTCAACGCTGCCGCCCGTCTGACTCTCGAAGGATACAAGGTGCTGCCGGAAGTCGAAATCCCGCTGACCATGAGCAAGGCCGAAATGGAAATGCTCAAGGAACGCTGCGACCGCATTGCCAAGGAGTGCATGGAAGAGCGCAAGGCCACCTTCTCCTATATGTGCGGCAGCATGATTGAGCTTCCCCGCGCTGCGCTGCTGGCGGGTGAGATTGCCGAATCCGCGGAATTCTTCAGCTTCGGCACCAACGACCTCACCCAGACCTGCTTCGGCTTCAGCCGCGACGATGCGGAAGGCAAGTTCCTGCCTGCGTATCTCCAGCAGCATATCCTGAAGGAGAACCCCTTCGCCGTACTGGATCGCAAGGGCGTGGGCCGTCTGATGCAGATTGCCATCGAAGAAGGCCGCAAGACTCGTCCCGGTCTCATGTTCGGCATCTGCGGCGAACATGGCGGCGATCCGAGTTCCGTGGAGTTCTGCCATCAGATCGGACTGGATCTGGTGAGCTGCTCTCCCTACCGTATCCCGATCGCGCGCCTGGCCGCGGCGCAGGCTGCTTTGAAGTACCCCAGAGAGGGAAAGTAGCCAGTTGGAGCAACACGCTGCTGCCGTAACCTGCGGCACAGCGGAGATTGAATAACCCCTCCGGGGAAGGGCCGCTTCCTTCCTCGGAGGCTTTTGTTTAACTATCGGCAGGTATGGCCGTGCGGAACCGAATACGCGAAAAGTTCAATAATCAGTTGAACTATTCGGAAAAGACCTGAAAGCATTCTGGGACAGGAAGAGACCAATGACCTTGAAAGAAATTTATCCCCTCCCGCCCATTTTCTTGCACACCTGAACAGAGAAAAGGTCATTTCCCTTCCTGCGTGCTTTCCAGGGCGGGTAAAAACTTCCTGGGGAGGCCCGTTGAATATTGGCAAGGGACGAACCTTGTTTTATATCGGAGGTATGTTTTCTGCAGCGGAGGCAGGTTTTGCCAAAAGCACGCAGGAAGGGCGTCAAGGCTCCGGCGTGAGCAGACTTTTCCTTGAAGGCGGCAAGGGGGGAAACGAATATGCGTGTCAGCGTCTTGCAGATGGATGTTGTGAAAGGTGACCGCGAGGCTAATCATGCCACGATCCGGCGTATGGTTGCCGAGGCCATGCAAGCATCCCCTCGGCCAGAGGTTCTGGTGCTTCCCGAGCTTTGGTCCACTGGCTACGCCTTGAGTGAAAAGGGCGCGCTTGCCTCTCCGGGCGGCCGTACAGATGCCGCCTTCCTGGGAGAGCTGGCCCGTGAGCATCACGTTTCCTTCATCGGTGGTTCCGTCCTGTCCCTGAACAGCGATGGACAGGTGACCAACCGCGCCCAAATCATAGACAGCGAAGGCCGTTATGCGGCGGGCTATGACAAGATCCATCTTTTCCGGCTCATGGAGGAAGACAGGTATCTTGCCCGGGGCAGAAAACCGCTTCTGTTCAGGACGCCGGATTTTCTTTGCGGGCTGATCATCTGCTACGACCTCCGTTTTTGCGAACTCGTGCGCAAACTTGCTGTGGAAGGAGCAGAAGTGCTGTTCCTCAGCGCGGAATGGCCGCTGGCGCGCAGAGAACATTGGGAAATACTGCTCCGTGCCCGTGCCATTGAAAATCAGATGTACGTTGTTGCCTGCAACCGCTGCGGCGTCACCGAGGGCGAAGAGTTCGGCGGAACGTCGCTCATCATTGCGCCTGACGGTGCTGTCCTCCAGCGAGCGGGGAGGGAAGAAGCCATTCTCCACGCTGAACTCGACCCTGCGCTGGTACGCCGGACGCGCGAGCGCATACAGATATTTCGAGACCGAGTTCCCGAAGTTTATTGATGTGTCTGTCCGATATGCCTGTGGGGATGGATGTGGCTTGGCATCCGCCACAAGGTGAGTTTCAAAGGACATCTGTGGCCGGAGAAGCCTTGCAAAACAGGCTTTCTGAGCAACCAGCCATTGAGGCGGCAAAGCCTTTCAGAGCGTTACGCCTGAGCTTTGGAGGCTCTCTCATCAGAATTTCCGATTTCTGATGTCCCGTCCTTCGGAGCGCGTGGGGCTGCTTCCAGCCTGAAGGTACGGGACATAACCCATAACGAAGGAAAGATGAAAACTCCAGTCGGGTTGAGCCATTAACCAAAAAAGGTCAGGTGCGAAGCCTGACCTTGAAATTCTGGTGGAGATGAAGAGATTTGAACTCTCGACCCCTGCCTTGCGAAGGCAATGCTCTCCCAGCTGAGCTACATCCCCAAAATGGTGGTATCCATCGAGGGGGACTTTAGGTGAGAGGCGCGGCGATGTCAAGTCTCTTTCTGCGTCTGGAGCTTATTTCCGTTGCCGTGAAGCCAGGTTTGAACATCATCACTGCAGGGATAATGTTCGGGACCAGGCAGGAAAACGTGGCGTTTTTCGGGCGATGCGCGTAGTATGCCTTCAGAAAGACACATCAGCCCGAAGGAGTTTGACACGATGAGTTTTACGATTCTTGGTATCTGCGGCAGTCTCCGCAAAGCTTCCCGCAACATGGGGCTTCTGCGCTGTGCACGGGAAGAAATGCCCGCCGGATACACGCTGGTTATTGCAGATATTTCCGAACTGCCCTTGTTCGCCGAAGACAGAGCCAAGCCCCAGGCCGCGATTACACTCATTGAGCAGGTGAAGAGCGCGGACGCCTTCCTTCTTGCCTGTCCGGAGTACAATTATTCTGTAGCGCCCGCGCTGAAAAACGCTCTGGACTGGGTTTCCCGGGAAGCAGGGGCGCTGTTCGCCGGAAAGCCTGCGGCCATACTGGGGGCGGGAGGCGGCATGGGGACGGCCCGTGCTCAGTATCATCTGCGGCAGACCTGCGTCTATCTCGACCTGCGGGTGCTGAACAAGCCGGAAGTGTTCGCGCAGGCGTTCTCTCCGGCCTTTGCAGAAAACGGCGATGTTTCCGCCGCTCCGGAAGGACAGGTGCTGCGCGGCCGCATCCGCGAACTGGCAGAGACTCTCTGCCGGGCTATAGGCTAGGCTTCGCCGCCAGGCATTTCGGCCAGACGGATTGCGAGGAGACACGTATCCTGCGAGGCGCGGAGTGCGAAATTCCGACAGTGCACCCGATGGAATTGCCCGCGGGCGTGTACGCGCTGTTTTCGCGCCGAGTGAATCTGAGGCTGGAAGGATACGTCGTCTTCCCAAATGGGGCAGTAGGGAGTTTTGGTGTCTGAAAAGGCAGCTTCTGTGTTTATTGGCGGGTATGGAGAACTTGCGGAAGGATTTCAGGCCCTGATGTAGAGACCGGGGCGTAAACCGTCAAGACAGCAGTGCAGGATGCCCATCGTGCCGGGATGCAGTTCATCCACGCGCTCACCACGGTGGTTTTCCAACGTATAGGAACCGGCTTCAAGTCTGGGACGCCGCATACCTGGAAGCAGGAGCGAGGCGGCTTCGCGGGCATTCCACAGGGAGCGCACCTGTACACGCCAGGCGCCGCTGCCCGCGGGTTCCAGAAGCCGGGCAACGACAGGCCGAGGCCGGAAATCCTTCGGGATCGGCTCCACGAAGCGCTCAGGAAGGAAGAAGCCGGAACAGAGCGGGCGCGATGCGCTGTGCAGAAGTTCGCGCACAAGGCTGCCGGCGGAAACGGCATGGTGCGCACTTGCCTCATCAATGGCGGTTCGATAGACATCCGTCACCTGCCCCACATAGCCGCCGCTCTTGGTGCGTCCCTCCAGCTTCAGAGCCGCAGGGGCGAGGGCAAGAATATCCCGTATCCAGCGGACAAGGCAGAGATCCTGCGGCGCCCAGATGCCGCTGAAGGTTTCTCCCTGACGGATTTCAAGGAAAGGGCCGTCATGCCGCAGGGCCTCTTCCACGGTGAGCGCAATGCCCCGATAGTCAAAGCGGCAGGGCTGCGTACACAGGCCAAGATTCGCGGGCCTGTTGTTGACCCATGCGGAAATAAGGCAGTGCCCGGATAGCGAAAGACACATGGCCCCGTGAACAAAAAGTTCGAATTCCAGATCGGGGAAGCGATGAATCAGAGCGCTTGCCGCCTCCTTGTCCAGTTCACGGGCGAGATTGATGCGTGAAATTCCCGCTTCCTTCCAGAAGGCCGCGGCCTGCGCGTTGGCCGAATGGGCCTGCGTGGAAAGGTGGATGGGAAGCGACGGGCAGCGCCGGAGTGCCAGACGGATGACCCCTGGATCGGCTGCAATAAGGGCATCAACCCCGAGGTTTGGAAGCCCCTCGAGCACAGATTCCACGGCAGGAATATGCCGGTCGAAGGGCAGGGCGTTGAGGCAGTAATAGACCCGCACCCCGGCGCTGTGGGCATAACGCACGGCTTCTTCCAGCGCGGGGCCGTCGAAGCCCTCGCATTTTGCGCGGAGGGAAAGTTCGCTTCCACCCAGATAAACGGCGTCAGCACCATAGAGAATGGCGGCTTCGAGCTGTTCCCTGCCTCCTGCGGGTGCTAAAAGTTCTGGTGCGTGGAGTCGTTCCGTCATGGCCGGTTTCCTGTGCTGGGATGATGTATCAAGCAGTACGTTAATTTTTTGCGGTATCCATATTCAGAGAGGAGTGGAAAAAGTCTTTGAGAATCTCGGCAAGGCGGGTGTGAACGTTTTCCCGTGTTTCCCTGGTAACCGTACCGCAGATGTCCCCCAGAGGGAAAAGAGGGTCGGCCTCCTGACATTCCGCCTGAAAAGAGGGGCCGTCAGCCTCCGGCAGAAGCTGGTATTGTGCCCGGCTTCCCAGCATATCCACAAAGCGTTCCGCCTGTTCAGAAGGCCGGTTCCAGAGATCTTTTCCCGCACCGATGAACAGTGTGGGAATCTGTACCGGGGCAAGGCTTTCTTTGTCGAATAGCATGGAGAAGCCCGGAGAGACAAAGACCAGTGCCCGGAAGCGGGGATCCTGCACAGGCCTGTCGTGCGACAGCGGCGGCAGGAGGGGGAGCACCACCGGCGGCACGGGAATCGCATTGCTTCTGGCCTGACGGAGCTGCCGCTGATGCGTGCGGGCCACGGCATCGCGCAGGCGTTTGAAGAGCCGGATTCTTTCCTGTGTGGCCTTTCGCATCATGACGGTTTTTTCCGTGCGTTCAGCAGCGCGGCGTTCCATATTGCTGACAAGAGTATCCATGTGTCCGGCAATGAAGGGCGAACACCAGGGGCTGTCACGATGTGCGGAAGTGTCTGGCAGGGCGGCGCGTGTGGAAAGGTTGGTGTTCAGACCTTTGTCGTCTGCCGGCGGAAGTCCGCTTTGCCCGGGGGAGACTTCTCTTGGCAGAGACGGCAAAGAGTCTCCGCATTGCTCACGGCGGGAGGCTTCAGAAGAAAGACTGTCCGGAATATTTTGCCTTGAGGCAGCGGCATCAGAGCCAGCGCAAAAGAGCGGCCAGGCATCGGGTACAAGCGTCGCCCCGGCGAGAAGAAGGCCCGCTGGCGCGGGAGTTCCAAAGCCAACGAAGCCTATGCGCTGAGTGTCCGCCTGTTTTCCAAGCTGAGGATGTTCGAGAACGACATCCAGAGCCGCGCGTATCTGCAGAGTGCGCAGGGGAAGCTCTCTATCGGAGAAGAACAGGCTCATATCGTCAGCGTTATCGTGGTCGTGTGTGGGGACGGCAACGATGAAGCCGCTGGCCGCCAGAGTTGCGGCAAGGTCATGGTGTGCCCAAGCGTTTCCCGTGACATCGTGGGAGAAGACGAGCACGGGCCAGGGGCCTTCCAGGATGGGGGTGTTGCGGGCCGCGCTGAACGAAAGATCGCCGACTTTGACCGTGCCCGGTTTGCGCCCCGTGGGATACCAGACGCCCATGTGGATCATGAGCCGTTGATCGGGCAGACTGGAAGACAGTGTGCGGTATCCGGCATAGATATTTTTTGTGTCTCTGGCTGCGGCGGCGCAAGGGAGAAGAAAGGCGAGGGCGAGAATGCAGACACAGACTTGTCTGCAGAGGCGTGAGAAGCGGGAAAGCGCTGTGGACAAAGGCGACATTCCAGCGTCAGGCTTCAGGGGTGTCCACAGGTTCGGCGAAATCCACGGCCTGACCTGGAGCTTCTCTGGGTTCGGCGGCTTTGACCTCATTCCACAGTTCGTCTTTTTCATCGAGACTCAGCGCCTTGAAATCCAGTCCCTTAGCCAGCGCCAGCGCTTCCATGGCTTCAAAACGGGTGCGGAAACGGTTGGCCGCAGCGTCTGCAGCGGCTCCCGCCTTGATGCCCATGCGGCGGCCCAGTTCCACGAGGGTAAAGAGCAGGTCTCCCAGTTCGTGTTCTTTGGCGGCGTCACTGCCGGAAGCTCGAGCGTCCAGCAGTTCCAGCCATTCGGCCTCGACCTGGCGTTCCACCTCTTCATCTTCGTCCCAGGTAAAGCCGACGCCTGCGGCCTTGGCGTGGAGGCGGTAAGCCTTGGTTAGGGGAGGGAGTCCGGTGGGGACAGACGCGAGAACACCTTGCGCTGCGCCCTGTTCCTGTTCTTTTTCGGCTTTTTTAATGGCCGCCCAGTTGCGCATGAGATCATCGATGCCGCTGCACTGCGTATCGCCAAAAACATGGGGATGACGCCGCACCATCTTGTCGGCTCCCATCTTGAGCGCGTCCCCCAAGGAGAATTGACCGTCCAGCTCATAGCGGCGGGCTATGAGGAGGAGCACGAACAGAAGGTCGCCCATTTCGTCACAGGCGTGACCGGGCTTGCGGGAGCGGATAGCGTCCACGAGTTCATGGCATTCCTCGATGAGATACTCGCACATGGAAAGCGGGGTCTGCTCCTTGTCCCAGGGGCAGCCTTTCTGAGGATCAATGAGCTGATCGACGACATCCATAAAACGAGTGAGCTGTTCCTGCTCTTTCATGACATTTTCCTTATTTAGGGTGGGACGCTTGGGATGAGTCTAGAGTGTGGGAATGTGAAGATCGATGGAGCCGGCCAGGGCCTGCACGACCTGCATAAGCGGTGGAAGTACCTGCGACTGCTGCACAATACTGGCGTCCGGCACAAGGCGGATGGCCACATAGCCGATAACCCCGGCAAAGAGGACGCCCTTTGCCAGGCCGGCGACGAGTCCGAGAACGCGGTTTATGCCTCCGGCGAAGGCGTTTTCAAGGAGTCTATTCACGCCCTGCGCCAGAAAGCCCACACCGAAAATACCGGCCAGGAACAGGACGGCGGCGGAAAAGAGTGGGGCGAAGCCGGAAGAGATGCCGTATTCAACCAAGTGCGGCGACAGACGGTCGCTGAAGGTTCGGGCGAGAAGTATGCCGGCAGCCACGCCGAGCAGTCCCGCCGCTTCTCGTACCAGTCCGCGGAGCAGACCTTTGAACGTGCAGAAGAGCAGAATGACGACCAGCGCCGTATCAAAAAGGTTGATTTCAAACATGCGCCCCATATCTCCAAAAATTTTTTGTATTTTAGAGGAACGGCGCTGACTGTCAAGAAGGATGGATGCCGGCTGCAAGCGGGAGAAGCGCAGTGTGGAAGTTTTCCCGAAAAAGCTCTTGCCATGTGTCGGATGGAAACCTATTTTTTACCTGTAACGTCTGGCCGAGGACATCGTCTCCGCCTCGTTTCAAAAGCCATCAGCAGGAGGAAATCTGCCATGCAAGAGACTCTTCAGGACATCAAAACCCGCCGCAGCTGCCGGAAATATCAGCCCCGCCAGATCACGGACGAGGAACTTGCCATTGTGCTTGAGGCCGGAACCTGGGCCGCCAGCGGACGAGGTGCACAGTCTCCCCTCATCGTTGCCGTTCAGGACAAGGACACCATCGCCCGGCTTTCCCGCATGAATGCGGAGATCATGGGCACGCAGAGCGATCCGTTTTACGGTGCGCCTACGGTGCTTGTGGTGCTGGCCGACCCGACCCGTCCCACCTATCGGGAAGACGCTTCGCTCGTCATCGGCAATCTTATGCTCGCCGCACACGCCATTGGCCTTGGTTCCTGCTGGATCCATCGCGCAGCGGAGGAGTTCACATCTGAGGAAGGCAAGGAACTGCTCAGGCGCTGGGGCATAGAGGGCGAGTACCGGGGCGTGGGGCATTGCATCCTCGGTTATGCCGCGGAAGGCGGCGAAGCTCCAGCCAGACCCCGTAAAAAAGGTTATGTCGTCTATGTGAAATGAGACTGTCACAGGCGAGCGGTTTTTCCGGTGGCCGCTCTGCCCGAAAATGCTTCTGGCCGTTGTTTCACGCAGGAAAACTTCCAGTTTAACTTGAAGAAACACCGCTCGTATTCCCAGATGTACACTGTCCGGCAGTGTGGGGCAGGGACGATGTGCGCTTGTCTCACGGCATTCACCGCACTGAAAAGATACTCTCCAAAGGCTCTCTTCCCACGATGAACACTATGGATTATCAGCATTATCAAGCCGTTCTTGACACTCTCGAACGCCGCGAACTGCCGTCCGCCGGAGACCTCGCCGCGTTTATCAATGCCTGTGCACCCCAGGCCTTTTCCGGGCCTGTGCCCGAGCAGGCCGGAGACCTGGAAGCACAATACCTTGAAGAAGCGGAGCTCAGGGACAACGCGGCGCAGACAGCGGCGATTACGCTCCTGAATGCCGGGGATTCGTCCGCACTGCGCGAAGAACTTTTCGCACGGGCCAGGCGCGTGGCCAGACGGCATTTCGGAACAAAGATTTACCTTCGCGGACTTATCGAAATTTCCAATATCTGCCGTCAGGACTGCCGGTATTGCGGCATACGCCGCAGCAACGCGGATGCTTCCCGCTATCGTCTTTCCCCGGAGGAGATACTCGGCTGCTGCGAACACGGCTACGGTCTCGGCTTTCGCACGTTTGTGCTTCAGGGCGGCGAGGATCCGTGGTTCACAGATGAGCGTCTGGCTGAGCTTTTACGCGGGATAAAGGCCCGCTGGCCGGACTGCGCCGTCACCCTGTCCGTCGGCGAAAAGGAAGAAGCATCCTACCGGTTGCTGCGGGACGCGGGGGCCGACCGTTTCCTTCTGCGTCATGAAACCGCCGACCCCGTCCATTACGCAAAACTTCACCCCCCTCACCAGTCTTGGGAAAAACGCATGGCCTGTCTTCGTTCCCTGAAAGCCTGCGGCTACCAGACGGGAGCGGGCTTCATGGTGGGGTCTCCGTGGCAGACGACCGCCTGCCTTGTCAAGGATGTGGCTTTTCTGCACGAGTTCCGCCCCGAAATGGTGGGCATCGGACCGTTCATCCCTCATACCCGGACGCCGTTTGCGGATTTCCCCTCCGGAAATGTGGAACGGACGCTGACCATGGTGGCCATAACACGCCTGCTTCTGCCTCCGGCCATGCTTCCATCCACGACGGCACTGGGAACGGCGGCGGAGGATGGCCGGGAACGGGGCATACTGGCGGGTGCCAATGTGCTCATGCCCAATCTCTCCCCCAAAAGTGCCCGCCTCCGCTACACGCTTTACAACAATAAACGCTCCGAGGGCGCGGAGTGTGCGGACAATATTGAGGCTTTGAGGCGGCGGCTTCAGGCCATCGGTTACGACATCGTAGTCGATCGCGGCGATTTCAGGAAGGAACAGGATTAGCTTCTGTGAGCCGTTTTTCCGCGGTTCGCGTTTTTCAGGAGGTACGCATGTCGGATACTCTCAATGATACGCCACGCTCAGGGCGGCTCCATATCGGTATCTACGGGCGGCGCAACGCCGGCAAATCTTCCCTTATCAACGCGCTTACCGGGCACGGAACCGCCATTGTCTCCGAAGTGGCGGGAACGACCACTGATCCCGTGTACAAGTCCATGGAAATACACGGACTCGGTCCGTGTGTTCTCATTGATACGGCCGGTTTTGATGATGATGGGGTCATGGGCGGCCTGCGCGTGGAAAAGACCAGACTGGCGCTGGAGAAAACAGACATTGCTCTCCTGGTAGCTGGAGACGGAGAGCTTGACGAGGAGAAGAAGTGGGTGGAAGCCTTCCGTGAACGGAAGACGCCGTACCTTGTCGTCCTCAACAAGTCCGACCAGTATTCTCCGGAGGAGACAAACGCCCTCTGTGCCCGGATAGAGGAGGCTCTGGGGCATTCCCCTGTGGTTGTGAGCGCACTGTACCGGCATCATATGGACAGGCTTCTGGAAGCCATGCTCCGCCTGGTTCCGGCAGACTGGGGACAGAGAGACCTCACGGGAAGCCTGTGTGCCGAGGGCGATGTGGTCATGCTGGTCATGCCGCAGGATATACAGGCTCCGCAGGGCAGGCTTATCCTGCCGCAGGTTCAGGTTCTCAGAGAGCTGCTGGACAAGAAATGCATCGTCGCGAGCTGCACGGCGGACAAGATCGAGCAGACGCTGGCCAGTCTACGCGAAGCTCCGCAGCTCATCATTACGGATTCGCAGGTTTTCCCGCTGGTATGGAAATTCAAGCCCGCGCAGAGCCGGTTGACCTCCTTTTCCATTCTTATGGCGGGGTACAAGGGCGATATGCGGGCGTTTCTGCAAGGGGCCGAGGCCATAGACAGACTGACACCCCATTCCCGCGTGCTTATTGCTGAGGCGTGCACCCATGCGCCTCTTGCCGAGGACATAGGTCGCGAAAAGATTCCCCGCCGTCTGCGCGCCCGCTTTGGAGATACACTGGAGATCAAGGTGGTGAGCGGTACTGATTTTCCCGAAGATCTCACGCCGTACGACCTCATTATCCACTGCGGTGCGTGCATGTTCAACAGAACCTACATGATGTCCCGCATTCGCCGCGCCGCGGAACAGGGGGTTCCCATCTGCAATTACGGCGTGGCGCTGGCCAAGCTCGCAGGCATTCTGGAACATATCGACATGAAGTAGGGCGGCTTGTTTCGCTGATTTTCTGCGGGACGGAAAAAGCGGATGTGCCGAGCGTTCCCCTTTCTGCAAAATGCAAAGAAAGCGCTTGCCTTTTGCCCGGCGTCCGGCTATAGTGCCTTTCGTTGTCGGGATGTGGCTCAGTCTGGTAGAGTACAGCGTTCGGGACGCTGGGGTCGCTGGTTCAAATCCTGCCATCCCGACCAGGCGGCAAACAAATAAGGCTTCATGAGGAACAGACCTTGTGAAGCCTTATTTTTTGCTTTTGTAGAACATAGGCGCTGCGCCGTTCAGTTTTTTGCCTTGGCCAGCCGGATCCCCAGTTCAAAGGCCTTCTGCTTGTCCAGCGGGAAGACTTCTTCCAGATGTCTGCGCTTTTCAGCTTCATCGAAGCGGTCGGCTTCATAAAGGCTGTAGTCGGAGAACTGCCATGCGTCCGCACTGTAGAGCAGTTCTGCCGGGCGGCCCAGCATGTTCCCCATGCTGTTGTGGATGAAGGAAAAGCGAGCCAGCAGCTCGTCAGCGGCGTTTTCCTTCACGCCGAAGGTGTAGATGAAGGCCGAAGGGATGACGCGGGGGAACACCCAGCGTTTTTCCTTGTTGTACAGCATGTGACTGAACAGAAAGCGATGGATCAGCGCGAGCATCTCCGGCGTAAGCGTGTAGTAGTAAATGGGAGAGCCGAAGAGCAGGGCGTCCGCCTGTTCCATCATGTCCAGCACGGGTGAAAAGTCGTCCTTCAGCGCGCAGTGTCCCAGCTTCCCGCCCTTGCGCTTGCAGGAAAAACAGCTCACGCAGCCCTTGCCCTTCAGCGGGTAGAGCTGAATGAGTTTTGTTTCAGCGCCGGTCGAGGCAGCGCCTTCCAGAGCGGCGCGCAGCATGGCCGCCGTGTTGCCGTTGGGTCTGGGGCTTCCGTTGAGAGCGATAATCATGGCTTTCTCCTTTGCGCTCGTCCGTGATTATGTGGAGATGTTGTTCATCATAGCGCTCTGAAGGGAAAAGGCAAGCAGCCTCCAGCCCTGTTTCGCCACCTTCCTTGCCGTGCGGTGCGGCATGGGCTATTCTGCACGCATGAACATTATAGCCCATATCCATACGGATCTGCCCGAAAAATTCGGCGTGCCTCGGCAGAGCGGACTTGTGGATGCGCTCGAAGGACGGGTGATCTTTACCCCTGAATATCGCGTTCCCGAGGCGTTGCGCGGACTGGAAGGCTTTTCCCACATCTGGCTGCTCTGGCTTTTTTCACGGAATGTCCGCGAGAGCTGGACGCCCACGGTACGGCCTCCCCGACTGGGTGGAAACACGCGTCTCGGCGTGTTCGCCACGCGTTCTCCCTTCCGTCCCAACGGCATCGGACTGTCCTGTGTGCGACTTGAAAGTGTGGAGCTGGAAAGCGATGCCGGGCCTGTTCTCCACGTCGCCGGTGTGGACATGCTGGACGGTACGCCCATCGTGGACATCAAACCCTATGTTCCCTATGCCGACAGCCGCCCCGAAGCCCGCGGCGGCTTTACGGACGGACTCGACGATACGGTGCTGGAAGTGGACATTCCGGAAGACCTGCGCCGCCTGTTCTCCCCGATACAGCTTGAAGCCCTGAAAGGGATCCTCGCCGGAGACCCCAGACCCCGTTATCAGCATGACGGAACCAGAGTCTACGCCATGACGTTCGGCGGCTCTACGGTGCGCTTCAGAGTAAAAGACGGCAGGGTCGAAGTGCTGGACGTGCTTCCTCTGAATTGAAAAGGGCTGAGTGCGGCGGAAGTGCTGTTCGAGAGTACGAGTCGAAGAAGGCTGAGCAGCCAGTCTGTCCTGGAACGTCTTGTTTTTGTCCGAGCGTGAGGAGTGCTTAGGGACGTTTTCGTGAGGTTTTTGCCAATGATTGTCTCCAGACCTTTATTTCAGGCATGGACGCATGTTCTTGCTGACACAAGGAGAGCTTATGCTGTACGCACATTCGCTGCCGGGCAAACCAAAAGAAAAATGGCAGACTTTGAAAGAACATCTTGGCAAGGTGGCTGAACTGACGAGGTATTTTGCTTCCAGCTTCGGTGCTTTGATAACGGGAAAACTCCTTGGCCTCTTACATGATATCGGGAAAAATACCAAGGAGGCTCAGCACAGGCTGGAAGGAGGGCGAAGGGTAGATCATGCCACAGCAGGCGCCCGCTATCTGCTCGAAGAGTGGACAAAGGGAGATTCATCGAACAGAGAAGGAAGAGCACTGGCATACCTGCTAGGCTATGCACTTGTCGGGCATCACGGCGGAATGCCTGATTACGGAGCAAGCGCCGCAGAGGAAGGGTCCCTCCTCCAGAGGCTTTCCGACCAAAGATGTTCCGAGTTGCCGGACTGGAGAAAAGGACCGCTGCCGGAACTTCCCCCGTTTTCTTCCATCGCACGGGAGCTTCTCCCCCTGATGAGCAATGTACAAGGTAAGTTTGACGCTTTTTCGTGCAGTATGTTGATCCGTATGCTGTATTCCTGCCTTGTGGATGCAGATTTTCTGGATACGGAGCGCTTCTGTGCTCCTGACAGGCACAGGATGCGAGTGACCTGGCCTTCTGTGGAGGTGCTGGAAGAACAACTGGAGCACAGTTTGCGGGAACGGGGCTTTCTTTCCCCGAAGGTCATACTTCCGGAAGAGTTGCACTGTTCTGCTGAAGACGAAAAAAAGCAAAAAGGCGTACGGATAAACTTGGCCAGGCAGTATATCCTTCAGTGTTGCCGGGAAGCGGCGCAAAACAAACCTGGCGTGTTTGAACTCACCGTTCCGACCGGTGGAGGCAAGACGCTTTCCTCTCTTGCCTTTGCATTGTCTCATGCCCGCAAGCATGGTATGAAACGGGTTATCTTTGTTGTTCCGTATACCAGTATCATTGAACAGAACGCCCAGGAGTACAGGAAGGTTCTCGGTGAGGATGCCGTTCTCGAGCATCACAGTAACTATGTTCACACCAAGGATGGTGAGGTGGATGAGGATAGCACAGAAGCGTTGCAGTTTCGGCTGAGTGCTGAGAACTGGGACGCCACGGTCATTGTTACCACAGCGGTACAGTTTTTCGAGTCGCTGTTTGCGCATGGCCCGGCTCAATGCCGCAAGCTGCATAACATAGTCGGAAGCGTGGTGATTCTTGATGAAGTACAGCAGATTCCCGTTCCTTTCGTCAAGCCATGCGTGTCCGCACTTAAGGTCCTTGCCGGGCAGTATCATGTGAGCATCGTGCTATGTACGGCCACGCAACCGGCATTGTACGCCTCTCCTCTCTTGCCAGAGGGCTTTACCAAAGACGAAGTGCGTTCTCTCATACCGCTGGAAAGCTCTCCGTTTCTTTTCTCCATCTTTCAGCGTACGAGGCTGAGCGTTATCGGGGAATGTTCAGATGAAGAGCTGGTGCAGAGGCTGAACGGGGAAAAGCAGGTTCTCTGCATAGTTAATTCGCGTCGTTACGCACGGGAATTGTTTATGCTTCTGAAAGAGGATGACGCAAACTTTCATCTCAGCGCCCGTATGACGCCAGCCCATAGAAGCCGCGTCCTTGCAAAGATCCGTTCTTGTCTTGAGGCAGGGCAGAACTGTCGTGTGGTAAGTACTTCCCTCGTCGAATGCGGTGTCGATATCAGTTTTCCCGTGGTATTCAGGGAGAGGAACGGGCTTGATGTTCTAGCTCAGGCGGCGGGCCGTTGCAACCGTCACGGGGAACAGGATACGGGGCAGGTTTTTGTGTTTGATTCTGATAAACCGCTTGCCCGCCGGGCTGCGGAACTGGCAAGACGCAGGACGGCCTTCGACAGCGTGGCGGACAGACAGGGGGATCTGTTCAGCCCTTCCTGTATTGACGCTTACTTCCGAGCGCTTTATGGGGCGTCTTCTCTGGATGAAAAGAATATTCTGCAAACCATGAAACGGGAGAACGGGCAGACGTTTGGCGCGTTCCAGTTCGCGAGCATCGATCGCGCCTTTCGATTCATCGAAGATCAGACAACGCTGGTTGTCATTGACAACGAGGATGCCGAAAACATTCTTCGAGAATTGAGACAGTCTGTCGTAGCATCTCCCGATCTCCTGCGCCGGCTTCAGCGATACAGTGTGCAGGTGTATGGCGGTGAGCTGAAAGAGCTGCAGAAGACCGGACGCGTCGAGCTGTGGCACGATTGCATTCCCATCCTGAGCGGAGGTGTGGGCTATGATGAAAAGCTTGGCCTGGATGTGAAGCTGGAGGATGGTATCGATGTGGAGACTCTTTGCTTTTAATTTCATCAAAAATGAAGATTGACAAACTGGAAAGTCCAAACTACAGTTGAGCCGTCGATTCGAATCGAGGATTGAAACATTTTTGAGGATATTGACTGGGCCGTCTGCGGGCGGCCTGAAACCTTGGAAGGAGGTCTTGATGTTCGGTGTCCGAATCCGGTTCTGGGGATGCTATGCCCTGTTCAGCAGACCGGAGTGCAAGGCCGAGCGCATGAGCTACGACGTGCCGACTCCCTCCGCGGTGCGGGGGATGTTGGAAGCCGTACACTGGAAGCCGGCCATAGTGTGGCGGGTTGACAAGATTCATGTCCTGAAGCGTATTCGATTTGATACGTTACGTCGTAACGAGGTCGGAGTCAAGGGGCCGACGGCCCGTACGGTGAAAAACGCGGCGTCTGCAGGTGCGGATCTTCGTTTATTTGTGGAGGAAGCACGCCAGCAGCGCGCTGCACTGGTTCTCAGGGATGTGGATTATGTTGTTGAGGCACATTTTGAGATGACGGCCCGAGCCGGCATCGGGGACAATGAGGGAAAGCATCTCGACATTTTCCGTCGCAGAGCAAGAAGAGGGGAATGCTTCCATCAGCCCTGTCTGGGATGCCGTGAATTTCCAGCCTATTTTTCTCTGCTTGAAGACGACGAGGAACTCCCTGAATCGGAACTCTCCGGCGATGCTCAGCGCGATCTAGGCATCATGTTGTACGATATGGATTTTGCTTCGTCCATAACGTCGTTGTTCTACCGGCCCAGGCTGGAGCAAGGTGTGATTGATGTCGCCCGTTGGTGGAAGGAGGCGGCATGTTAAAGGATCTTTGCCTTTTTCAGGAAAGACTTTCGCAGGATCCGGCGTCAGGTATGCCTCCTGAAGGGATGAGTGCAGAGTATGTTTCCTTTATCTTGGAAATCTCCGAAGAGGGTGATCTGTGCGCCGTACACGACTTGCGGAACAGCGAGGGAAAACCTGTCCGATGCTTCGTGCCGGCGGCTGTAAAGCGTACGGTAAACGTAGCGCCGAATTTTCTTTGGGACAATACCGGTTATGTTCTGGGGGTGAGTGGTAAGGATTCACTGGATAAGCTCGAGCGTAAACGGGAAGCCTTCCGGAATCTGCATCAGGAAAGGCTTGCCTCCTGTCAAAGCGTCCATGCTCGTGCGCTGCTGGCTTTTCTCGATCGCTGGACTCCGGAACGGTTCAACGCTCTGGACAATCGGGATGCACTTCTGGACAGCAACGTGGTCTTCCGTTTGAAAGGAGAGAAAAGTTGCCTGCATGAACAGGAAGACATGCGGAGACTTTGGCTTGACGCACTCTCTGGAGACAAAGGCAAGTGTGGTGTCTGCCTGGTGACGGGAAAACATGCGGCCATAGCCCTGACCCATCCGGCTATTAAGGGCGTTGTCGGAGGACAGAGTTCCGGCACAGCACTGGTATCCTTCAACTGTCATTCTTTTGAATCGTACGGAAAGGAGCAGAACGCCAACGCACCTGTCTGTGGCACGGCGGCACGGGAATATACGGCAGCCTTGAATTATCTTTTGCAGAGAGAACACAGGCAGATCGTACGCATAGGCGACACCAGCATCGTTTTCTGGGCTGAGAAGGCCACTCCTGCCGAAACGCTCTTTGGTGGTTTCTGGGCACCGGAGGACAACGAGCAACAGGACGGGAAGCAGGTGGGGCTTCTTCGGAACATCCTTGAGGCCCTTCGGAATGGGAGATCGCTTCATGAAGCAGATAGAGAACTTGACCCGACAGTCCGCTTTTTCGTGCTTGGCCTGGCTCCCAACGCGGCTCGTCTGAGTGTACGCTTCTGGGTCGTCGACACGCTGGAAGTCCTGCTCCGTCATTTCAACCGCTGGTATGAAGAACTGTACATTGAGCGCCAATTTTCCTCAGATCCGAGATATCCTCCTCTATGGCGTATTCTGCAGAGTGCGGCGGCGCAGGGCAAAACGGAAAACATTCCTCCAGAACTCGCCGGGCAGCTTTCGCGCAGTATACTTACAGGGAGCCGTTATCCCGAAAACATGTATTTAACAATACTGCAGCGTATCCACGCGGATAAGAAGGCTGATTATTTTCGGGCGGCGTTCATTAAGGCATATCTTTGCCGCAACCATCATGAGGAACACGACATGACGACTCTGAATACGGATGAAAACAATATCGGCTACAGGTTGGGAAGACTGTTCGCCGTTCTGGAAAAAGCCCAGAAGGATGCCCTTGGTGGCAAGGTCAACGCTCCTCTTCGGGAACGGTATATCGGAGCGGCTTCCGCTACGCCGCGGCTGGTCTTTCCCTTGCTTTTGCGTCTTGCCCAGCACCATGTGACGAAAGTGAAGAAAAACAGCTTCAGCGGCTATGATGTCAGCTTTACCAAAACGGTTGCCGACATTATGGGCAGTATGACGGATTTTCCTGCTGTACTTTCTCTGGCCGACCAGGGACGCTTCATGCTTGGGTACTATCATCAGAATAACGCCAACTATCAGAAAAAAAACGAAACGTCGGATCTTTCCGACTAAGGAGGCTGCTATGTCTGCTCTTGCTCATCGCTATGACTTTGTACTGTTTTTTGACGTGGAAAATGGCAATCCCAACGGCGATCCAGATGCAGGGAACCTGCCCCGCATTGATCCTGAGACGGGACGCGGCCTGGTGACGGACGTCTGCCTTAAGCGCAAGATCCGCAACTATGTGGAGCTTGTACGGGGAGGCGCCACTGGATATCGCATTTATGTCCAAGAAAAGGCCGTACTTAACCAGAGACATGAAGAAGCGTATACGGCGCTGAACTTGAAATTTGAGGCGAGAAAACTCCCCAAGAAAGAGGAGGAAGCGTTAGCCGTTACTAGATGGATGTGTGACAACTTCTATGACATTCGCACCTTCGGAGCGGTGATGAGTACGGAAGTGAACTGCGGTCAGGTGCGCGGGCCGGTACAGCTGACCTTTGCCTCCAGCGTGGAGCCTGTCGTTCCCGCCGAGATCTGTATCACACGCATGGCCGTGACCAATGTTAAAGATTTGGATAATGAGCGGACCATGGGACGCAAATTTATCGTACCTTACGGACTGTACCGAACCGAAGGATTCATTTCTGCCCCGTATGCGGAGAAGACTGGTTTTTCCGAGGAAGATCTCAAACTTTTGTGGGAAGCAATCATCAATATGTTTGAAAACGACCATTCTGCGGCACGTGGTAAAATGAGTTCGCGCAAGCTGTTTGTGTTTGAACATGAAAAACCTATGGGTAATGCGCCGGCACAGAAGCTGTTTGATCTTGTCACCTGTGAACGGGTTACAGACGGGCCGGCCCGCAGTTTTGCAGACTACGCCATATCGTTGAAGGGAGAATGTCCGTCTGGGGTGTGTGTGGAGGAAATGCTTTAGCATGGAATCGGTTACGCTGTCTGCTCTTGAGCATTATGCATACTGTCCGAGACAGTGCGCCCTCATCTTTCTGGAACAGGTATGGCAGGAAAACGGACATACCATGGAAGGCCGAATCATGCATGAGAGTGCCCACGACAGTAGCAGCCGCTTGCGTGACGGCGTAAAGATCGTTACCGATCTTGAATTGAACTCCGAACGGCTGGGACTCCACGGCAGGGCCGATGTCGTGGAGTTCCAGCGTCAGGGAGGAATCTGGCGGCCGTATCCCGTAGAATATAAAAAGGGCAGGCCGAAACAGGGCTGCGATGCCGATAAAGTTCAGCTCTGTGGGCAGGCACTTTGTCTGGAAGAGATGCTTAACGTTTCGCTAACGGAGGGGGCGCTTTTCTATGGACAAACCCGCCGTCGGTTGACAGTGAAGTTTACCGAGGCACTTCGGTGTCGAACCGAAGAAGTAGCCAGAGCTGTTCATGAGTTGCTGGAGCAGGGGAGAACTCCTCCTCCGGAACAAAAAAACGGATGCGGCGCTTGCTCTTTGAAAGAACTTTGCCTGCCAGAGCTGGCTTCATTGCGAGCCGCAGACTATGTTCAACAGTTGTGCGGAGAAAACGAATGAAACGCTACTTGAATACGCTGTTCGTAACGACACAGAATACTTGGCTTTCCAAAGAAGGTGAATGTGTCGAACTCCGTTTGGAAGGGGAGTTGCTTGGCAAGATACCACTTCATACGCTTCAGTCAATAGCTTGCTTCGGACACATATCGTGCAGTCAGTATTTATTGGAGCACTGTGCAAAGATTGGCGTTACCGTAACCTGGTTTACGGAATTCGGGCGATTTATGGCGGCCATGTATGGGCCGACAACGGGAAATATTCTTCTGCGCCGAGCTCAATACCGAATTTCCGATTCATTGCAAAAATCAGCTGAACTTGCACGTTTTTTTACTATCGGAAAAATTGCGAACTGCAGGACCTTACTTCTTCGTCAAGCAAGGATTTTGGAAAATTCAGCCATAAATCAGGCCTCGGAAACCTTGAGACACTGTCTGGAAAGATTGAAAAAAGAAGGTGAACTTGATGTGGTTCGAGGTATTGAAGGCGAGGCTGCGCACAGTTATTTTAGTGTGTTCGACTGTTTTATCCGGCGAGAAGCGCATGAAGAGGGTTTAAGTTTTTCGGTTCGGAGCAAACGACCGCCTCTAAACGAAGTCAACTGTTTACTTTCGTTTTTTTATACGCTTTTGACACATGATATCCGAGCCGCTCTGGAAGGTGTCGGGCTTGATCCTGCAGCAGGCTTTCTGCATCGGGATAGACCTGGACGTCCCAGTTTGGCTCTGGATATGATGGAGGAATTTCGGCCCTATCTTGCCGATCGTTTGACTGTAACTCTTATCAACAGACAGCAGATACGAAAGTCAGATTTTATTCGGATGGAAACAGGTGCTGTCATACTGAAAGAAAAGAGCAGAAAAGAAGTTCTTGCTATATGGCAGGAACGCAAAAGGGAAGAAATTGAACATCCTTTTTTACATGAACGGATGATGGTAGGGCAGTTGTTCCATATACAGGCGCAATTGCTTGCACGGTATATTCGGGGAGAACTAGACGCCTATCCTCCTTTTTCAATCAGGTGACAAAATATGTTGGTATTGATTAGTTATGACGTAAATACTGAAAATGCAGAAGGAAGAAAGAGACTTCGCCGCATAGCGAAACTTTGTACCAATTGGGGACAGAGGGTACAATTTTCAGTCTTTGAATGCCTTTTGGATAATGCTCAATGGCAAAAATTGCGTGCTTCCCTTATCGCGGAAATGGATACGCAGAAAGATAGTCTCCGTTTTTACCTTCTCGGGAATTCGTGGCGAGGCAAGGTTGAACACTTTGGCACTAAGCCGACATTTGATCTGGAAGGACCTCTTGTGTTTTGAAGCGAGGACCTCAAGCGAACAAGATTTTCCTAAAGGTCGTCGATATTCATAATATATTGATATAGTAAAATAAATTTGTCTTGATATGCCGTGGGAAAGTTTTTGAGTGACTAGAGAGAAAAGATCATCGGTGGGGGCTTGCCAACAGTGCAGCAATATTGAATAATAACCCTTGACAGTCGCGCCCCTCGCGGGCGCGTGGATTGAAACACACGCAAGGGCACAGGGGAGAGATGACGCAGGCGGTCGCGCCCCTCGCGGGCGCGTGGATTGAAACAGCGTCATACCGCCCGCCATGTGTATCATGGCGGGTCGCGCCCCTCGCGGGCGCGTGGATTGAAACGTCTGCTGGCCGTACCAGCAGACAGTCGTAGTCGAGTCGCGCCCCTCGCGGGCGCGTGGATTGAAACATCTATGCAAGGCTGTACATGCAGCCTTGCGAGAGTCGCGCCCCTCGCGGGCGCGTGGATTGAAACTGCAGTAAGTCTACAGACAGGGCTACATACCTTCGTCGCGCCCCTCGCGGGCGCGTGGATTGAAACCCTATGGTGATACCGATAGACTAGGCAAGGTATGGTCGCGCCCCTCGCGGGCGCGTGGATTGAAACTTCTACCTCTGGGAACGCTGTCGGCCAGACGAACGTCGCGCCCCTCGCGGGCGCGTGGATTGAAACCCTTAAAGTCCAGAAAAAAGTCATAAGTCACTACCGTCGCGCCCCTCGCGGGCGCGTGGATTGAAACTTGCAAGTAGACAAGAGAGGTGCGGAATGGATAGACGTCGCGCCCCTCGCGGGCGCGTGGATTGAAACACTTGCATAGGGATATTATAAGAGTGTACGCTTGTGTCGCGCCCCTCGCGGGCGCGTGGATTGAAACCCAGTCTTGCTGTCCATGTATATCAAGGACAGCTCGTCGCGCCCCTCGCGGGCGCGTGGATTGAAACCTTGTCCCCGACTCATGAGACAAGGCTGTAAGGAGGTCGCGCCCCTCGCGGGCGCGTGGATTGAAACAAGTTAGCTTGCAAGCGCGTCTCTTATCTTTGCGGTCGCGCCCCTCGCGGGCGCGTGGATTGAAACTGCTTACCGTTGCTAGCTTTTGCCATCCCGCCTAGTCGCGCCCCTCGCGGGCGCGTGGATTGAAACTTATTGAGTATATGCATTCTAATGGTGGTGCCTTGTCGCGCCCCTCGCGGGCGCGTGGATTGAAACCGATTTATGTATATACTCTCCCCATGAGACACAGGTCGCGCCCCTCGCGGGCGCGTGGATTGAAACGCGCCTTGCCATAGCGCGTGACGCGCTGGACAAAAGTCGCGCCCCTCGCGGGCGCGTGGATTGAAACTTTGACAAAGACATCGTCTGGCGCGAACACAAAGGTCGCGCCCCTCGCGGGCGCGTGGATTGAAACAAGGTATTACAAGTCTTACAGAAGTGCGTATCGGGTCGCGCCCCTCGCGGGCGCGTGGATTGAAACTCCTGCTGGTTCTATGGTCGGTCATGGAATTGGTGTCGCGCCCCTCGCGGGCGCGTGGATTGAAACTGAAGCGCTTGAGAAATAGCTGTAAGTCACGCTTGTCGCGCCCCTCGCGGGCGCGTGGATTGAAACCTCCGGCAGAAGAACTCCAGGAACATCTTGAGGAAGTCGCGCCCCTCGCGGGCGCGTGGATTGAAACCGTCCACACGCCGAAGCCACGGGACACAGTAGCCGTCGCGCCCCTCGCGGGCGCGTGGATTGAAACCGACGAGAGCGGCGACGACCACGACGACGACGACGTCGCGCCCCTCGCGGGCGCGTGGATTGAAACTTAAAAAAAATAGTTGACAAGCCTAGCTGTTTTCGTCGCGCCCCTCGCGGGCGCGTGGATTGAAACGATTACCCTTGGTGATTCTGTATTTTGGAAGTCTGTCGCGCCCCTCGCGGGCGCGTGGATTGAAACGTGTCGCTCCGACCCTGGCTCCTATTATGACACCGTCGCGCCCCTCGCGGGCGCGTGGATTGAAACCAGCCACCATTATCAAAACCACGAATGGCCGCAGGTCGCGCCCCTCGCGGGCGCGTGGATTGAAACTCCTGCTATGCCGGTCTGGAAGTGGGCAGTTCCAGCGTCGCGCCCCTCGCGGGCGCGTGGATTGAAACCACAGGGAGTGCCCATTTACCCGCCACACCCTCAGTCGCGCCCCTCGCGGGCGCGTGGATTGAAACCAAGTTTCTTGTGCACGCTTGAACATTTCCGGCGTCGCGCCCCTCGCGGGCGCGTGGATTGAAACATGAAGTCCCTCGCCAAGCTCAAGGCGCAGGCGTCGTCGCGCCCCTCGCGGGCGCGTGGATTGAAACGGCGCGTGCGCGCTTTTGAGGGCGTCGCTGGCAAGTGGCGGTCGCGCCCCTCGCGGGCGCGTGGATTGAAACGGCGCGGCCTTAACCTTAACCGACAAGTAGTCTATGTCGCGCCCCTCGCGGGCGCGTGGATTGAAACCGCGCAGGTAGTCCAGCGGCCGGTGGTGTCGTAGGTCGCGCCCCTCGCGGGCGCGTGGATTGAAACACAGGTTGCTGTTGGGGGTTACGCGGCGGCCTTGGTCGCGCCCCTCGCGGGCGCGTGGATTGAAACATCTTTACACACTACACAAGGAGTGATGCTATGAAGTCGCGCCCCTCGCGGGCGCGTGGATTGAAACAGCGCCGTGGTCTGCGCCGCCGCGCGCGACTTGCTCGTCGCGCCCCTCGCGGGCGCGTGGATTGAAACCAAGATTTATGCAATAGGCTACTACGATACCGATGGTCGCGCCCCTCGCGGGCGCGTGGATTGAAACAGCGCCGTGGTCTGCGCCGCCGCGCGCGACTTGCTCGTCGCGCCCCTCGCGGGCGCGTGGATTGAAACCTTGCGGAAGTGTAAAGTTATCCTGTTCCGGCGCGTCGCGCCCCTCGCGGGCGCGTGGATTGAAACAGTTTTGATGCTTAAGAAGTCTATGTTCTCAAGCGTCGCGCCCCTCGCGGGCGCGTGGATTGAAACTCAAGCGCGCCCTTGAAAAAGTCTCGCTGGAGCGTCGCGCCCCTCGCGGGCGCGTGGATTGAAACTCCCAAGTCCCGACAGCGGGAGGCCACCGCTGGCGTCGCGCCCCTCGCGGGCGCGTGGATTGAAACTTCAAAGCCCTCATTAGTGTCATCGGCCTTGAGAGGTCGCGCCCCTCGCGGGCGCGTGGATTGAAACTGTCCGGAGGTACTCCGCGCTTCCTTCCAAGTCCCGACGTCGCGCCCCTCGCGGGCGCGTGGATTGAAACGACATAGTCCCCTAGGACACTGACCCCGCAATGGGTCGCGCCCCTCGCGGGCGCGTGGATTGAAACACGTCGGTGACCTTATCCGCTGGAGATATCCGGATGTCGCGCCCCTCGCGGGCGCGTGGATTGAAACGGCGATTGCTTGCGCAACGCGCCTTGCAAGCGCGTCGCGCCCCTCGCGGGCGCGTGGATTGAAACGTTCGCGCTTTTGAGGGCGCGGCTGGCAAGTGGCAAGTCGCGCCCCTCGCGGGCGCGTGGATTGAAACACTTGGCGCGACTTGAGAACGTTCTTGAAGCGCAGTCGCGCCCCTCGCGGGCGCGTGGATTGAAACCAAGTATGCCCGTATCGGCATCCTGCACGGGTTCCCGTCGCGCCCCTCGCGGGCGCGTGGATTGAAACACCCTTGACAAGAGAGTATATACTTTGCTATGGGTCGCGCCCCTCGCGGGCGCGTGGATTGAAACCGCAGGGAGTGCCCATTTACCCGCTACACCTTCAGTCGCGCCCCTCGCGGGCGCGTGGATTGAAACAAACTTCCAAGGGCCGCTCTATGAGCGGCTCCCAGAAGGTCGCGCCCCTCGCGGGCGCGTGGATTGAAACAAACGCCCGCGCAAAGGCGGACTGGAAAGGCGTGGTCGCGCCCCTCGCGGGCGCGTGGATTGAAACTATTCTAAAGGTTTAGACGTTTCCGAGGAAGGGGTCGCGCCCCTCGCGGGCGCGTGGATTGAAACAAGTAGGGGTCAGTGCCGTGTGGGATTAACTCATGTCGCGCCCCTCGCGGGCGCGTGGATTGAAACAAGTCCACGCTGGAAAACATAGACTTCCTAAGCGTGTCGCGCCCCTCGCGGGCGCGTGGATTGAAACATTTCTGGTGATCATGTAAGTGATAACAGCAGAGGGTCGCGCCCCTCGCGGGCGCGTGGATTGAAACACTTGGCAAGGCTATGTCAAGCGGTGACAAGATACGTCGCGCCCCTCGCGGGCGCGTGGATTGAAACAGGCCCAGGAAGCTCAGGCCGTTCTTGGTCAGAGGTCGCGCCCCT
>NZ_CANRLT010000026.1 GCF_947631555.1 uncultured Mailhella sp. | reverse complement strand
AACATCAAAGGGAGAGCATCCTCACTTCGCGAACCCTGACTGACAGGATTCTTCGAGCGATCCATCCGCTCGATGACTTCAGCTTGCCCCGTCCCCGGCAGCGTGTCAAGACGTTTTTTCGTAACAGGTGAAAATTTTTCGAGACGTCCTTCTACCTGGTCCGGCCTTCCTTTGAATCTGCTCCTCTTTCCTGGAGGAAGAACGTGGTTTTAACCAACAAAAAGCCTGTCACGCAGCCCCATCTCTTTTCAAAGGAAAGCCGAAATCCTGCCCAGCGGCCTCCGCAAAAAAGGCGGCATACCCTTCTATTCATGAAGAGCATGCCGCCTTTATCCGGTGAAAAACGTGTGCTAAATGCGCATCCCGCGCAGCCTGCGCGCGGACGAAAGTTCTGCGGTTCGCTGTTCCTTCCGAAACTCATCGAGCTGGAGATCATACGTCTCCACCCTGTGCTGAATGTCCTGCAGCTGCCGCCTCTCTTCCGCAGTCATGGCCTCAGGCGAACGCCCCTCGGCGCACATCTGCTCATGAAGGCGTTCCAGTTCCTCTGAACAGGCAAAAAGCTGCTCAAGCAGATAGTCCTGCTGCTCCGTCGTGCCCATGCGTTTCAAACTCCCCAGCGAGGATTAGCGATGATAGACAAGGTTAGGGGTGCTCAGACCGTTCCTGCTGCAATAGGAGTCAAGCTGCTCCAGTCGTATGGACTTGTTTCCCTGCACACCGTTTGCGGATGTCGTTGCGATGCGCACAAGCTGCTCGCCCTTGGCGGAGAAGTACGGCGTGAAGACATACTTTCTTCCGGCCTTATCCACCATGGAAACGGAATCTCCGGCAGGAACGATCGCCTTGCCTATGGACAGGGAAACCGCGTTGCTGACGCTCTGCGGGGAAACGTCCGATAGTGCCGTGCGTTCTGTGTTCAGAGAAGCCGTGCCCATTGTCTGCACATTGATGCCGTCTACGCTCATGAAAGCCTCCTGCATGTTAGTGGTTCAAGCACCTTGTCCAGCCGCTGTGATTACTTCAATTCCTGCGATATTCATAACTTACGGAAAGAGCAGCGTCAATATCGGCATTGTTCGAAAAGGCCGCACTGCGAAACCAAAGGAGTGCGCCCTTTCTGCAGGGACATGGCCAGGGACATGGCCGCGGAACTCCTTTGCCGCACATTCAACCTCAGAAACGCCCCAGTGCGGCATAGGTTCCGGCAAGAAGAAGCAGCATAGCCAGAAAAGCCAGAGAACGGCGCTGCATGGGTACAGGAGAACGGGAAATCATGTACCAGAGGAGCACTGCCAGGGGGAAGGCAAGCATC
Organism: uncultured Mailhella sp.; assembly: GCF_947631555.1. Lineage (GTDB taxonomy): Bacteria > Desulfobacterota > Desulfovibrionia > Desulfovibrionales > Desulfovibrionaceae > Mailhella. The sequence goes on along the minus strand of NZ_CANRLT010000026.1, from coordinate 29,686 downwards.
CCAGCCGAAAGCGCGAGTTCCGCGCCGCCGGGCAGGGGCATCAGCTCCTGCGCCCGGACGGGATCCAGAGGATACAGCACAAACATGACTGCGGTGACAGGGAGCAGGAGCGCGCCGGCTCCTGCGGACTGGCGGGCGCGCACACCGAGAACGAAGGAATAGAAGTCCCGTCCGAAATCATCCTTTCTGCGGCACAGGATATGCCAGCAGAGCGACAGAGCGTAGGCGGCCGTCAGGCCCAGAAGGACGGAAAAGAGTACAAACAGCCCGAGCTGGGGCCAGTACTGCCGATCAAGGATGACGGCAAACGCCTGCTGCGCGACTTCGGGCGTAGTTCCGGCTCCGGTCAGGGCGCCCAGACAGAACGCCCACATGAGTACACAGGCCCCCGTCTGTCCCAGGAGGGCAAAAAGTCCTCCGCAGACACTCAGCGCCTTTTTAAACGGCGGCGGTGAGATGAGAACAACAGCCGTACACAATGCCGCCGGAGCAGCGGCCATGACCAGAAGTTCCCAGAGCATTGCCCAGGGGCCGGTCATGTTCCGGTCGATGGCTCCACCCATGAGCAGATCCAGGCCGAGAAGGACGGCGTAGCCCATGAGAAGCAGTGCCGTCAACGTCTCAACCTGCCCTGCGCTTTTGTCATAAAGAGAACGTCTGCGGACGACCGCGCTATGCCGATCCCAGGCGGTAACAAAGGGCAGCATCCCTCCCGCCAGTCCTGCAAGGAAGAGGACGGCCGCGGCCGCGTAGCTGTAATAGGTCATGGATACTCCTCATATGGGAAACAAGCGCTGATAATCTGCAAAATCCGTTTCGCCGCGCTTGTGAAAATCCGGCAAATTTTCTACAATACGGGAAACTCGGGGCTGAGAAAATCGGTACGAAAAGTCCTGCGCCACGTCAAGAGGGAATATGCGAAAACCGCGTCCGGGAACCATACTGCTTGCGCTGTGGGGAATCTTTCTCACCATTTCCGCGTATGCGTACCTGACATGGCTTCAGCCCGCCAGACTTGGCGGAACCGTTTCCCGCGGACTGTGCTCGGCCCTCGATGTCCAGTGTTCCATCGGTGAGATTTCACTTTCCTTTTTTCCCCGACCGGCACTTGACTTCCATGACCTCAGCCTGAGCCGCGGCAGCATGGACAACATCGAACTGTACGTCCGGCACGCCCGTGCTGAAATGAGCTGGTTTTCCCTGCTGCGCCTGCGCCCCATCGTAACCAGACTAAGTCTCGACGGCCCCACTCTCGACGTGTCCGGCCAGATCACGGACAAACTTCTGGCTGGGGAACAGAAGCCTGAAGCGCTTCCGCCCGCATCCTTCAAGCTCCCTGCCGTTCATCCGTCCATTATTGGTACGCATTTTTCCATCCACGAAGGTCTTTGCCGTCTCTCCACTGCCGACGGACGCAGCGCCCTCGTCCTTTCCGGAATCGAAAGCACGGCCAGACTTCCCGGCCTTTTCCCCGGCCATCTGGAACTGCGCCTTGCCTCCGTCCACTGCGCGCTGGCTTCGGGCATCGACATCACCGCTTCAGACACGGCTCTGTCCATCCCCACTCTGAAAAAAAGGCTTTCAGGACTCTGGACCAGTACGGTACAATGTTCCACTTCTCTGCAAATGGGCGCCCTCGACGCAGCGATTGGCCATAAAATCTCCGCTCCGTACCGCTACTTCCCTCTGGCGAAACCGGTAAACCTGACGCTGGAAGGCAGCTTCGACATCGACCCCGAACAGGGGCTGTACCTCGGCAAGGGCACGACGGCGGCATCAGCGGTAATGACCATGAACGGCCATAACGTTCCCATGTCCTTCAACATCCCGTTTTCTCTCTCAGGACTGGATGTTCCCATTCAGATACAACAGGCCGATGTGCGCATGGAAGACGACCGCCTGACTCTGTCCGGCTCTCTTTTCGGTCTCCCACAGGGCAAACCCACCCTCCGCGGCAGGGCGGACATCCACCACTTCAGTCTGACGCGCTGGTTCGGATTCGGCCGGGCCATGACCGGCGGGCTGCAATACGCCCTCGACAACATCACTGGCTCGTTCGATGACTTTGAACTTTCCCTCCTGGGAATTGTCGTCCCCAGGCTCACGGCAAAAGTCCTCAACATGGAGTTCTCAGGTTCCGGAAGCTGCGCTGAATTTCTAAAACCCGACATCCGCATCGATGCCAGAACCAATCATGCCGATCTGGACGCTGTTTTCCCGGAACTGCATGGAACTGCGCCGGACATGTCCCATCTGCCGCCGCCCGTCCTTCCGCTCTCGCCGTCCGACGAGACTGCACAGGATGATTCCTCGACAACCTGCGGATACGACATCCACCTCATGGCCGACAAGAGCGCGATACTGAAATTCACACCGGCGAAAGTCGATGTGCATATCGTGCCCGCCCCGACATCGGGAACCATGCTGAAAATCTCCGCTGATGATCTCTATAAGGGCAAGGCCGGCGCTGAGGTCTATCTTCAGGACAAGGTACGGGTGACGGCGGTACTGAACGGCGTATCGGCAGCCGAACCTGCCACCGTACTTGCCGGGTATCCGGCGCTCAGCTCCACCCTGAAGCAGGGCAAAGCCGATCTCACCTTCCTTCCCGGCGACCTGACCCATATTCTGGCTTCACTTGAAGGCTCGGTTCAGGCGTCGTTTGCGCAGGGAACCATGCGCACAAAGGAGTCCCGCCAGCCGCTTGCCTTCCGCTCGTTCTCCGTTCAGGCAAATGCCGCAGCCGTTCCTCCGAAAAATCTTTCCGCAAAACCGCCCGTCATGGATTTTAAGGGCACATGGAGTGCTGCCCTGGAGACTGAACGCTGGAAGGTCGAAGCCAAAGCCCCCAAAGCGACCATCGCCTTCAGCACGGAAAACGGCCTTCCTGCCTCCATGAACCGGCAGAAGCTCAACTTTACTCTGACGCTGGGCAAGACGCTCGTCTCCTCCTGGCCGCAGGATATCGTTCTCACAGGGAGCACCGCCCTCTCCTTCCCAGCCTCGTTCAAGCAGTTTGAATTTACGGACGCCACTCTTGAGCACAAAGCCTTCCGTCTGGAAGGGAACGCCTGCGTAAAGCCGGATGCCAGGAGCGCGTTCCTCTCTGGAAAAGTCTCCGGTACCAGCTCGACACCAGGCAGCACACTGCGCGCGTTCGGCCTCTCGCAGACAGAAGATTTTCCTTTCCGCAGTGTGAAGTTCGAAACGGGTTATGCGGTTTCCCAAAATGACATCGAACTTTCCCAGCTTTCCGGCAAACTGGACAGCACGGACTTTTCCGGAAATATCAAGCACTCTTGGCAAGGACGCCCGCGTACGGACGGGGCCTTGCATCTCAAGAACCTCAATCTTGACACCTGCCTTTCCAACCAAAAGACTGCAAAGGAAACACACGCCAGGCTGCCTCTCTCCCTGCTCAGAGAGCATGACGCCAGAATTCTGCTCACTCTGGATAAACTGCGCGCCTTTGAAACCACACTGACAAAACTTGCCTTTCCCATCACCCTGGCAAAGGGACGCCTGCATATCCCCGTTACAGCCTTGTTTCCCGGCGGCGGGAAGCTGACGCTGGATTTTACGGCCGCCTCAGTTCAGAACGGAAACAGCGTGGACAACAGCGCCAACGTGCGGGTGACGGCGCTGAATCTCCTGGCATTCTGCAAGGACAGGGGACAAAAAACACTGCTTGACGGGACAGGAACGCTGAACGCTGCGCTCACCTCCCGGCAGGTATACTGGGACGACTGGAAGCGCACACTGAACGGCGAACTGTTCTTCAGCGCCACCAACGGCGCCGTCATCAGCACGAATGGGCCGTCCGGACAAAAAAGCGGCGAATCCCGCACGGCCTTCAAGACGCTCTCACTGAGTACGCAGGCCAGCAATGGAATTGTCACCAGCAAGGATTTCCGCCTCGAAGGAAACCTTACTTCCGTCAAGGGCGCAGGGACGATCAATCTTCAGGAACAGAGTATCGACGCCAGCGCAAAAATCACTCTGGCCGGCATCCCTGAAATGCCCGTGACCATCAAGGGGCCTCTGACCCATCCCACGACAAACTATCAGGTCGTCGGCGCGGTTGTGGGCACCGTGGGGAACATCGGTTCCACGGCCATCGACCTTCTGGGCTTTGTGCTTACTTCGCCGTTCAGACTTTTCTCCGGGAACAAGGGACTTCAGCCAGCCAAAACAAAATAATTAAAACAGCCGACAGGCTTTGACATCCGCAAAACAACTACGTTTCAATCTAGTATCGCCCCTCTCTTCCGACTGACTCCATAGCCGCCCCGAAGAGGCTGTGTGGATTGCCCCTTCTTTTCAAGGAAGGATAACGGAAAAGGATGTTAGTGTCTTCGCCGTTGTGTCCACCCCTCTTTTCCCATGAACGTGGAGATTTCAAACCTCACGGAACATTTGTTGAGGGAAAAACGATATGTTACGCTCCACAAGATTCCGGCAAACTGAGATCGATCATTTGCTGAAGTAAAACTTGAACTATGATTTGGCGGTACTGCCGTCCAGTCCCAACGCAGCGATTTCGTGAAAGATCGCGAGCGATTCACGGGCTTCGTCCGGATCCAGTGTGCGTAGGGCAAAACCAGCATGGACGATGACGTATTCTCCGGGCCTTGGCGGCTCAGGCAGCAGCAGCGAGGATACTTCCATAAAGCTCTCGCCCTCGCCTATCCGGACTTTGATTCTTCCCTCTTCCAGAGCTTCAACGACACGAACGGGAACGGCAAGGCACATGAACATCTCCTCATAAAAATGGCGAAACCGCACCGTGCTGCGGCAGGTATCCATGTTTTCTAACGCAGCCGCCGCCTCCATGCAAGACGTTGTTTTCCGCGCGCCTGTGCCCATTGCAAAAACTCGCCGTCTGCGCTATCATGTTTCACCATATCAGGCAGGGAACGACTGGTTATGAACGAGATCCGTACACCCATTTTTCAGCTTCTGAATCGACTGGGAGACATGACCCTCTTCCTCGCCGAGGGCTTCCGGCAAATTCCTTACTCCAGGCGTCTCGCCGGAAAAGTCGTCCAGCAGGTCTACGTCATCGGCGCAAAATCCATGTTCGTCATCCTGCTCATCGGGCTTTTTACCGGCCTGGTACTCGGGCTTCAGGCGTTTTACGCCATGTCCATGTTCGGCGCGCAGGGTATGCTTGGTTCGCTCCTTGCCCTGACGCTCATCCGCGAAATGGCCCCCGTGCTCACGGCCGTCATGATCACCGCCCGCGCTGGCTCCGCCATGACCGCTGAAATCGGCGTCATGCGCATTTCCGATCAGATAGACGCTCTGGAAGTCATGGACATCCATCCCATCGGCTACCTTGTCAGCCCAAGGCTGCTGGCCGCACTTATCACCTTCCCACTGCTCACCTCCATCTTTACGGTCATCGGTATCTTCGGCGGCTACCTCTCCGCCTGCGTCCTGCTTTCACTCAATGAAGGCCGGTATTTTTCCGGCATAGAATCCAGCGTCACGCTGCACGACATTCAAGGCTGCTTCCTCAAGGCCGCCGTCTTCGCAGTCCTCGTGATCCTCGTCTGCTGCTATCAGGGCTACAACGCCCATCTGCGCAAAGACGGCAAGGGAGCGGAAGCCGTCGGCAACGCCACGACATCGGCCGTGGTGATGAGCTGCGTACTCATCCTCATGGCGGACTATGTGCTTACCTCTTTCCTCCTGTGAGGCGGTCCTCATGAACGTTGACGCCTGGAACATATCCATCAGAAACTTGAACGGCGGGTACGGCGGCCGCGTGGTACTGGAGGATCTCACGGCCGAGCTTCCGGCAGGGGCCATCACCACGCTGCTTGGTGAATCCGGATGCGGCAAGACCACGCTGCTGCGTCTCCTCCTGGGCCTGAACACGCCACTTTCTGGGCAGATCTTCATTGGCGGTCACGACATTTGCCGTATGCCGCCCGCCCAGTTCCACAAGATGCGCCGCCGCTTCGGTGTGCTGTTTCAGGACGGTGCGCTCATCAGCTCCCTGACGCTGGAGGAAGACGTGGCGCTGCCGCTCATGGAGCACACCCGCCTTCCCCGCAAGGTTTTGCAGGAAGCCGCGCAGCGGACACTGGAACTCGTGGGACTGGAGCGCTTTGCCAATTTTTATCCAGGGGAACTTTCCGGCGGCATGAGAAAACGCGCAGGACTGGCCCGTGCCATTGTCACGGAGCCTCCTGTCCTGTTCTGCGATGAGCCTACATCCGGCCTTGACCCCATAACGGCCGCACAGATGGATCAGCTTCTTCTCGACATGCACGCCTGCTATCCCCAGATGACAACACTTGTCGTGACCCATGACCTTGGGAGCATGGCCCGCATAGCCGAGCATGTCCTTGTACTCCATGCCGGAAAAACGGCCTTTTCCGGGACAAAGGAAGAACTCTCTCAAACGCGGGATCCCTACCTGCTCCGTTTCCTTGACCGGCAGTTTGAAGAATCCCGCCGCATGGCGGCCCCGCCGCTCAACAATGCGGTGCGGAGCGCTCTGGAAGAATGGCTTAACGATTGATCTCAGGCCGCCGCTTTTCTGAAAGCGGAGCGTCTGCTGAGCGAAGAGGATAGTATGTCTGCTGCAAAAACTACCGTGATTGGCGTTTTCGTGTTGATCGGACTCATCTGCGTGAGCTATCTCACCATCAAACTTGGGCGCATGGAAGTACTGGGCGACAAGGGCTATACCGTGTCGGCGCGCTTCTCTTCCGTCGCCGGGCTGCGCGTGGGAGCCAGCGTCGAGATCGCCGGAGTATCCGTGGGCAAGGTTTCCGCCATCCGCCTCGACACCAACGACTATACGGCCTATGTTGATCTGCATATCAATGAGGGCGTACCGATTTCCGAAGATTCCATGGCTTCCGTGAAGACCAGCGGACTTATCGGCGACAAATACATCTCCATCACGCCCGGCGGAGCGGAAGAAACGCTTCGGCAGGGCAGCGTCATTTCTGATACAGAACCGGCTCTCGACCTTGAAGCTCTCATCGGCAAGGTCGTTTTTGGAGGGGTTTAAGCCATGTGCGTCAAACAGTTCTTTCTTGCCCTTGTTTTATGTCTGACGACGGCGCTGTCCGCCCAGGCCGCACCGCTTACCGCACGGCAGACTGCAGAAGAAGGCGCCTCCCGTATCCTCGCACTCCTCAACGATCCCGCCTTCAGAAACCCGGAAACAAAAATGGCTGTCCGTCAAAAGATCGAACAGGAGGTTCTTACCCTTTTCGATTTTGAAGAGTTTGCCACCCGTACCGTGGGACCGTCCTGGAGAAAGTTCACTCCGCAGCAGAAAGAGGACTTCAAGACCGCTTTTACCGATCTTCTGCGCAACACCTATGTGGACACCCTGGACAGCTACAACGGCGAAAAAGTAGAATTCACAGGAGAGACCAGCTCCAACAACGGCAAGCGCGTGGAGGTCCAGATGAACTTTCTGGCCAGGCAAGTTCATCCCGTAGCCTTCAGAATGCTGGAAAAGAACGCTCGCTGGGTCGTGTATGATGTTCTCATCGAAGGTATCAGCATGATCAAGAATTACCGCGACCAGTTCCGGGACATTCTGTCCAAGGGCGATCCCCAGACGCTTATCGAGCGTGTCAGGGCCAAGGCGGAAGAGCAGAAAAACAAAAAGCAAAAGGACGCGGAAAAATGAGCCTTGCCAGACTTGTCCTGACGGTATTTCTCCTCTTTGCCGTGAGCGCCTGCGCCAGACAGGTTCCCGATACCGGCAGTGAAGCTGCCGCCTCTGTGTCCGCGCCCGAAGCCGCTCAAACTGATGCCCTGCCTGTGGAAGACAACAGTTTGGATGACTACGACGACTACTCCGCCGAAGACGCAAAGATCGCCGATGATCCCCTCGAAGGCTGGAACCGCTTCTGGTTCCATACCAACGACTGGCTGCTTCAGAACATCGTCAAACCCGTGCACAAGGGCTACTCCTTCGTCGTCCCCGCCCCCATCCGCTCCGGCATCAGCACTTTTGCCTACAATCTTGCCTTCCCCGTGCGCATGATAAACTTCCTGCTTCAAGGGGAATTTGCTCAGGCAGGAGTGGAGTTCGACAGAGGTCTGGTCAACTTCATGGTGAGCCTGGGCTTTGCCGATGTCGCAAGCCAGAGCAAGCCGCTCTATGAATACCACCCCGAGACGGCGAACTTTGACGGTACCCTCGCCGCATGGGGCGTTCCCGACGGACCCTACTTCATCATCCCCTTCCTCGGTCCTTCCACCGTGCGCGGAGCCGCCGGACTTGGAGGCGACCTGTTCATGAAGCCCCAGGACTACATGCTCGACTGGCCTGTCACCGTGAGCAGCACCGTATTCTTCGCCTTCAATTCTGCGGACAGACTCTATGAGCCTTATGACCAGATCACCGAATCGGCACTGGAGCCGTATTCCGCCCTGCGCAACGCCTACATGAGCAAACGGTTCCAGCTTCGGAACCGCTTGTAACCCGCGCCGGGTTTAAGGCATGGGTCTCACCGCGAATTTTCCCTGCTGCGAAACCAGCATGGTTCTTGCCGTACCCTGCCGGAACACCTCCACATGTGGCTGAGACAAACAGCACATCAGCGGCAGCAGCCGGTAAAAGACAGAACCGCATGACGGCTCCGGTACACGTTCAGGCAGGAAAAACTGCGCCCTTGCTTAGTGTGTCCTGAGAACTGACGATGCGGGCATGGTTCACTCTTTTTTGTATCCAGACTTTTCTGTTGACAGGGGGCGGCAGTAGTGTTCCCCTCAGTTTATCTCTTCTCCCGATGGCTTCAGCAGAAGGTTCTTTATGTCTACTCATAATTTCGTTACCATGGACGGGAATACCGCAGCGGCGTATGTTGCCTACGCCTTTTCTGAAGTAGCGTCGATCTACCCCATCACGCCTTCCTCAAACATGGCGGAACAGACCGACGTCTGGGCGGCATCGGGCCGAAGGAATCTCTTCGGGCAGCCGGTTTCCCTCGTCGAAATGCAGTCGGAAGCCGGAGCCATAGCCGCCGCGCATGGTGCGCTTCAAACCGGATCTCTTGCCGTATCCTTCACCTCCTCACAGGGCCTTCTGCTGATGATCCCCGTACTCCACCGCATTGCGGGTGAACTTCTGCCCTGCGTTCTGCATGTGGCCTCACGCACGGTGGGAACCCATGCCATGTCCATCTTCGGCGACCACTCCGATGTCATGAACTGCCGGCAAACAGGTTTCGCCATGCTCTGCACCGGGAGCGTTCAGGAGGTCATGGATCTTGCCGGACTGGCCCATCTTGCCGCCATCCAATCCCGTATCCCCTTCCTTCATTTTTTCGACGGCTTCCGCACTTCGCACGAACTTTGCAACATCGAAAAAATTGACCTTGACGCCCTTGCCTCACTTCTGGACAGGGACGCTTTGGCACGCTTCCGCGCACAGGCTCTCAATCCGGAACATCCAAAAATCCGTGGAACCGTTCAGAACAGCGACGTGTTCTTCCAGATCCGGGAAGCCTCCAACCGCTTTTATGACGCGCTGCCCGATGAAGTGGAAGCTCTCATGCAGAAAATCAGCGCCATCACGGGACGGGAATACCATCTTTTCAACTACTACGGTGCGCCGGATGCCGAAGAAGTGGTCATTGCCATGGGTTCTGTCAGCGGCTGCGCCATGAGCGCCGTAGACTGGCTCCGCGCCCGCGGCCGCAAGGCGGGATTTCTACAGGTGCATCTCTACCGCCCCTTCTCTGCGCAACATCTGAAACAGGCACTGCCTCCCACGGTGAAACGTATCGCCGTCCTCGACCGCTGCAAGGAGCCGGGAGCGGCCGGAGAACCTCTCTATGAAGACGTTTGCACCGCACTTTCAGGACACTCGGGCCTTGTCATCACGGGCGGACGCTACGGCCTCTCCTCCAAGGATACAGACGAGTCTCTCATCTGTGACGTGTTCGACAACCTGCACTCTCCGCACCCCAAAAACGGCTTTACCATTGGCGTTGACGATGATGTTACCCGGCGTTCCCTGCCCCGCGGCAGACGCTTCGAACCGGATGCGCACACGTTCAGCTGCAAGTTTTGGGGACTGGGTTCCGATGGAACGGTCGGCGCGAACAGAAACACGGTGGATATAGTCAACAGCACAACCAAACTGTACGCCCAGGCCTATTTTGAATTCGATGCAAAAAAATCCTACGGCGTCACCAAGTCGCACCTGCGCTTCAGCTCCTCCCCCATCCGCACCTCCAGCCTTGTCCGCCGGGCCGACATTGTCGCCTGCCACAACGAAACCTTTGTGGGCAAGTACGACATGGCGGAGGAACTCAAGGAACACGGACTGTTTCTCCTGAACTCCAGCTGGCCGGACGATATGCTGGAACAGCGGCTTCCGGCTTCTCTGCGCAGGACGCTGGCGCAGAAGCACGCCCGGCTTTTCGTCATCGATGCCAGCGCTCTGGCCCAAAGTCTGGGCCTCGGTTCCTATGTGAACAACATCCTTCAGGCCGCCTTCTTTCGCATCGCGGACATCATGCCTCTGGAAGCGGCGCTTTCCGCGATGGAAGAAGCCGTCCGCCGCACCTACTTCGCCAAGGGCGACGCTGTCGTTGCCAGGAATCTTTCCGCGCTCAGGGCAGGTGTGGAACGGGTGCGGGAAGTCCCCGTGCAGACGCCGTACAACGGGGGGCAGCTCGTCCGCCGATGCGCCTGTTTCCCCTGCGGACGAGCTGCCCCCCGTTGTACGGCGTCTGCTCCTCCCCATCAACGCGCAGAAGGGTGACGAGCTTCCGGTCAGCGCCTTCAATGGCTATGAGGACGGACGGATGGACATGGGCCTCACCGCCTACGAAAAACGGGACATCGCCCTGCGCGTACCGGAATGGGATGCCCGTGCCTGCGTTCAGTGCAACAGGTGTTCATTCGTCTGCCCGCACGCCGTTATCCGTCCCTTCCTCATGACGCCGCACGAAAGCGCAGCCGCACCTTCGGATCTGCCCCATGTCCCGGCGCGTGGCGGCGCTGCTCAAGGCTATGACTATGCGCTCCAGATCAGCGTCAGGGACTGCACGGGCTGCGGGAGCTGTATCCAGAGCTGCCCTGCCTCTGCCCTCTCCCTGATCCCAAGAAAGGCTTCCAAAAATACGCCCGAGCAGTGGGAATATCTCCTTTCGCTTCCCGAAAAAACTGATCTCTTCGACCCGTTCACTGTCAAGGGCAGCCAGTTCCGCCAGCCTCTGCTGGAATTCTCGGCAGCCTGTGCCGGCTGCGGCGAAACGCCCTATGCAAAACTGCTCACCCAGCTCTTCGGGCCGCGCGTCTACTGGGCCAACGCCACAGGCTGTTCTCAGGCATGGGGAGCCGCCATGCCCGGCATTCCCTACACCATCAAGAAAAACGGCCGGGGGCCGGCGTGGTCCAATTCGCTCTTTGAAAACAATGCCGAGTTCTGCCTGGGTATGCTCCTTTCCGACAGGTATCAGCGGGAAGCGGAAAAACTCCGCGTCGAAGCCCTGCTCCGCGCTGTACCGGAAGGCAGTCTTGCCCTGGCCGCCCGTGCCTGGCTGGAAGGCTTCGACGATGCTGAAGCGTCGGAACAAACCGCCGCGGCGCTCATCGAGGAGCTGGAACATTGTTCCTCTCCTCACGCGGCAGCCGTTCTCCAGCATAAAGACCATCTCTCAAAAAAATGCTTCTGGATGTACGGTGGCGACGGCTGGGCCTATGACATCGGCTTCGGCGGACTGGATCATGTACTGGCTTCGGGCGAAGACCTCAACGTACTGGTGGTCGATACGGAAGAATACTCCAATACCGGCGGTCAGTCCTCAAAGGCCACACCCATGGGGGCGGTGGCCAAGTTCTGCGCTTCGGGGAAAAAGGGGCACAAGAAGGATCTGGGCGGCATGTTCATGGCCTACGGCAATATCTACATCGCACAGGTCTGCATGGGGGCCGATCCGAACCAGCTCATGACTGCGCTCAGGGAAGCGTCCAGCTACCGCGGCCCCTCCCTCATTATCGCCTACTGCCCCTGCCGGAGCCACGGACTGCACTGCGGGATGGAATATGTGCAGGAGGAAATGAAGCGGGCCGTGGAAGCGGGATACTGGCCGCTCTACCGCTTCGATCCCCGGAAGGAAGAACCTTTCGTTCTGGACTCCCCCGAGCCGTCTCTTGAGTATTTCGATTTTCTGCGCGGTGAAACGCGTTATTCCTCTTTGGAAAAGACATTTCCCGAAGAAGCGGCATCCCTTTTTGCTCAAAGCCGCGAAAACGCACTTCGGCGCTATGCGCGCTATGCCGCTCTCTCACGTCATAGACAAAATTAGGAGATCGAAAGTACCGTAAAAGAACTTGCAAGAAGAAACTATATCGTCTATAAGCAATTCTAGGTCGAAGGGGTGAATTTGCAGATATGCAGTTGTAGATTACACCTGCAAAAACTCTGGACTTCTTCTCCTTGTCATAAAACGGCGCCATAAAACGGCGAAAAGCCTTTGGCAACGTTCAGAAACTCTAATTTTCAGGAGAAACCATGTCTTCACTCTACACCAAGGAAGAGGCTCTCGCCTACCACAGCGATCCGCGCCCCGGCAAAGTCGAGGTCGTCCTGACCAAGCCTTTTGCGACTCAAAAGGATCTTTCCATGGCCTATTCGCCCGGCGTGGCCGAAGCCTGCATGGAAATATACCACGAACCTTCTCTTGTCTCCAAATACACAGGCCGTTCCAACCTCGTGGCGGTGGTCTCCAACGGCACGGCCGTTCTGGGTCTCGGCAATATCGGCGCGGCCGCGGGCAAGCCCGTCATGGAAGGCAAGGGCGTACTCTTCAAGTACTTCGCCGATGTCGATGTCTTCGATCTTGAAGTGGCCGAGCTTGACCCCGACAGACTGTGCGAAGTGGTCAAGGCTCTGGAACCTACCTTCGGCGGCATCAATCTTGAAGACATCAAGGCGCCGGAATGCTTCTACATTGAAGAGAAGCTCAAGAAGGAAATGAACATCCCCGTGTTCCATGACGACCAGCACGGTACCGCCGTAATCTCCGGTGCGGCGCTGCTCAACGCCTGCGAAATCAGCGGCCGCAAGCCCGAAGAACTCAAGGTTGTCGTTATGGGTGCGGGTGCGGCTGGTATTGCCTGCTGCAACCTCTACTGCGCGCTGGGTGTCAGACGCGAGAACGTGTACATGTTTGATTCCCGAGGGCTCATCCATGCCGGACGGACGGATCTCAATCCGTACAAGGCCGCCTTTGCTCAGAAGGAAAATGTGGGCGATCTGGCCGAATGCATGAAGGGCGCGCATATGTTTCTTGGCCTCTCCAAGGGCAATCTGGTCACGAAGGACATGGTACGCTCCATGTCTGATCACCCCGTCATCTTCGCCATGGCCAACCCCGTGCCCGAAATCAGCTATGAAGACGCCAAAGAAGCCCGTCCCGACTGCATCATGGGCACCGGCCGTTCAGACTATCCCAACCAGATCAACAACGTTTCCGGCTTCCCCTACATCTTCCGCGGCGCTCTGGACGTGGAAGCCGTCGAGATTAATGACGCCATGAAAATCGCCGCTGCCCATGCCCTTGCAGCACTGGCAAGAGAACCCGTGCCCGCGGACATTCTCAAAGCCTACAATACCGACTCCATCAGCTACGGCATCGATTATGTGATACCCAAGCCCCTGGATTCGCGCATCCTCACCACGGTGACCCCAGCCGTAGCCCAGGCTGCCATGGACAGTGGTGTGGCCCGCCGTCCCATCGAGGATATGGACGCCTACCGCAAATCTCTTGAAGAGCGTATCCGCGCCTCGCACGCGCGCCTCACCCCCTTCATCGACAGCTATAAGAAGTAACGGCTGAACGGACTGGCGTTCACGGGAACGCCGGCTCTTTCACGGCATATCCCATGCACCGAGTAACCTGACAGGAGTTTCCCATGAAGTTCCGTACACTGCTGGCTGCCCTGGGCGGCGTGCTGCTCAGCGCATCCCTCTGCGTTGCTGCTCCCATCACCTTCAAGCTCGGCCATATCGCCGAACCTGAAAACCCCTACGGCATGGGCGCCGACTACTTTGCCAAACTGGTAAAAGAGCGCTCCAACGGCGCCATCGAAATTCAGGTCTTCCCCTCCAGCCAGCTTGGCAACCAGCGTGACCTGGTGGAAGGACTGGTTTTCGGTACTGTTGACATGACGCTCACCGGTACCGCCGTACTCGGCAACTTCGTGCCCGAAGTGTCCGTGTTCGACCTGCCCTTCATCTTCCGCGACATTCCCCATGCCTACAAAGCTCTGGACACCGTCGGCATGGAACTCTGCAAAAAGGGTGAAGCTCAGGGCATGATCACCCTGGCCATCTGGGAAAACGGCGTCCGTCACATGACCAACAGCAAGCGCCCCATCCGTACCCCTGAAGACATGAAGGGCCTCAAGATCCGTGTCATGGAACAGCCCGTGTACATCGAAATGATGAAAGTCCTCGGCGCCAGTCCCACTCCCATGGCCATGAGCGAACTTTACACAGCTCTGCAGAAGGGCGTTGTCGATGGTCAGGAAAACCCCTTCTCGCACATCGCCACCAAGCGCTTTGACGAAGTGCAGAAGTACATCTCCCTCACCGGCCATACCTACGCTCCCGAGCCTGTACTCATCAGCGCTATTGCCTGGAACAAGCTGAACGCCGAGCAGCAGGCCCTCCTGCGCAAGGCCGCCGAAGACACCCGCGACTGGCAGCGTCAGCTCTGCCGTGACTCTGAAGGCGCATTCATGAAGACCATCATCGACCGCGGCCATGCCGTCATCAACGATGACGTGGACAAGGAAGCCTTCATCAAGGCGACGGCTCCCGTTTACAAGATGTACACCGACAAGTTCGGTGACGCCACCATCAAGGCCATTCAGGCCATCAAGTAAGCCTTTTGTCCGGCCGGATCCTGTTTTCAAGGGTCCGGCCTCTTTTTTCTGTTCTGCCGATGGAGTCTGTCCATGTCCAAGATTCTCAATTTCATCGACATCCTTCTGAAGCGGCTCACGATCTTCTGCATAGCGCTCATGCTCGTGATCGTCTTCGTTCAGGTCATCACCCGTTACTGCTTCAACTACACGCCCAGCTTCGGCGAAGAACTGGCCCGCTATCTGTTCGTGTGGACGGTGTTTCTCTCGCTGCCTCTGCTCGCCCGTTCAGGCGGTCATATGGCCATCGAAACGCTGACCAACCGCATCCACGGAGCAAAGCTGAAAGCCTGCCGCATCCTTGCCGATATATTTTCCTTCTGGTTCCTTGCCATCATGGTATGGTACGGCGGCAAAATGGTGGTTCTGGCGCAGTACCAGACCTCTCCGGCCATGCTGATCCCCATGTCCTATGTGTACAGCGTCATCCCGTTCGGCTGCTTCGTCATGCTGCTGTACACCGTGGAGAACTTTATCAAAGTCATCCGCACTCCTGCGGATGAGGTAAAGTAGGAGGTCGGATATGGCACTGTGGGTCATTCTTTCCACGTTCGCCGTCATTCTCGCCAGCGGCGCGTCCATCGGCGTGGGCCTCGGTCTTTCCTCCGCCATCACCATGTCCACAGTTATGGGCACACCGCTCATCGCCGTGGTGCAGAAAATGTTCACTGCTGTGGACTCGTATTCCTTCCTGGCCGTGCCCTTCTTCATGCTGGCCGGTGCCTTCATGTCCGACGGCGGCGTGACCCGCCGCATCGTGGACTTCTCCATGGCTCTGGTAGGAGCACTGGCCGGCGGTCTGGCCCTGGTGGTCGCCGTGGCCGGTATGTTCTTCGCCGCCCTGTCCGGCTCTTCGGCCGCAACGACGGCGGCCATCGGCGCGTCCATGATTGATGAAATGGAACGCCGCGGCTATCCGCGCTCCTTCGCTGCTGCTGTCGTGGCCTCCGGCGGCACGGTGGGAATCGTCATTCCGCCTTCCGTCACCCTGGTGGTCTACGGCTCCATCGCCAATACCTCCATCGCAGACCTGTTCATCGGCGGCGTGGTTCCCGGACTGTTCATGGGCGTGGCGATGTGCCTCGTGAGCTGGATCATCTCCAAGAAACGCGGCTACAAAGGCGAAGGCAGCTTCTCCTTCACCCGCCTCCTGCGCACCACCAAGGACTGCTCATGGGCTCTCATGATGCCCGTCATCATTCTGGGCGGCATCTACATGGGCATCTTCACTCCCACCGAGGCTGCTGCCGTGGCCGCCGTGTACGGCGCGTTCGTGGGTCTGTTCATCTACAAGGAACTCAAGTGGACCGACCTGCCCAAGACATTGCTGTCCGCAGCCAAAAGCACGACCATGATCATGTTCGTGGTGGGCGCGGCCAACGTGTTCGGCTGGATCCTCACCTGGGCGCAGGTGCCGCATTCGCTGGCTCAGACCTTTGCGACCATCACGGACAATCCCTTCATTTTCCTGATGCTGGTCAACGTACTCCTGCTCTTCATCGGCACACTGGTCAACGCCTCGGCAGCCGTGGTCATTGTCACGCCCATTCTGCTTCCCGTGGCTCTGGGACTGGGCATCGACCCGCTGTTCTTCGGCGTCATCATGGTCGTCAACCTGGCCATCGGCTGCATTACCCCGCCCGTGGGCCTGGATCTGTTCGTGGTGTCTTCCATCACCAAGATCTCTGTGGACAAGATCACCGTCAAGGTCATGCCCTATCTGCTTACCCTGCTGGGTACGCTGGTGGTTATGACTTACTTCCCGCCCATCATCACCTTCCTCCCCAGCCTCATGCACTGATTGCAGACTGACGTCGGGCAGACTTCGACATAACGGCAACGGCTCTCCCATGCTTTGTGCATGAGAGAGCCGTTTTTGCAGTCAGTATATCACCTTTCCCCTTTACCTGAGGTATGATTTGCTCCGCCGGTTGTCAGGGGCACAGTTTAAAAACTACCGGACGCTGCGAGGTCTCCTTTTGAGGAACGGTTAAAGTATCTACACTCTGGCTCCCAGCGCACGAGCATCCGCAGGGAAGTTCGTGCCCTCGATATCCTTGCGGACAAGTACATGCCTCGCAAGTACCACCTCTTGGTCCTCCCACGGAAGATACCTCAGCAAAACCTTGTAATGTGCCATGATGGCGTCCATGTTCCAGTCCGTATTACTGCCGCAAGTGACAAGCATGGCTGATTTCATGGGATGCTTCCTAAGTGCGGCACGTTGTGACAGCAGGCGATCCAGAACAATCTTCAATTGTGCAGTCATCAGGTAGTAATAAAGTGGCGTCACAAGCACTATCATGTCCGCAGAAAGGATTTCAGGCAGAATTTTCTGCATAGCATCTTTCTGAATACATTCTCCATTATGCTCGTCGCAGTAATAACAAGCCCTGCACGGACCTATTTTTTCAAAAGCAGCGTCAAAGCGGATGACATTATGTCCTTTTGCAGACGCTCCGGCGATGAATTCATCAGCCAGCAGCGCTGAGGTCCCCCTCCGATGAGGACTACCGGTAAGCATGACTATTTTCATAGCTTTTCCTTCAGCATCCGCCGCCAAAATGTCGGCGGGGGAAAGCAGCCGGGAAGCGCTTCCGAAAGCCAGTGCGCCTCCAGCCATTTTCAGAAGATATCGACGCGTTAAAGCTGGCTGTTCATCCTTGTCGAACGTATCCTGGTTCACATCGTTCATGTCGGCCATTCTTTAACTCCTTTTAAAGTTCTTTGATAATGACCATTGAATACTCTGTTGTCAGAATAATGATAGACACAAATTCGTCCATTAATTGCCTGATTATTTCAATTAAAAAGGTTCTTGAAGTATCATATGTTAAATCGTATTACTCTAAATTACATGTACTACAAGCTCATATACAGAATCTTGACAACATCATCTTCCGACAGCGGAACGTAGGCGTCTTGAAGTCTGCCTATGCGACATGCCTTTTCAGCCATCATCGAAAAATGAACATCGTCAATGCCGAAGGCTGACAGTGTTGAAGGAAGCCCTATTCTCTTGAAAAAAGCTTCCGTCGCATCAATACCTCGATTTGCCAAGGTAAACTTGTCTTCACTGCGTTCACATCCCCAGACGTTGACCGCGTAGTCGCAGAATTTATCCACCGTGTACTCAGAAAGAATGAAACGCATCCATTTCGGAGTGAGGACAGCAAGCCCGGCCCCATGCGTTATGTCATACATCGCACTGAGTTCATGCTCAATGTAGTGGCAGCTCCAGGCGAAGTTCTTGCCTGTGGAGCCTAAACCATTCAAAGCCATGGACGCTGCCCACATCAGCTGCGCTCTTGCCTCATAATCGGAAGGTTTTTCAAGAGCGATCGGCGCATATCTGATGACAGCCCTCAGCAATCCTTCATTGATGGCATCGGGCACAAATGCCTGCTCACGATCAAAATAGTTTTCGATGACGTGAGACATGATGTCGGCGGAACCGGAAGCCGTCTGGAACGGCGACACAGTGTAGGTGTTTTCCGGATTGAGTACCGCTACCCCAGGCAGGACACAGGGAGAAAAGAACAGCAATTTTTCATGAGTATTCGGGTTGGAAATGACGGCTGCAGCATCTGTTTCACTGCCGGTGGCGGCAAGGGTCAATACCACTGCAATGGGCAATGCACGGGTTATCCTGTCCATATGCACTACCATATCCCATGCGTCGCCTTCCCAGTAAGTCGCGGCAGCAATGGCCTTGGAACAGTCAACAGTACTGCCGCCTCCCACGGCAAGAATCATGTCAATGCCTTCTCTTTTGTAGAGAGCGGCACCTCTATTAACTGTTTCCACTCTGGGCTTAGGTTCGATGCCGCCCAATTCAAAAATTTCAAAATCGCTCAATAGAACCCTGAGCTTGTCGTAAAGGCCATTTCTTTTGATGCTGCCACCGCCATAGGTCAACAGGATCTTTTTGCCGTAGCTCTTCAATCTGTCAGGAAGTGCTGCTTCCTGACCCATACCAAACAGAATGTCAGTTGTCATGTGGTATTCAAAACTCTTCATGGATAACTCCTTCACATAACTATAAATTTTAACATACATTGCTTTTAATCTGACAACATACCTTTTTCTATACATAATTTTTTTCAATTTCTTGCCTGATTTTTGCGTAGAAGAAATATGTTATATCATAACATTTTGAAATAATGCCTGTTAATTTTAATGAAGGTAAAAGCAGCAACATGAAGAACCATACAGAAACTCTGGCTGCGCAGACTCCGTTGCCGGATAAAGCCTCCGCGCACGGTCTAAGCATAACTGTCCATGTCGTGACAGAGGCATGAGGCGCGTTTGCTGACGAGCCTGCGTGTTTCCGGCCACGGGTTGGACAATGCCTGCGATGTTCCTCCCGCGGATCCGAATTGTCACGCGTGCGTTGATGGAGCTTTGGACGTGCCGTTAGAATTTTCCCATAACCCAAAGTGAATACTTTTCTCCCCGACCGTTCAAACGCCCCCTGCAAAAACTTGCGGAACCGCCCACCATCGTTTATAAAAACGGAAGGTTCCCTGCTTCCACAAGCTTCTGCCGCAACTGAGGAGGTTTCATGTCAGACGCTCCCATCCTTCAGGCGCTGGAACGTTACATCCAATCCATCAATCATGCCGAAGACATCTCTCTTGCCGAGGCCTTATGGCTTTGTGACGACACGCCGTCGATGATCTTCCCGCTGGGAAAGGAAAACGGCTGGAACAACATCAAAAACAATTTTTACGGCGCGGTCATGTGCGGAAGATTCTCTTCCAGAAACTTGCAGATGATCAGCAAGCCGGAGATTCAACTCTTTGAAAACTTCGCACTGGCAAGGTTCGACTGGGAATTTCATGCCATTACCAGGGCGGATTCTTCAGAAAGAGAAACCAGGGGCAGGGAAAGTCAGGTGTACATCAAGAGCGATGGCGCATGGAAACTGCTCCATGTGCATTATTCTCAGCTGAAATAAACTCGCGAACCTTTTTTGCACGCTTCCTGCACAGCGTGGAGAATTTTGAATAACGTACCGCCGGCCTCGGACTTGTTCAATGTTAAGGCGAAGCTGAGAACGCTGTCTCAGCACTTGGTGCGGTGTCACACCATGAGCAGGAGAACGCAAAACCAGAGGATACAGCCTCCCGCCACGACTGCGGCTGGAAGCAGTACCCGCCGCAAAAGCCGGCTCATAGAAACCTGAAAATACTGCGCCGTCACGACCAGGCAGACATGCATGGGGGAAAGCTGTTCCGCCAGATAGGAAAACATCACGGTCAGAGCAATCCAGGCGATGCGTTCATCCCAGGCTCCATAGTGCTGAATTACCCCAAGAACCACAGGTGCGCTCACACCAATGCCGCCCATAAGCAGCCCGATGAGTATTCCGGCGATCAGAGGTGTCAGTGTACAAATGAGAAAAAGTCCGGCTTCGCCTTCGGCAAGCGCTCCCAGAGGCCGCAGCATGTCTCCTTCTTCCAGAACCGCCTTGAAGAAAAAAATACCCAGGATGACCAGCATATTGTTAAGAGTGCGCTTCGTCAGGAGCATATGCGGCAGTTCTTTCAGCGGCAGCCGGTTCTGAAGCCGGCAGATGACGGCACCCAGCACAAAGGCAACCGTTATACTGAAGCCGGCGTTGAGCGCAGGGCAGACAAGGCGCAGCACAACTGCCAGCGCAAGGCTCGCCAGCATGGGCAGGGCCTCCAGAAAAAAGCCCGAGCTCTCCTCTTCTGCTGCCTCTGCTGTTCCTTGTGGTAAAACGCGGGGAAGGTTACGCAGAAAAAAGAACCAGCCAACCGCTGTTGCCCAGAGGAACGTCGGAACGCCGATCAAGAGGAGCAGGAGAAAGGAACAGTCTCCCATGGCTGCAAAAAGGAGTATGCCCGGCGAAAGCGGCGTCACGACTTCGCCAATGTGCCGAAACCAGTAGTTCAGAAGAGCCTTATGCTCATTATTCAATGTGAAAGGTCTCGCCGTCTCCTCTACCAGAGGACAGGTAAAGATTGCGCCTCCTGGGATGGGGAAAAAGCCCACGAGCGCAGGAAAAAGGATAAACTGCAAGGCCCGGGACGGCACGGCACGGGCCACCATGTCCATCATGCGCCGATTTTGCCCGCTTTGCTCCATGTCTCCCGAAAAGACATAAATCGCGACCAGGGCGCAGGCCAGACTGACCATGCCTTCATCGGTAACCGCACTGCAGAAGACCTGGACTATGTGCCAGGGCGTCATGGCTGCGCTCAGGGCCAGAAGCAGCGCGGACAGAAACATTCCGCGGGCCAGCCAGCCCCGATGTGCCATCAGTACTAAAATAAAAAGTGCCGCGCCCAGGCGCACAAGTGTCAGACAAAGTTCCCAGGCCATATTCTTCCTTTTGAGCCATTCCTTCCGCACCGTTCACAATAAGCGTCAGAAACTTCGTGACCCGTCTTGCGGGCCAACATCGAACACCCATGCAAGGCAAGTGGAACAAAGCTCAGGCCTCGTTCCGTACCGAAGTTTCTCTGCCTTGAGCAGACACCCATGACACGTCAGGAGTACCGCCAGCGCCCTGCACGGCGGCACGGCGAGGCTTAGTCCACCAGCTCGGCGTTGCCTCGATGCACCTCGATAACATTCTCGATGGCTCTCAGCTTGTCGATGGTCTGATACAGATGTACGGCATCGCGCACTTCCACCGTAAAATCCATCTGAGAGCGGCCGTCCACCGTGGATGAGACCTGTACGGCGTTGATGTTCACGTCCTGCTGGGCGAAAACAAGGCTTATCTTGGCAAGCAATCCCTTTTCATTACGGCCGACAATCTTGATTTCCGCCGGGAACGGCTTGCTCTCCTCGTTGTTCCACGTCACGGAGATGAGACGCTCGCTTTCCAGATTTTGCACATGCGGACAGTTGGCCGTATGGACGATAACACCACGCCCGCGGCTGATGAAGCCGATGACCTGATCGCCGGGCACGGGCTTGCAGCACCTGGCGAAATGGATGAGCGTGTCTTCGATGCCCTTGATCGTGATTCCATCCGCAGGCTTGTGTGCAGGTTCCCCCGCTTTAATGGGAGTAATAACGGGTTCAGCCACCACTTCCTGCTTGGGATTCAGAATGGTCAGAAGCCTCTGGAGCACCTTCTTGGGCGTGAGCTTGCCCGTGCCCACGGCCGCAAACAGATCATCCAGCACATTGAGGGAAAATTCCGGAAGCACAAGCTGAAGCCGTCCGTCCTTGGACGCCTTGACAACGTTGAAGTCCAGCTTGCGCCCTTCCTTTTCCAGAAGCTCCTTGCCCAGCACCACGGCCGCAATCCGTTCTTCCGTGCGCAGATAGTGCTGGATGCGGCTGCGAGCCTTGGAAGTCTTGACAAGCTTGAGCCAGTCCCGGTGCGGATGGCGATTTTTGTCGGTGATAATCTCCACCATGTCGCCGTTTTTCAGCGACGTGGCCAGAGGTTCAAGCTTGCCGTTGATCTTCGCCCCCACGCAGTGGGCGCCGATGTCCGAATGGATAAGGAAGGCGAAGTCCAGAGGCGTCGCCCCCTTGGGAAGCTGCTTCACCGAACCGGTGGGCGTGAACACGAAAATTTCATCGTTGAAGAGATCCATGCGCAGCGAACTCATGAACTCTCTGGAATCGGACTCATCACGCTGCCGTTCCATAAGGTCGCGCAGCCACTGGAACTGAGGCATGTCCTGCATGGCGATGGCGTGACTGCGCTCCTTGTACATCCAGTGCGCGGCCACGCCGTGTTCGGCCATGTCGTTCATCTCTTCCGTGCGGATCTGGATCTCGATGCGCTCGCCCTCCGGCCCCACCACCGTCGTGTGCAGGGACTGGTATCCGTTGGCCTTGGGCATGGAGATATAATCCTTGAACCGCCCAGGCACAGGCCGCCACAGGACATGGACAAGTCCCAGCATGGCGTAGCAGTCGCGCAGTTCCTTGACGATAACGCGGAAGGCTATGATGTCGTGCATTTCGTCAAGCGGTGTCTTCTGCGCCGTCATCTTACGGTAAATACTGTACGTCTGCTTGATACGGCCGAACACGCGCCCGTCGATACGGTTCTCCGTCATGATCGCTTCTATTCGGGCGATCACCTTGTCGATGAGCTGGCGCTCCACAAGCTGATTATCCCTGATCCAGTTCGTTATCTCCGCGTAGGCATCGGGCTGGAGGTAGCGGAAGCTCAAATCTTCAAGTTTTTGTTTAAAGCGGTGCAGTCCCAGACGGTTTGCCAGCGGCGCATAAATATCCATCGTCTCCTTGGCGATACGCTGCTGCTTGTACGGCTTCTGGAAGTCCAGCGTGGACATATTATGGAGCCGGTCGGCCAGCTTCACCACGGGAACCCGTATGTCGTGAGCCATGGACAGGATCATTTTGCGGATGTTCTCGGCCTGGGCTTCTTCCTTGGTATCGAAGGTCATCATGTTGATCTTGGTCACGCCGTCCACAATGTCGGCGACCTGTTCCCCAAAAAGCTCATCCAGTTCATCAATGGAAGAGTCCGTATCCTCAACGGTATCGTGGAGCAGACCCGCGGCGACAGTGTGCTCGTCAAAGCCCATTTTGGCGAGCGTCAGCGCCACGGACGCCGGATGCACCATGTACGGATCACCCGACAGCCGGAGCTGCCCCGCATGGGCTGCCGAAGCGTATTCATAGGCCCGGCGCACCATGTCCGCATTGGCTTCGGGATAGTGTTTCAGCAGATGGCCGATAATCTCGTCCGCAGAGGGCATCTGGACCTTAGGCTTGCCCGTGGCCTGAGACTGTGTGGTGGCAGTCCCTTCAGAAAAAAGAGAAGACGTGCCGCCCACAGCCGTCTGAAGCCCTGCAGGAGTGCTGACGGAAACGTTTTCTGCCACGAATGACGGAGAAGAGTGCTGACTCATATCGACCTGCTAGCGCTGGAGCGCCCTGGGAACCCACCAGCGATCAAAGTTGTAGGTAATGCCCGCCGGCGCTGATTGTATGCCGTGGAAACGGGACTGAACCATGGGCAGAGAATACGGCACATAGAGAAAAAGGTACGGCTGCTCTTCGTGCAGTATTTCCTGAAAGCGGTCATAGAGCTTCTTACGCACGGTGCGGTCGGAAGTACTCCTCGCCCGTTCCAGAATATCGTCCACTTCCTTGCTGCTGAAGCTCACAAAATTGAGTCCGTGCGCAGAAATGGCCGAAGAATGCCACACGTCGAATATATCAGGGTCGTCCAAAATATTCCATGCAAGAATGAGGGCGTCAAATTTTTTCGTGCCGACAAATTCCTTCAGGAAGGCCGCCCATTCCACGGTGCGGATAGATGCACGCACACCCACGGCCCGGAACATCTGCTGAAGGATCACGGCCACCTTGATACGCTCGTCGTTCCCTTGATTGACCAGAATGGTAAATTCAAACGGCCGGCCGGCCTTGTGCAAGATTCCATCCTTTCCGGGACGCCACCCTGCCTCGGAGAGAAGCTGCCGCGCTCTGGCCGGATTGTAGGGATAGGGCTGAATATCCGTATTATAGGCCCAGGTGCCGGGCTTGTACGGGCCAATAGTGGGTTCGCCCATGCCCAGCAATGCGCCCTTGATAATGCCCCGGCGATCCACGGCATGGGAAAGCGCCTGCCGCACCTTCCTGTCCTGAAAGAACGGGCTGTTCAGATTCAGTCCGAGGTAGGTGTAGCCCGAGGCGAGGTATCTGTACTTATGCCAGTTCTTCTCCCACCACTCCCCCTGAGTCTGGCGCAGATACTGCTGGGGACTCAGGCCAATGAAGTCGATCTTGCCCGCCCTGGCCTCCAGAAACATAGTCGTTCCGTCGGGAATGATGCGGTAAATGACCTCGTCCAGACATGGACGCCCCTTGAAATAGCGCTCGTTGGCTTCGAGGATGATGCGGCTCCCCGGCTCCCATGACTTAAGCTTGAACGGGCCGGCACCGATGGGAGCGCGGGAGAAAGCCGTTGACGCAATGTTCTCATGCTCAAGGATATGCTTGGGAAGGATCGGGTGCATCCAGGTGACGGCAGCCCGCGCGTAAGGAGCTGCGTACCGCACTTCAAAGGACAGAGGTCCTGTCTGGCGGTATTCCCTGACGTTGAGAAAATCGGCGGCGTAGGCTGTGGGAGTTTTAGGATCGGTCATGAGCCTGTAGGTAAAGGTCACATCGTCCGCTGTGAGGGGCTGCCCGTCCTGCCAGACGATCCCATCCTTTAACTTAAACCGCATGAAGGTTCCGCCTTCCAGAACTTCCCATTCCTCAGCGGCGCACTTCACAATATTCAGATCCTTGTCGTATTCCAGGGGGGACGTATAGAGCAGTCCTGCCACCTCGGAAGACGCGGAATCCGAGGCCAGATAGGGGATAAGGTTGGACGGCTCGCCAATGCTTCCCATGAGGATACGGCCGCCGTACTCCGGCGTTTGGATCTCGGCCGCCCGGACGATGCCACCCCCAAGGCACAGTGCGAGCAGAAAGCACGCAGAGACTGCCCGGCCTACCCTTTGCGGTGAGAAAAATCGACTTTTTTTCATGAAGAAAAGCCTAGCATAGTTCCCTTCTCTTGAAAACTAAGGTAGAGTGTACCGAAATTGAAAAAGAAAGCATCGAAAACCATACGCGCTCGAAGAACGGTCTCCTCCCGGACGATCAGATAAGACTGCGTATCCCCCCATTTCTGGCATATGCCGAGGTGTTCATGAATCGCCGAGAAGAAATCGCCGCCCGCGAACTTGCCGAGTCCTTCGTTCACAACACTATCCCCGAATACATAGCAGACTACGGAAAAGCCATCGAAGCGGAGGGCAGCCTCAGTAAATTCACGCTCCGCTTCGAAAACAATATCTGGAACATCGAAAGCACCATCCAGGGCGAAGACTTCGAGACGTACCGCCCTGTGGTCACGATCAATCTGGACGAACAGCGCGTGGACGCGCTCTGCAACTGCATGGAGGCCTTCAACGGCCCCTGCCGCCATACGGCCGCCGCTGCCATCCACTTCATCAACTCCCTGAACATCTCCGAAGGCAACAGTGAAATCGCACCGCCGCCACGCACGGACTGGCGTCAAAGCTTCCGCATGTTTTTCTCCGGGACGCTTGAACCCGAGACGGGCCGTCACTATTTTCTGTTCCGCTTCTTCCCGGAACCCGGGCGTCTTTCCGTGGAGTTTTTCCGTGCCCGCCAGAACAAGACCGGCCTGTCCACGGTGCGACAGGAAGTGACGCTGGAGCAGATACTGCGCAATCCCGAATGGTGCGAGCACTCTCCTGACCTGCCTGTGGTCTGTCGCCAGATCGCCCATTACCTCGACTACTACGGCCACCGTGTGGAGATCCCCGACGGTCTGCTTTCGTGGTTCTTCTGGGCTATCCGCAAGGAGGATTATCTTTTCTGGAAGGACACGGAGATCCCCTGCCGCATCGAAAGTTCCCCCATGGCACTGAAACTCTGCCCGTCTCTTGAGGAGGAAGGGCTCAAATTCGATGTACTGCTCCAGCGTGAAGGCAAAAAGCCGTTTTCCATCCTCGACGAAGAGCCTGAAGAAAACGGCGATATTCCCGCGCCGGTGCACGAAGGAGCCACGTTCCACGGTCAGATGCCTCTCTGGGTGTGCTGGAACCAGGGCTTCTACCCTGTCCAGACCTGCCTGAGCCACAAGGTCATCCGCGCACTGGTACACAAGGGGCCGATCATTCCCCAGGAAGATATTCCCGAATTTCTCGACCGCGTGTGGACTCGCCTTCCATCCTCGGAACTGTACGAACAGGATGAGTTCCTCAAAATCATGGAACCCGTGTTCCAGCCTGCAACGTATAACCCCAAGCTCTTCCTTGATGAGGAAGGAAGCCTGCTCACTCTCGAAGTCCAGAACATCTACGAGACGCTGCACGGAGAGTTCACTCTGCCCGGCCCCAACCCCGACTTTCAGACCGGCAGCTATGTGTACGAGGGCAGAACCTTCCTTGTCCGCCGCAATCAGGTGGAGGAAAATTCCCTCATCACTCAGCTTTCGGACATGCGCTTCCAGCCGCGAAGCAACCGCCTGTGGTTCATGGAGCCGGAAGAAGCCATCGCCTTTCTGCTGGATTCCTACCCTACCCTGCTGGCAAACTGGCGGGTCTACGGAGAAGCCACGCTGTCACGCTACAAGGTGCGCGCCTCCACGCCGGTCATCAACGCCAGTGTGGAAAGCAACAAGAAGGAAAAATGGTTTTCTCTGGATATTTCCGTGGATTACGACGGTCAGAGCCTGCCTCTCGACCGCATCTGGAAGGCATGGCTCAAAGGTAAGCGCTATGTCCAGCTCAAGGACGGATCCTACGCCAGCCTGCCGGAATCCTGGCTCGAAAAACTGGCCCACAAGCTCAAAGTCCTGGGGCTCGATCCCGTCAAGCCGCCCAAAAGACAATTCAAGCAGTACGAAGCACCTGTCCTCGACAATCTGCTCGAAGATCTGCCCGGCGCACTCGAGGACTCCTTCTGGAGCAAGCTCCGCGAGAATATCCGCAACTTCCATGAAGTCCGTCAGATCGATACACCGCACGGCCTTCAGGCTTCCCTGCGTCCGTACCAGCTTCAGGGCATCTCCTATCTGAACTTCCTCAATGAGTACGGCTTCGGCGGGATACTGGCCGACGAAATGGGCCTAGGCAAGACCATACAGACGCTGGCCTTCATCCAGCACATGGTCAACCGCGGTGCCAAGGGGCCGAACCTCATCGTTGTGCCCACTTCCGTACTTCCAAACTGGGATCGCGAAGCCTCGAAGTTTGTGCCCGGTCTGTCGCGGGTCATCGTCTACGGTACCCGCCGCGAAAGTCTGTTCCGCAAGATAGCGTCCTCAAACCTTGTCGTCACCACCTACGCCCTGCTGCGCCGCGATATGGACGAGCTGGAACAACACGAGTTCAACTCCATCATCCTTGACGAAGCCCAGAACATCAAAAATCCGAACACCATCACGGCCCGTTCCGTACGCCAGATCAAGGCCCGGATGCGCCTCTGTCTCTCCGGTACGCCCATTGAGAACAACCTGTTCGAACTTTGGAGTCTGTTCGAATTTCTCATGCCGGGCTTTCTGGGGAGCCAGCACGCATTCCAGCGCGGAGTCATCAAACCCATCAAGGAAGGAGACTCCGAAACACTGGATTATCTGCGTTCCCGCGTCCGCCCCTTCGTCCTGCGCCGCACCAAGGCGGAAGTGGTTAAGGATCTTCCGCCCAAGGTGGAAAACATCATGTACTGCGCCCTTGAAGAGGAACAAGCGGAGCTTTACGCCTCCCTGGCCCGGAAGCTGCGCGAACAGGTTCTGGCCGATGTAGACAAGAAGGGCATGGCCAAGAGCCAGATGTCTATTCTCGATGCGCTGCTCAAGCTACGCCAAATCTGCTGCCATCCCAAACTTCTCAAGCTGGACATGCCAGGCTTCAACGCCAACATGCCTTCCGGCAAGTTCGAAGCGTTCAAGGACATGATCGTCGATATTGTGGAGGAAGGACACAAGGTGCTCGTGTTTTCGCAGTTCGTCCAGATGCTCCAGCAGATACGCAGCTGGCTGGAAATGGCCGACATGCCCTTCTGCTATCTCGATGGTTCCAGCAAGGATCGCCTGGAACAGGTGGACCGCTTCAACAACACGCCCTCCATTCGTATCTTCCTGATTTCCCTGAAGGCCGGCGGCACGGGTCTGAACCTGACCAGCGCAGACTACGTCATCCACTACGACCCGTGGTGGAACCCCGCTGTGGAAAGTCAGGCCACCGACCGCGCCCACCGCATCGGCCAGATGCGTCAGGTTTTCTCCTACAAGCTGATCTGCCAGAACACGGTGGAAGAAAAAATCCTCAAGCTTCAGGAGATGAAACGCGGTGTCGCTGAGGCCATCATCCCGGGACAGGATTCCTGGAAATCCCTGACACGGGAAGACCTGGAAATGCTGTTTGAGGTCTGAACCGCAGACTGCCGCTCTCCTCGTTGAAGACGGCAGTCTGCTTTGTTGCCTGAACCAAGGTCTTAAAATTTATAAGAGCGAACGCTTCCTCGAAGAAAACGAGCTGTTTTGCTGACAGAAGGGGCACTCCATTATGACACTTTCCGAACTTCTTGCCGGGTCACGTCACGCCGTTGCGCTGACGGGCGCAGGCATCTCCACGCTCTCCGGCATCCCCGATTTCCGCAGTCCGAGCGGGCTTTATCATCGGTCCGACATCGATGCCGGAAAGCTTTTCGACATCGACTATTTTCTGCAGGATCAGAAATACTTCTACCATCACTCGAAGGATTTTCTCTACAACCTTGATGAAAAAGAGCCAAACCTTGTCCATACGGCACTGGCACGGCTTGAGAGAAAGGGCATCATCCACGCCGTCATCACGCAGAACATTGACCTGCTCCATCAAAAGGCCGGCTCACAGAAGGTTCTGGAACTGCACGGTTCCCCCAAGCAGCATCGCTGCCTGAATTGCGGAAAAACCTGGAATTTCGAGAGCATTGCCACCATCGTGTACGCCGGAGAGATTCCGCACTGTGACGTCTGCGGCGGCATCGTCAAGCCTGATGTCGTCTTCTTCGGAGAAAGCCTGCCCGTGGACGCTCTGACCGAGGCTGAACGAGAAGCTCGTGCTGCAGACCTCATGCTGGTGCTGGGTACAAGCCTCACGGTCTATCCCGCCGCAGCCCTCCCGGAAATCACGCTCCGCTGCGGCGGAAAAGTTGCCATCATCAACCGTGATCCAACGCACCTTGACGGTGCGGCCTCCTGGGTGGCGAGGGATCTCGCCAG
>NZ_CANRLT010000025.1 GCF_947631555.1 uncultured Mailhella sp. | reverse complement strand
AAATACGTCATGACTTGTGCCATTCGCTGGGGATACCTGCCCGAGGACAGGATGCTCAAGGCTCCCAGGTCGCTCAGTGTATCCACGGAACAAAGCCGCAGCCCCGTGCTGCTGGAGTATTCCGAGCTTGACCGGCTCCTCGGCATACTCAGAAAGTACCCGTACTGGTCCTCGGCCAACGCCATCACTCTGATGATACTCACCGGAGCCAGCAAGTCCGAAATTCTCGGCCTTCGCTGGGAAGACGTGGATCTTGCCCGCGGCGTCCTCACCGTGACCGCGAGCTTTACCGGACGGCAGCGGCTCATCCCGCTGAGCAGCGAAGCGCAGAAGTTTATTGAAAAGCTGCCGCGGCGCGAGGGCATCCCGTGGCTGTTCTTCACGAGCCTGGGGACGCACCTCACCTACATCACCCGCGACTGGTATCAGATACGCGACGAGTTCGGACATCCTGAACTGCGCCTCCAGGATCTGCGCCATACCTTCGCAAACGTCCTGGTAAGCATGGGTGTCAACCGCGAGGGGCTGCAGACAATCCTCGGTCACTACAGTCCGAAAGCTCTGGATCTGGCGCGTGAGATTCCCTTACGGAAAGGGGCGCAGACGGCAGTTCCTTCCGTCAGTTATCGTAAGACTGCGGAATCTTCCGCTGTGAGCAGGCCGTGAGGATCTTTCCGGAAATTTTGAAATTTTTAGTCTGATTTCAGATAGTTGCGCTGTAACTTTTCTTGAAGAAGTGAAAGTCTCGAGGGAGAGGCATGTTGCTTTCAACCATTATCCAGAGGTTTTCCACAGTAAGGGTTCTTTGTATCGGCGATGTGATGCTGGATCACTTCGTCTACGGCAGGGTGAACCGTCTTTCTCCCGAGGCTCCTGTTCCCGTCTTCAACCGTGAGTCCGACAAGTTCATGCTGGGGGGAGCAGGCAATGTGCTGGCCAATGCCGCCTCGTTGGGCTGTCAGGTCGATATGGTCTGCCTTCTCGGTGACGATGCCCCAGGCAGTATGCTTGATGCAAGGATTCGTGAGGTGTGCCCCGAGCCGCTCTGCATGGTGGAGCCCGATGTTCCGACTATTGAAAAGACACGGATTATTGCCGGAAACCACCATTTAATCCGCATAGATACGGAAGGTATGCCTGCCGGAAATCCCTTCTCCCGGCAGGAAAGGTATTCCGAACTTGCTTCCCGGATCAGAAGGGCCGGCATCGTTCTGTTGTCCGACTACGGGAAAGGGTTTCTTTCGCCGGAAACGTGCCGGATCATCATGACACTGGCCAGGGACGCCGGCAAGCCGGTGCTGGTGGATCCCAAGGGAAGCGACTACGAAAAGTACGCAGGCGCCGCTCTGGTCAAGCCCAATCTCAAGGAATTCATGCAGGCCGGCGGTGTACGGACGGAGCCGTCCGACCCGGATTTTAAACAGAAGCTCTGTGACGGTGCCCGCACATTGATGCGGCGGGGCGGTTTTGACAATCTGCTGATCACGCTCAGTGAACATGGAATGTTTTTTGTGGGTGCCGATGCCTCCATACCTCCCGTGCATATGGCCACACAGGCGCGCGAGGTCATTGATGTGACCGGAGCCGGTGATACCTGCCTGGCAGTGCTGGGAACGGCACTCGGGGCGGGCGCGGATATAGCGGAGGCAATGAAGCTCGCCAACCTGGCGGCGGGCATCGTTGTCGGCAAGCTGGGAACGGCAGTGGTCAGCGCCGCCGAGCTGACGGAACATCTTTTCCGTGGTGAGGTGGTAGGATAATGCGATACGCTCCCCGCGATATCTACAATCATGCGGAAGAATATATTGCCCTCTGTCGAAGACATGCGTCGTCCTCCCGTCTGGCAGCTCTGAAAATCGGACTCTGGGGACTGAAAAGAGCTCTGTTTCCGCGAGATTCCGGTCTGGGAAATACGTCTGAATTTCATGATGACTGTCTGCATGTGGCCTTTGTCCTGGAAGGCGGCATAGGCGATATTCTGATCAATGCAAACTATATGGAAAATTTCGTCAGACTGGCGGCCTGCCGCGTCCAGATCGACGTGTATGCCGGCTGTGAAGTGGACATGCTGTCTGCATTGCTTTCCGGAAAGAGCTTTATTTCCGCATGCTTCGGAGACCGACCACTGCAGCATGCGTATGATGCCGTCATCATGGTTTTGTTCATCCCGAAGTTGTTGTGCTTCGATAAGCAACGCATCTTGTCGCTGGCGGGAGAAAAATTGCAGGCCTGCCTGGCGGACATGGAGGCCTTTTCCGACAGATTTCCCGAGTGGACCGATACGCGAGCGCAGAATTTCGCGGGTCTGCTCTGGTATGCGAACATAAGAAAGATTCACAGAGTGTTCTTGCCTGCCGTCGGAAATATGGAAGACGCCTTTGAAGAGAATCTTTTTTCTCTTCCCGAACCTGAGATTTCACCGGCGCTGGCCGTGAAGTTTCCGTTTCTCCAGACCGGATTCATTGCTGTCAACCGAAGCACGGGAAACAACCAGGAGTCGACCAAGCTGGAGAGTGTGGAAGTGTACAAGCGTGTTTTGAGGAAAATCAGGGAAGAACATCCCGGCATTCCGTTGATTCGCATTGGCGGAAGTATGGGTGAAGATCTGGGATGCGACAGGGATCTCTGCGGAAAAACAACCAGTCATGAGATGATTGCGCTTCTGTATAAGGCGAAGCTTCTGGTCAGCAATGAGGGAGGCCTTGTGCATGTGCGTCACTTCCTCCATGCCGGAAAATCCGTAGTCCTGTTCGGTTCTACCGGCCAGAAGTTTTACGGATATCCGGAAAATGAAAATATCGGAAGTGATTGTTCATGCGAATGGATGCATCGCCGCTGGCAGGAATTTTGCATAAAAAAGTATGCAAAATTTTAATAACAGGTAAACGCTTAAGGATAAAGTATTATGAAAATATTAAAGTATAGTCGTAAGGATGGTGTGATCCGCATTAATATATGCGGGCTTAATGTATTTAAAAGGAAACATGAGTTTAGATTGTACAAATATTATATATTAGGTATAAAAATATTCCAGAGAAAAATACATACATGCAAAACAAAGCATCAAGAAAGTCTTGATTATATGTCGTATATAAAATTTTTGGAAAATTTAAAATTTTATCAGAAAAAAGATTTTGTTCCAATATGTGATATACCATATGTCAGACATACTAATGATACAAAGATAATAGCATATTATCTTCCTCAATATTACCAGATTGATATTAATGATCATTTTCATGGCAAAGGTTTTACGGAATGGACACAAGCAACACAAGCAATGCCGTTATTTACCGGACATGAACAGCCGCAGCTGCCGTATGATCTCGGCTTTTATAATTTATTGAATCCCGACACCTTGAAAAGGCAGGCGGAACTTGCCGGAAGATATGGTATTTATGGATTTTGTATGCACTGGTACTGGTTTTCCGGTCAGAGAATTATGGAAAAACCGATTGATATCCTTTTCGAGCACCCAGAAATAGATATCCATTATTGTTTCAACTGGGCAAACGAAAACTGGACGAAATGCTGGGATGGGGGAAACAATGAACTCATTTTTCAGCAGACACTGAAGAGCAGCGAGGCTCCGGCCTTTTTTCATGATATGTCTAAATATTTTAAGGATCCAAGATACATTCGGATTGATGGAAAACCATTATTGTCTATTTATAAAGTTTCAAGATTTGAAGAAAAGGAGATGTATCTGTTTATTCAAAAATTACGTGAATGTGCTGAAATATCCGGCCTTAAAGGTCTGTATATAACTGTGACAACCGCTGGAGATTGTCGTGGAGATTTCGAAAAATATGGAGCAGATGCTCTTAATGAGTTTATGCCTTATTGTATTAATCGAATTCCTTTTTATCCATCAGGATATGTAAATTCTCAATTTAAAGGATATATTGCAGATTATAAAAAAAATATAGATAATAAAGACTATATGATAAATTATCATACGAATAACTATTATCGATCGGCAATGGTTAATTTTGATAATTCTTCCAGGAAAGCCTATAAAAAGGACTGTATAATTTATCATGGCACAAATTCATATTTATTTAAAATTTGGCTTAAGGATATATTAATAGAAAGTAAACGTATACATGATATGAATACAGATTTTATTTTTATTAATAACTGGAATGAATGGGCGGAAGGCTCCCATCTTGAGCCTGATTTAAGGCATGGATATGCAAATTTGCAGGCTGTGAAAGAGGCATTGGAAATGGTTAGAGGAGTTAACTCAAAAATAATAGAAGATAAGCTTGATTCTATTGATGAATCTATAATTGTAACATTTTATATTCATTGTATCGAAAGTTTTGGGGACATTGTTGCCTGTGAGCCTATTGCAAGATATTTAAAAGAAAGGGGGAAGTCATGTAAAATATATTGGATTATAAAAAAAGAATATGAACAGATTGTAAAATATAATCCAAACATTGATTCTCTTATCTTTGTGAAATGTTTGCATGAAAGTATAGATTTGTGTCAAAAGATAAAGGATAAACCCAATACCATACTCATTGATTGCCATTATGACAACAGAAAATGTGTGGAGACAGGCATCTATCATACCAATTTCAATAACCCAGTTGTCAATGAATCCACCTATTATGATTATGGCTCCCTGCTGCAGGCATTTTGCCTTTCAGCAGGACTTCCAGCTCTGGATATTGCACCTGTTTTCTGGGAGAAGAAAAATATAAAGAATCCATATTCACTTCCTTCAAAATATATTACATTACATTGCAAAGCAGCAGAAAAAAGTAGGAATTGGACTGATAAAAAATGGAATAATATTGCCAGGTACATCATTAATAAAAAAATATATATTGTCGAGATTGGAATAAAAAAGACAATACACTTGGGTTCTCCGTTTTATATTGATTTGACGGGAGAAAGAGATTTTCAGGAGCTGGCTGTTGTCATTAAGAATACGTCAGTTTTTTGTAGTGTGGATTCAGGATTTGCGCATATTGCAAATTGTTATAATATCCCTTCATGTATTATCCTTGGAAAATACAAGAATTTTGATCGGCCTATGCCGTATACCGGATTTTATAAAGCTAATCCGGATAATCTTTTTTATGCAGAACATGCCTTGCCTGCATCCACTGTAGAAGAGAATATTATTATAAAGAATATATTATTGAAATATAAAAAAACTAAATAAAATATATAGATTTCAATATTTACAAGTAATTTATAAGGAGACTTGAATTTATGAATGTACTCATGATTAAATACACACTTGAAGTCATTCTTGTATTGTGTATGATATATTTTTTAAATAGTATTATATATTCATTAAAAAGAGGCAGGACGCTGCTTTTCATATTTTCTGTATCCATGTGTATATATTCCATACGTAAATGTTCAAGATTATTGGAATGGGCTTACACTATCCATCATGCTTTTTTTGAATAGCAGGTAATGTAATATGTTATTTATAATTTTGATTATCTCATCTGTTTTGTGTTCGGCCATTATTGCTGGTGGAAGGGAGCGGCTATTTTTATATCTTCCACTTTCTATTATTGTATTATTGACATATATGCTGTTTTTTGTGTGTTCTTTATTTCATGAAATAGTAACAGAAGGAATGCTTTTAATATATGCCGTTGTTTTTTGCATGGTACTCCTCTTTTTTGTTAGAAAAAGAAAGATTTCTTTTCATTTTCATATTTCTTTTATGGGATGTACATGCATATTTTGTCTATGTCTATTGCTATATTTTCTTGTTCGCAATTTTCCTGCCTGGACAGGTGATGATCAGATGTATCACCTTATCCAGGCCACTCAAATGTTGCAGGAAAACAACTTTAATATACTGAGAGAGTTTGAGGTTGAAAATGCCTGGGGATGCCCGGCCTGGGATTTTTATCCTCAAGGGGGGACACTGCTGTATACGGTTGCAGCGCTGTCAGGATGGTTCTCTTCTCCTCATGCTGCCGTACACTTTTTATGTATGCTTCAGCTTGGTGTCATTTTTTTGACCCTGCGTAAACAAGGTTCTGTTGCCGCTTTGTGTGCTGTCCTTACCGTGCCCGTGATACTTCTGGCATGGACAACGGCTTTCGTTGACGACCTGGTCAGCCTTTTTGTGACGATCACTCTTTTATCCTCTGTCCGCTATATGCAGACGGCGGACAAGCATTGGCTGCGGGTGGTTGCTGTCTGCTATGCGGCTCTGAGTGCAATAAAGCTCTTCGGATATGCCGCTCTTTTCATCCTGGGAATATGTTGTGCCCTGTGGCTGCTTCGGGTGGCGTATGTCGGAGGCTTCCGGTGTTTCCTCAAAGCCCTGCGCCTTCCGGTTTGTCTTGGAGCCGCTGGTTTGCTTGGCATACTTGCGGGATCGCTGCCGTCTATATTTCGGAATATGATCTTCAGCCATTCCGCCTTTTTCCCCCTTGATATTATTCTTTCTTCAACTCTTGCCGAACATGTTTTCTTTTCACGATATCTTTTCCCTACTTTTATTGGTGATAGTCCTCTGCGCGAAGGACTTGCAAATTTATGTATGTCCGGGGGATTCCTCTGGGGTGGAATGTATATGGTTCTCATAGCAAACGCTGTCATCGAATGGAAACATAAAAAAAGAATCAACATAAAGGCAATATATATTGTTTTATTTTTATTATATTTTTTTGTAATATCAAAACGCGATTTTTATAACATCATGCGGTATGTTTCATTCATTCCTATGGTGTGTGCATTTGTGATTTTGGAAAAAGATTTATTAAAAGAAAGAATATGGCGCAACATGTTTTATATAGGAGCAATTCTTAACTTATTGTGGTCTATTCCTATGCTTGGTGCTTTTTCTTTTCCTACGGAATCTCCGCACTTCATTCTGGATGCGGTTACAGCAGATCAACCCAGCACGCGCTTTATCGAACGAAAAACCTTTCCTTCCTGGCGGGTATTGCGCAAGTTGGATAAACTTATTGAGGAAAACCAAGTTCCTTCCCTCGCTGTTATAAATAATCCATTCATTACATTACTACGTGGTACAGCTTTACAGACAAAGGTCAATGTCATCCGTGCAAGAGATTACCTTAGTTTTAAAAATCAGGTGCTCAGCAATAAATTCTTATTTATTCAAGATTATAAGGACTGGATGGAACGCAGTATCAAAACATCTGATGGTCTTCTTTATGTGTATATGAATTTATTTTATACAACATACTATTATCGTAATACATTTCATTTAAATTCTGAAAAGTTCTCTTTAAACGAAGGTGATACATTAATTATTAATAAATTGAATACATGCAATAATTATCAAATATATTTGTATACATCAATATATGAAGAGCCAATATGTATCTCGAATGAAAATATTATTATTAATCATAATTATGATGTACAAAGTATGAATATGTATATTACCTATGAAGTTGACCACATAAACAACCCT
This sequence comes from uncultured Mailhella sp., assembly GCF_947631555.1. Taxonomy (GTDB): domain Bacteria; phylum Desulfobacterota; class Desulfovibrionia; order Desulfovibrionales; family Desulfovibrionaceae; genus Mailhella. The sequence goes on along the minus strand of NZ_CANRLT010000025.1, from coordinate 23,691 downwards.
ATAATTGAAATAACCGACATATTAAAATTTAATATAAAAAATAAAAATGGGGAATTATTGCCAATTTATTTTTACGGAGATGGGTATAGAGAATGGATTGAAGAAAAATGGATTGAAGATATGGTAAATAAAAATATATTACAGTTGGTCGCACGTGATGAAGTTGGGGCTTTATATGTCAATCAACAATACTCTGAAAAAAGGTGAAATATATATGAAATTATTATGCTATGTTATTTTTCTTGTGTTTTTCTGTCCATTGCCTTCCCTTGCGAAGACGGATTTTCTTGTGTCTCCACAAAAGTCAGTCGATTTTTACAAGAGAGAAATGCCGCTGCACTGTGAAGTTAATACATTCCCAAATCAGGCAGTCAGCAAGATACAGGTTAATCTCAGGGAAATTTCCGTATTTCGCCGCATTGAAGTCGCCATGGCTTTTTTAGCAGGCAATGGGCAGGTGCTGGGAATCAACGTCGCCAGAGCCGCAGGCGGTTTGGAAGATATCATGAGTGCCGCCTACTACGACGATCGTTTGAGGCGTCAGCGCGTTGAACTGCGCTCTGAAGGCCGGACGCTGCGTCTCTTTGTTGAACCTTGCTTTTCGGGCGATGACCGATTTCTTGAAATCACTCTTGCGCACGAAAGCCCCCTTGTGGAACTCAAGGCTTGGAGCATTGGTGAAAAGCGTTTGCCCGAAGTGCAGGATTTGCCCCGGCGGTCTCTGAACGAACTTGGAGGAGCCTTTCTTGAACCTGTGGAGACTGTCCGCGTCCTGGGTGTGGGAACAAACGGAATGGAGGAGCGGCAGTTTGATGTTTCTTTCCCTGAGGGCGGCGTCAGGGTGAACGATAGTCTGTGGCTGCTCCTTCCTCCATGCGGTCAGAAGATTCAGGGGGAGGCTGAAATCGCAGTACGGCGAGACGGCGTCGATTTTGAGCTGAACGTTCCGATTTCTCAGTCGCTGACACCTGTTCTGGATATTTTGCCCCATGATCGTATCCGTGCTGTGCGTCTCCATACCAGTGATGGGCCTCCCCTTGATGCCGGACTCGCGCTGGACATCAGGGAGGGGACCGCGCAGACCTTTCCAGCGTTTATAGCAGATACCTGTCTGCCGCCCATTTCATGGGAGGGATTTGAGAGGGAAGAAGATGGCTCAGTGGTCATGGATGTTCCACGCAGGGGGAAGCAGGCACGTTTTGTCCTGCCGGATATGATCTTGCCGTCCCGTCTGATCTTCGAAGAACCTTCTCGAAAAATCAGCGCTTGCATCAGGCGCGGCGATCTGGTTCTTCCTCTTGAGAAACTTCGCCTCCCCGTAACGTCCGGCAAAAAAGACGAGGCGGAAATATGGAACCTCAGGCCGTTTGCGGAGCAGTCCGGGCCGTTTTTTGTGGAGCTTGAAGCGCGAAGCCCCGGAGTGTACCGCGTTGGGCTGCCACGGATTCACGGTATTCACGCTTACAGCGGAAGCCCGATGCTCAGATTCCGCACGCACGGCCTATCACACGAAGTACCTTTTGACAGTCAGGGAAATCCCCCCCTGCGCGTAACATTTGACGGCACTTCGACCTGGAAGGACATGCTCGATGCTGTTCAGGTGAGTCCTGGCTATCATGTCGAACGGGCTGCTTCTGAGGCCAGTCTGGACGAGGAGCAGTATGAAAAAGTCATGCATCACAGGGTTAATCATTTAACGCAAGGTTCTTCCATCACAAAATATATACGTATTATTTTAATGTCAGCCATAATTTTTATTTTTCTATGTGCGTTTGCCATCATGTGCGGAAACAAAGGAAGATATCACAGCGCCGCATGTATTTTATTAAATAAGTATAAATTCAATAGTATTTCGACGTATAATAAACTGAAAATATTTGGTCTGTTCTCCATTGTTTTTATTATGTTATATTTCTGCATAGTGTTTGACTATATAAGGAATTTAACAAGCATGATTCTTACCAGAATGAGGAACCATCGGTTTTGCCGGTGGTGCTCCATTCCAGGCCATAGGGCAGCAACGTTCTTCAGGACGCTGCGCATGCGCCCGGGGAAAGGGAGTATTCGTTCCCGGTTTCCGCCCCTTTGATATCCTGCCGTTTGCCGGAACCGATCAGACGGCATGGGGCGATACCCGGACTGAAGACACTGGTCTCAAACCATAAAGGAGGAAAGATGAGTGACAAGAAGGTGGTATTCAGCAATTATTTTTTCAGAGATCGGCTTATGGGCTTTGCACGGGGTATCATGCTGAAGATATATTCCCGTTTTCCCATACTTTCTCCTAATTCACGATTATGTGCGGCCTTCCGTGGGAAGAAGATATCTGTTCTTGATGCAGGATGCGGAGAGGGAGAACAGATGTATATCACCCGTACCATACTTCCAGATGCGGAAATCACCGGCGTTGATGTTTCCTGTTCGCTCATCTATAAGGATATAGGAACCTTTGTGGCCTGTGATCTTTCCAAAGATAAACTCCCCTTTACGGATGAATCCTTTGACTATGTATACAGTCAGCACGTCATAGAACATCTTGAAGATCCGTTACACTTTATCAAGGAATGCAAAAGAGTACTGAAGCCTGGCGGCGTGCTCTACATAGAATGCCCGGATGTACGGTGGACACTGCTGCCGCATATTCCATTCATCTGTGGGCGGGAAGGCGGGTTTAATTTCTGGGACGATCCTACCCATCTGCGCCCGTGGAGCAGAAACGCCCTGCGCAAAATCGCAAAGATGGGAGGATTCCGCGATGAGGGTATCAAAACCTTTTATGTGCGCAAGTGGGCACATCTGCTTTCGTTCCCGCTGATGTTTCTTTCCCGGAATGATGACTACAAGGTTGCATTTTTGCACAGTCTCCTCGGGCTTTGGTGCGGCATGAAAGCGAGGAAGCTGCCACTCATAAGGCAGTAAGGCCCATCAGAGCTTTGCGCCTGCGCCTGGTGGGAAGCCGCCCCCGAACTGCCGCCCCCGAACTGCCGCCCCTCTGATACCCGGCACTTCCGCGGAACCGGCCAGGCGGGGGCGTCCGGCGGTTTTCAAGGAAGAAAAGACAAGCACGCAAAACCTTATCCCCCGAAACGGAAAATCGGTGAGAGCGGCAGCGAACCATGGGCTTTGCCTGTTCGTATCCTTTCGAAAGCTTGCGGGAAGAGTCCGCCGTCGAAGCTGGGAAAGAAGGCCGGACGCAAACCATTGAGGAGAAACGATGACGGAACGGCAGATTATTCTCGCTTTGTTGGCAGTGCTGACGGGATCCACAGGTGCCATGCTGCTTAAGGCAGGAGCTTCTTCACTTCCTGTGTTCACCAATATACTGGCTTTTCTTTATGATGTTGCAACGTCTCCAAAAGTAGTGCTGGCCATCTTTCTGTACAGCATTCCTTCGTTTATTTCCATATACCTTTTAAAAGAGATGGAAATAAGCGTCTTGCAGCCCGTTCTGGCGCTCACCTATGTCATAACGGCCCTTGGCGGGTGGCTGCTGTTTGGTGAAAACCTCTCCGTGCTGCGACTGTTCGGCATTGCGCTTGTCATCATCGGCGTTGCCTGCGTTGCAAACTCCTGAACGTTCACAGGGAAGTCGTCACCATGAAATCAACTTTCCGTCTGAAACGGTGGGACGCTCATCTTTACGCGCCGTTCCTCGGCGTGGGCAAAGCGCTCTCACGCCTGGGCAGCCGCATCAATACGCCCTGCGAAAGGCCCCTTGTCATCCGTCCGGGAGGCTTGGGCGATCTTGTCTGCTGCCATATCGGCATGGAACTTCTGGGCCTGGATCCGCGTGCGGCGGACTGGTGCATCGAGCGCCGATCCGCCGACTGGGCAAGAGCACAGGGCTTTTCCTTTTTTTGTTACGACACTCTTTCCCCCAGGCAGATGCCGGCTCTGGCGGGTTCGCGGATGCTCATCGTCAATACGGAACAATTTTACGGGCTCAGTCAGTGCTTTGCCCTGGCGCTGCTGCGGCGCGGCGGCAGGCTCTTTTCCTTTGCCGGCAATCGCGCGGCGCGCGTCTCGACCTGCACGATTTCCTACACGCAAAATCAGGAACCTGAAGCGCTGCTGTTCGCACGGCTCCTTGCTGCCGCCTTTTCACTCGAAGCGCCCGCGCACCTTCCCCTGCGTGAACGCCGCTTTCCTTCTCTCGGCCATACGCTGCTTGCCCTCGGGGGGGGAGGAGGAGTCCCATCGCGCAGGCTTTCTCCAGATATCTGGTGCGCATTTGCCCGCACATACGCCTCGGGAAAACTTCTTATTTCCGGCGCAGGCTGTGATGAAGCCCTAAAGCGTGAACTTGCTGCCTTTCTTCCCCAGGCCACGCTTCTTGAAGGGGATTTCAGCGTCTTTCTTGATGCGGTCAAGGGAGCCGAACGGGTATTGACCATAGACTCCGGTGCGGTGCATGTGGCCTCCTTTTTCGGCGTTCCCACCATTGCCATATTCACCAGCAGTCAGGAAAAAAAATGGAGGCCTCTGTCCGGAGGCAGCCGTCTCATTGTCAGGCAGAACGTCCCCTGCAGGCCCTGTGCGGTGTGGGCAGTGCCCGCTGTTCCGTGTGCTCATCATTATGCCTGCCGCGATATTGATCTCGCTGAAGCGCTGCCTGTCCCTGAATACCGGGACGAAGTCCAGGCATCTTCCCATCTGCCCGGGCTTGTTCTGCTTGATTTTGACGGCACACTCACCCGGTGCGACACGTTTCCGCTTTTTCTGCACTTTGCGGGAAAGCGCCGTTTCTGGCGGCAGCTGCCCTTTCTTGCATGGGAGGCGCTTGGCATGAAGCTGGGCAGAGTGACAGCGCAGGAGGCAAAGGAACGCATACTGTCCCGTTTTTTCCGGGACAGGAGCAGGGTCGAGCTTGAAGAGCTTGGCCTGGCGTTCCTGGACGAACTGTTGAAGAACTCCATTTTTCGCCCCGGCGCGCTGGAGTTTATTCAACGCAGCCGGGCGGAAGGAAAAAGGGTCATAGTGGTTTCCGCCTCACCGGAGGAATGGATCCTGCCCTTTACCCGCATGATGAACATTGAAGGTATTGCCACGCGCCTTGTCTATAAAAACGGCAAATTTACAGGGAAGATACTGAAAAACTGCAATGGGCTGGAAAAGGTCTGCCGTATTAAGCAGGAGATTTCAAATCTGGAATCCTATGAAATTGAAGCCTACGGCGACAGTGAAGGCGATCGGGAAATGCTTGCCCTTGCCCGGCGCGCCTTCTGGAAACCCTTTCGTTCCGGCACTGCGGGGGAAAAACTGTCATGACTCTGAATTCTCTTTTGCGGCTTATGCGTATCCCGCACTATACAAAGAATTTTTTCGTTTTTCTGCCGCTTTTCTTCAGCGGACAGCTCTTCGTCATGAGCGCGGTCCAGCGCAGCGCTGTCGCTTTTCTGGCCTTTTGCCTGGCGGCGAGCAGCATCTATATCCTGAACGATATTCTGGACAGGGAAAAGGATCGCCTCCACCCGGTAAAACGGAAACGTCCCATCGCCAGCGGGGAGGTGTCTCCCCGGACCGGCATGGTCCTTGCCGCGGTATTGGCTCTTTTTCTGTTTCTCATCCTGCGGAACCTGGGCAGCGTGTCTGTGACCTTGAGCCTGGCAGCCTATCTCGTACTCAATATCTTCTATGTCTGCCTTGGCAGGAAATGGGCCATTGTCGATGTCTGCTGCATTGCCATCGGTTTCGTGCTGCGGGTTATGGCCGGGAACGCTGCTGTCGGCTGTGCGATTAGTCCATGGCTGGTGATGATGGTTTTCCTGCTGTCCATGTTTCTTGGACTGGGAAAACGCTGGGATGATCTCCGCATTATTGAGGAAGAGATGCCTGTCGGGAATATCCGTGAATCCCTCAACGGCTATTCGCGACGTTTTGTGCTTTCATCCATGACTTTTCTCAGTGCGATCAATACCATCTGTTATATTATGTACACGTTGTCGCCGGAAAATGTGGCACGATATGGCTCATCGTATCTCTATGCTACGGCATTCTGGGTGCTGCTCGGAAACATGCGCTACCTTCAGATTGTGCTTGTCAACCAGAACAGCATGTCGCCGACAAAAATTCTTATACAGGATTTTGGCATTCAGCTGTGTGTTCTTATTTGGTTTGTTCATATTGGTATACTCTTATATTAGTTTCGTCTTGCCTCAGCTCCGGCGGCGTAAGGAGAGCTATGTTTTGTCCCCCCTTCCCCAACCGCCGGAGGCACGTGCGGTGAAAAGACAGAAAGGCATCTTGTATTTCCTGCCGGAAATACGCGAAGAGCGCCGAACTTCCAGTTCGGCGAAAGGCGTCCTCCGGCGGTTAAAGGCAGGGAAAGGCAGGTAAGCAAATGCCTGGGGGCGCAGCCGGTGCAGCGGGCTTGTGTTGACGGTATGGATAAAAATATATAAGTGGATGCCATCCCTAGGCATTCTGAAATCAGCGAGTTTACCGCCAGGGCGATTGTGAAGCGCCTCGGCCTGAAAAAATGAACCAGAGGGGTGGGCCGCTTCTCCCCCTCCCGTGAAGGAGGCTCCATGCGGTATTATTGCCTGGCCTTTGTCCCCGCGCCGGAAGGCGGGTACGCCATCTTTTCCCCTGACTTTCCGGAAATTACCACGCAGGGGAAGGATATTGAGGAAGGCATGGACATGGCGGCTGACGCCCTGCGCTGCATGACGGAAGAATACGCCAGAAGGAAGAAGGCCCTTCCCACGCCCTCCACGCTGGAGGAGGCAAAGAAAAGAATGCGTGCCGGCCTGGCAGCACTGGACATAAACGTTCCGCCGGAGACCATTCTCTATCAGTTCCTTCCCGCGCCTTCCGCCGATCTGGCGCTGGTCAGGATTTCCGCAACCTTCACCCGGCGCACGCTGGAACTGATTGATGCCAAGGCGAAGCTCCACGGCATGACGCGCAGCGGCTTCCTTGCCGCGGCGGCCCGGACCTATGTCTGACCCCTGACAATACCCGTTGGATAAAGGAAGACCATGAACCCCTCGGAACGACTGCTTGCCCTTTATTCCATGCTGCTCCTGTCCGGCAGAGAAATGAGCCGCCAGGATCTGGCCCGCGAACTGGACTGTTCCCCGCAGACCATTGACCGCGACCTGGCGAAGCTGGAGTCCTCGAACTTCGGCAAGCTGCTCTGCGAAAAGCGCGGGCGCGAAGCCAGATTCCGGCTGGCCCGGCCGGCACGGCTGCCCCGGATCTCCCTGGACGCCGAGGGGCTCTGGCAGCTCGCCCTGTGCCGGGCCTTCCTGCTGCGCCTTCTGCCGGAAAGGATGCGGCAGCAGACCCGGAACGTGCTCAGGCAGGCTTCGGCCTACGCCGCAGAAGATCAGGGCCGGGAAAATCAGATGCGGGAAAGCGAGCGGGAAGCCGCAGCGCCGGAAGACGCTTCGGGCGCGGGAAGCTCCGCGGCCAGGGGCGCCATTGACTACACGCCCTTTGAAGACAGCCTGGAAACCCTGACGGACGCCATCCGCAGGCACAGGGTGTGCCGGGTGCGCTACCGTGCGGCCGCAGGCTCAGAGGTCAAGGAGTATTTTTTTGCGCCAAAGAAGCTCATCGCCTTCCACGAAGCGATCTATGTCCGCGGCTGGGTGGTTTCGGAGAGCGGCCGGGCCGTGCAGAAGTACGGCGGCTTCACCGACCTTGCCGTGCAGCGCCTCCTGAAGGCCAGGCTCACCCAGCGCCATGCGGAACACCTGCCCGAGGTCCGCGACGGCGGAGAGGACTTCGGGATCATGGATGGCGAGCCGTTCAGAGTAAGCGTCCGCTTTTTGCCGTCGGCGGCGGCCTACGCTTCGGAGCGGATCTGGAGCGAGGATCAGAACTTCGTCCGCCACCGCGACGGCAGCGCCACCCTGACCATGACGGCGCGCAATGACAGGGAAGTCCTGTCCTGGGTGCTGAGCTTTGCCGGCACTGCCGAACTCCTTTCCCCGCGCCGGCTGAGGGACGAAGTCTCCGCGTGCGTGCGGAAGCTGGCGGCACTTCATGAGGGCGGTGCCCAGTCTCCCACGGTACGTGCAAAGGAAAGGGAAGGGGACGGGGAAGAGAACAGGGAAGAGGATTCGGCCGGCCCGCAGCCATCCTGAGCGCGGGGGCAGGAGATCTTCCCGCCTTTTCTCCCTGAAGCCCGTGCCTGAAGCCGGAACAGCCAGCCACGGGGAGTTCAGCCCCAAAAGTTAAGCCCGCAAAGATCCCGCGGGAAGCGTCCAGTCCAGAAGCGTCCGGCAGGCCGCGGCAGTGCGTCTCCGTCCGCGAAGGGCCGGAAAGCCTCTCCCCGCCGCCGGACGAGGCGGCAGGGCTGAAAGGGCTTTGCAAGCCCGGGCAAAGTTCAGCTCCAGCGGCTGGAGCGGCGGGTGCTGCCGTCCGGGAGCACGAGCAGGCAGGCCGCCTGGGGCAGTGTCTCCGCAAAGGCAAGGGGCTGGGGAAGCACGCAGAGCGCCGTGGCCAGAGCGTCCGCCTGCAGGGCGGACGGCGCGAGAACCGAGGCGCTGGGGAGCGTGGAGCAGACGCCTGTGGCGGGGTTCAGGATGTGATTGAGTCCCTGCCCTTTACCCAGCACGTTCTCATAGCCGCCCGAAGTCGCGAGAGCCTGTCCGCTGAGGTTCAGGACAGCGGGGAAGGCGGTTCTGCCGCGGTACTTTTCCGGGTTTTCCACGGCCACGCGCCACGGCGTCCCGTCCTTGCCGCCGCTGGCCACAAGGTCGCCGCCCGCGTTGATGAGAAAGTTGTGCACGCCTTCTTCATGGAGCAGACGCGCGCCCTCGTCGGCAATATAGCCCTTGGCGATGCCGTCCAGGCTGAGCTTCATGCCGCTGCGCGCGCAGTGCAGGCCCTTTTCGCCAAGAGTGACGCGGTCCATGCCCATGTGTTCGCGGTATTCGGCGAATTCCCGGGCCGTGAGCCCGGCGGGCTGTTCCTCCAGCCTTTCCAGAAGCGGCAGGATGGTGGGATCAAAGGCGCCTGCCGTCAGGCTGTGCATACGCGCGGCGGCGCGCATCACCGTCATGAGCGCGGGGGGCGCGTCGCGCAGGCTTCCCGCCCTGTTGAGTTCCCCGAGCGGGGAAGCGCTGTCGAAGCGGGTGAGCACCCCTTCCAGTTCCGCCATGCGTTCAAAGGCGCGGCCCGCGGCGTCTGCAGCCTGCCCCCGGGACACGCCGGAAATCTTGATGGTGACGAAGGTTCCCATCATCAGCCTGGTTTCGGTCACGGGTTCAGAGGCGGAAAGGCGGGCCAGGGCGGGCAGAGGCAGAGCCGAGGCGGCGGCCGCGGTCAGGCATTCGAGAAAGAAGCGTCTGGTGATCATGAAGACCTCGCCGACGGTGCGGGCTGGGCTTTTTTCGGTTCCGGCGGGAGGACGGCGCCGCCGTGCAGCCGCAGTATCTTGCGCGGGCAGGCCCTGGCGCAGGCCAGAGCGCAGGAATCGCCGTAGTCGAGGCAGCGCTTCTGGTCGATCTGTATCCTGCCGTTTTCCATGACGATGGCCTGGGCCGGGCAGACCTTGACGCATTTTTCGCAGTGGATGCAGCCCACCTTGCACACGTCCGTGACGGCCTTGAGCTTGTCCTTCGTGGAGCAGGTGATGGCCACGCGGGCGCGCTTGGGGATGAGCTGGAGCACGTCGCGGGGGCAGACCTTCACGCATTTGCCGCAGCCGATGCAGGTCGTCTCGTTGACCACGGCGGCGCCGTTTTCGATGTGCAGGCTTTCAGTGATGCATTCCTTGACGCAGTCCCCGAAGCCGAGGCAGGAGAAGCCGCACTGATCCGAACCCTGATGCAGGGCGGCGGCCGCCGCGCAGGAGGGGATGCCCTTGTAGTCGAAGCGCCGCGCCACCTGTCCGGCGTTCTTGTCGCAGCGGCGGTAAGCCGTGAGCGGCTCCATTTCCGAGGTCAGCTTGCCCGTCAGCGCACCGAGGGCGGAAGCCGTCTTTGCGCCGCCCACCACGCAGAGGTTGGGCGGTATGGCGGGATTGTGGACCACGGCCTGCGCGTAGCCTTCGCAGCCGGCATAGCCGCAGCCGCCGCAGTTGGCGCCCGGCAGGGTTTCGCTGACCCTGGCCACCAGCGGGTCCTCATGCACGGCAAAGACGCGGGAGGCCACGGCCAGCAGGGCGGCGGCCAGAAAGCCCAGTCCGGCAAGAGTGAGTATGGAGGAAAGAACCATGGCGATGTCCTTGTTGTCTGTGAAAACGGAGGGGCGCTACACCATGCCCTTGAAGGCCATGAAGGACAGGGACATGATCCCCGCCATGATCAGCGCGATGGGCGTCCCCGCCATGGCCTTGGGTACGCGGCAGACTTCCAGGCGCTCACGGACGCCGGCCATGAGGAGCAGGGCGAGGAGGAAGCCCGCGCCCGTGGCAAAGGCGTAGAGCAGGGCCATCATGAGTCCGTAGTCCTCTCTCTGCACCAGCAGCGTGACGCCGAGCACGCAGCAGTTGGTGGTGATGAGCGGCAGGAAGATGCCGAGAGACGCATAGAGCGGCGGGATGGCCTTCTTGAGGAACATTTCCACGAACTGCACGAGGGAGGCGATGATGAGGATGAAGACCAGCGTCTGGAGGTATTCCAGATGGACGGGTTCCAGCAGATACTTCTGAACCAGCCAGGTGCAGAGCGTGGCCATGACGGTGACGAAGACCACGGCCGTGCCCATGCCGAGGGCCACGCCCCGTTCCCGGGAGCAGCCCAGATAGGGGCAGTTGCCCAGGTTCTGGGCCAGAACGATGTTGTTGACGAAAATGGCGGAAATGAAAACTTCAAAGACGCTCATGCGCGTTCTCCTGTCTTCTCTCTGGCGTTCGTTTCCCGAGTGCGGGGATCAGCCGCGGTTCGCGGAGCAGGCCTGGCAGCCGCCGCAGCCGGACGGCGCTTCTGCGGCAGCCTCGCGGTTGCGTCTGGAAATCTGCCGGTGCGTGCCGTAGTTCATGGCCGCAAGGATAAGCCCCAGGCAGAGGAAGGCGCCGGGGGCCTCCACCATGACGCTGAAAGGCTGGAAGCCTTCCCACAGAACGGGGTGGCCGAACCACGTCCCCGCGCCCAGAATTTCGCGTATGGAGCCGAGGAAGGTCAGGGACATGGTGAAGCCCAGCCCCATGCCCAGGCCGTCGGCGATGGCGAGATGGACGGGGTTCTTGGCGGCGAAGGCTTCGGCCCTGCCCAGAATGATGCAGTTGACCACGATGAGCGGCACGAAGATGCCGAGCTGAAGGTAGAGCGGATAGGCGTAGGCCTGCATGAGCAGTTCCACGGCCACCACCAGGGTTGCGGAAATGGTGATGAAGCAGGCAATGCGCACCTTGGAGGGGATGATGCCGCGCACCAGAGAGATGATCGCGTTGGAAAGCGTGAGGACGAAGAGCACGGCCAGCCCCATGCCGAGTCCGCTGGAAGCGCTTTTCGTCACGGCGAGCACCGGGCACAGCCCCAGGAGCAGCCGGAACGGGGGCAGTTCCTTCCACAGCCCCTTGGTCAGTTCCTGCAGAAAACGATCCATGATTCCCCCCTCTATTTCCAGGTCTCCAGAAGGAGTGGCTTGAGTTCTTCATAGACGGCAGCGGCGCGTTCCACGGCGCCCATGACGCCGTTTGAGGAGACCGTTGCCCCGGAAATGGCGTCAATGTCGCCGCCCTGATTCCTCAGCTTGACCGGAAGGCTCTTCCCCGGGAACTGCCTGAGGAAGACAGGTTCCTTCACCCGCGTGCCCACGCCGGCGGTTTCCTTCATGGTGGTGATGCCTATGCCCGCAAGGGTGTCTTCGCGGATGTTGAAGCCGACGACCACGCCGAGGTCCCCGCCGTAGCCGCTGCCGAAGCGTTCCACGGCCACGCCCGTCAGCACCCCGTCCCGTATGCAGGGGAAGACGTTGACGGAACTGCCGTCGGCCAGGGTAAAGGCGCGGCGGTCATCGATGGGAGAGTTTTCCGCATCCTTGAAGACATCCAGAATGGCCGGACCCTGCACAAAGGTGAGCGCCTGGCTTTCGATTCTGGAGGCCGTGGTGATTTTCAGGTAGGAGAGGCAGAAGCCCGCCGACCCGCACAGCAGCGACAGCACGAGTATCATTTGCAGAATGCTTTTCATGCCTCTGTCCTCCTTTGCTCCGCGGCGGCCTTGTTCTTCCATCCGGGCCTGGCGCCGAAGGGACGCGAGCGGATGAGCGTGAAGAGCGGAGCGAGCAGATTGATGAGCATGACGGCAAAGGGCGCTCCGTCCGTGTAGATGCCGAAGGTTCGGATGAGCATGACGAGGACGCCGCCGATGAGCCCGTAGCAGAGCATGGGAATGCGGCGGTGCGGCGAGCAGGAATCCTCCGTGGCGAGGAAGAAGGCGGCAAGCACGGTGGAACCGCTGGCGAGGTGCACGAGAGGCCCGGCGTAGAGGGCACCGTTCATGAGGTGCAGCGCCGAGGCCGCGGCAAGGACGCCCAGGAGGAAGGCGAGGGGAATTTCCCAGCGCACAACGCCGCGCAGGACGAGGTACAGCCCGCCGAGGAGCAAGGCTCCGCTCTGGGCGGCGCCCAGTCCGCCGAGCTGCCGGCCGAGGAGCAGATCCGTGAGGGAAAGATCCGCCGCGGCCGCGCTTCCGAAATATTTGATGCGCAGGAGCGGGTCAAAGAGCGAGGTCTGGAGCAAGGAGGACGTGGGATCCATGAAGGCGGGGAAGGACACGAAGATCAGCGCCCAGCCCACGAGCGTGGCGCTCACCTGATTGGCGCCGTAGCCGCCGAAGGCCATGCGGCCTATGCCAATGGCGCAGGCCGAGCCGAGGGCGACCAGCCACCAGGGGGCGGAAGCGGGGAGCAGAAAGGCCAGAAGCAGGCCGGTGATGGCGGCAGTGCCGTTGTCCTGAGTGAGCTTCCGCTTCATGAGCGTCTGACAGACGGCTTCGGTGACGAGGGCTGTGAGGACGGCAAGGGCCATGACCCGCACCGCGGGGACGCCCCACTGGAGGATGCTGAGGAGGGCGGCCGGAGCCAGAGCCAGGAGCGTGTGCAGGCTGTGCTTGGGGATGGTTCGCCCGCAATGCCAGAAGGGGGGCGTGCTGATGGCGAGAAGAATATCGCTGTTGCCGGGATTGCTCATGGTGATTCTCACTGATGCTGTGCGCTCTGGATGACTAGGCCTTGCCTGCCGGTTCAATGGGCGTGAGCCTGGCCAGACGTTCTTCCGCTTCGAGCTTTTTGATGGCCAGGCGTATGTATTGGAGCACCGGGCGGCGGGCTATGCAGACATAGCCGCAGAGACCGCAGTCCACGCAGAGGCGGAAATTTTCCCTGCGGGGCGTGTCGTACTTGCCGAACTCCGCGTGCCGGCTGAGCATGCGCGGGTCGATGCGCGTGGGGCAGGCCTGGATGCAGGCCCCGCAGTTGATGCAGGGGCTGTCTCCCTCTATGGGCGGAACCTCTCCGGCGTTGACCACAAAGAAGCCGTAGGAGCCCTTGGTGATGCTCCGATCCAGCCTGTCGAGGCTTTCGCCGCGCAGGGGGCCGCCGCGCAGGAGGGTGTCCCCGCTCTTCAGGGAAACGTTGGCAAATTCCAGCAGCTCGCCGACGAGACTGCCGTTCTTGACAATGGTGTTGGCCCAGCTTGCCGCCGTGCCGATGGTGATCACCGTTTCCATGAGCGGCAGGCCCGTCGTGCCCACGCGCCCCAGGCTCCAGACGTTGTGCAGCCCCACGGCGGCCACGTCCGGCGGCGCTTCCTCTCCGGTCACTTCCCGGATGAGCAGTTCGTTGACGCTGTTGGGGTACATGGGTTCCACTTCCACGGTGGTGACGCCGGGGAAGCTGACCTTAGCCCCCCTGGGCACGGCCAGAAGCAGTTCTTCCGCCCTTCCGAAGCGGCGCAGAAGCTGAAGCCCCGCCTGGATCACATCGGCGTGCTCACTGAGCATGGGTTCCGCCCAGCAGACGCCCGGCTCGGGGTTGAGCGCATTGACGATGAGCGTTCTTATCCGGCGGCCCAGCGAACGGGTGTTGACGCCCAGGCGCTTGACGGCCTGCACCAGAGCTTCCCCTTCCGTTCCTTCCTGAAGCAGGTCCGCGGGGGCGGGCGGCTCCGGGAAGGCGCCGGGTTCTGCGGCGGCAGGGTCGGCGGCGTCCACAAAGATGCTGCGGGCGTTGATTTCGGTGATCGTGCCGTAGATGGGGGCGTGGAGGTCGCCCTTGTCGAGCGTGGGATATTCGGCCAGGAGCATGCCCGGGCAGACCAGGGTCTTCTTCCTGATGCCGGGAACGATGCTGAAGCCTTCGCGGTTCAGGCGTATCCTTCGGGGCGCCGGGCCGTCGCTGAGGGGCCTGTGTTCGTCGTGGACAAGGCGGAAGCGGGGAGCCTTGATCATCTGAAAGTACTGCTTCATCGTTTCCCCCGTCACTGTTTGATGTGGCATTGCGCACAGTTGTCCACGGGGCCGCCCTGCTTCTTGTGGCAGCCGATGCAAAGCGCATGGTAGGCCGCCATGGAGCCGGGCACGAGCCGCGAGGCTTCGGTCTTGTGGCAGGAGGCGCAGGAAACAAGCGCCCGTTCGGGAAGCGCCCCCTGCACCTCGCGTGTGGCGGCGGGGGTGTGGCATTCGGCGCAGGAGTGCATGTCATCAGCCTTCAGGACATCTTCGTGGCACCTGGCGCAGCGCGTGTGGACGGCGTTCTTCAGGGAGGGAATCCGTCCCATGTCAACGTTGCGGTCGTGGCAGTTCGCGCAGTTCTGCGGCGTCTCTTCAAGCTGTGTGACGTGGTGGCATTCCGTGCATTCCAGGGCGAAGCGGATATGGTTCGCGTGCCCCCAGTCCTTGTGCTGCAGCGTCATGTGGTGGCAGGCGGCGCAGGTTTCGGAAGCGAGCGTGCGGGGATGCCCCCGGAAGGAGGCGTCAAACTCCACGCCGTGGCAGGTCTTGCAGGGCTGCCCGGGCACTCCTGCTCCGGGCGCGTCGTGATGGCAGGTCTGACACTCGATGGCGTAGGTTCCCTTGTGGGCTTCATGGTCGAAGACCACACGCCCGGCGCTGTTCTCCATGAGGATCTTGTTGGGGAGCTGTGCGGGAGCCTCAGGCAGGAGGTATCCCCCTGCGGCAAGAAGCAGCAGCGTGCCGGCCAGAATACAGGTTGTCTTGCGCAATGTCTTTTCCCCCTGATTCAGTTACATTTATAATAGTTCGTCCGGGATGAAAAGAGCCGGCGGCAGAAAATTCACATGGGCACGGCACGTTTCAGGCGGACAGCAGGATGCCGGAATGAAGATGAGACCCGGAGCGCCGGAAGGGGCGAAGGATTTCTTCAACATCCTTGTTTTACAGGAAAAATTGTTCGACTGCAAGCCGCGTGGAGCATGGCTCCAGCGTTTTGGGAAAAGCGGAGGGAGAGCGCTTTTCCGGATGGGAAACGGCGGGCCGCACCCGGCGCAGAACCGGGCGCAGAGCTATGTATCCTGCCAGAACAACAGACTTTTTTCAAAATCTCCGGGCTCGGCAATGTGAAAAAGATTTTTATCGCCGTGCGGAAAAGGGCGGGGCGCGGCGGAGGAAAACGGCAATACTCGGCAGACGGCGCGGTGTGGCGGCGAAAACCGGCTGAAATCATAGGTAAAATGAAATGTCTTGGGGTGCGGGAGTTTGCTCCGAAACGCACAAGCGGGAAAGGCAGGAAAGGCAGAAAGGCAACGCATTTCCTGCCGGAAATGCGAAAGGCAGCCGAACTTCCAGTTCGGCGAAAGGCATCCTCCGACCACGTCTGACGCGGGCACGCCTCGTGCAGCTTCGCTGCCCTCGGCCGCGCTCCGCGTGTCCTTATTTCCGCTCCTCGCCCGCCTCCATGCCGGCTTTCCAGCCGGCGCGGGGTCGTCGCTCCAAGCTCGCTAACGCTCGCGCCTCCGGCGGTCTAAGGTAGGGAAAGGCAAGTAAGCAAACGTCTTCCCTAGCTGCCGGACGGTGTGGCGCGTGCGCCGCTGATAGCGAGCTTGCCGCGCGCAATCGGGCTTTGCCCGGTGCGCATGGTTGCGGTAAGCGAGCGGGGAAAGTCGCGCGAGCGTCAGCGAACAGATAGCGAAGGCGGCGTGTTCGTCAGGCCCTGCCTGCGAACATGGTCACGCCGCCGGAGCGGGTAAGGTCGCGGGGGCGTCGCTCCAAACGCGCTACCGCGCGTGCCTCCGGCGGTGTAAGGAAGCGAAAGGCAAGTAAACAAAGGCCTGGGGGACGCACCGCGCGTGCCTCCGGCGGATAAAGATTGGTCGTGCTCCGCGCCTTTCCCCGTTCTTTTACCGCAAAAAACGTTTAAAGGCAGTCCCGGCAAAAGGGAAGAACCGTGTTTCAGTTTTGCCTGGTGGTTTTATCAGGGATGCAGAATCCGATAATCAGCACAGCGACAAACAATCCCAGAAGATAAAGCCAGATCGCGCTCATTTTCGTATCTCCTTGATAATGACTGCCAGGCAACCAATCAGGGCGGCAATGGCGCAGCCTTGGACAGATTCAACCCGGACGTCCGGCATGATAACCGCCGACGCCATGAGCGCCGCCGATGCCGTCTGACATAGACCGGCAACATAGTGCAGGAGTGCTTTTTTCATTGCTCACCTCACCCCTTCAGCCTAGCTGCTGCCCGGCATTAAGGCAAGGGTAAGGACGCCTTTCCTGCCTTTCCCCGCCCGGCTTCACCCTTTCAGGGCGGCCTTCATCCGGCGTATGGTTTCGGTGGTGGAATATCCTTCCAGCCGCGGCAGGGTGACGGCTCTGCCTCCGTAGCTTTCCACAAAGCGGGCTTCGGGCCAGCGGTCGAGGGTGTAGCCTTCCTTCAGGATGCAGTCCGGGCGCAGGGCTTCCACAAGGGGGAGGGCGGTGTCTTCGTCGAACATGACCACATAGTCTACAAATTCCAGCGAGGCGAGGAGTAGGGCGCGGGTCTTTTCATCCTGCACCGGGCGCTCCGGCCCCTTGAGCCTCTTGATGGAGGCGTCCGTGTTCAGGCCCACCACCAGCGCGTCGCAGTGCTGCCGGGCCTGCATGAGGGAGGAAAGATGCCCCTGATGCAGAAGGTCGAAGCAGCCGTTGGTGAAGCCCACCTTTTTGCCCTGTTCCCGGAGCCTGGCGGCGATTTCCGCGGCTTCTGCGCGGCTGACGAGCTTTTTTTTCTGCGTCCAGGCCATGCCCGGCGAGCTGCGGCGGCTGGACAGTTCGGCCAGAAGTTCCCCGGCGCTCACGCAGGATGTGCCCAGTTTGCCCACGGCGATGCCCGAGGCCAGGTTTGCCAGCTTCATGGCGTCGCGGATGCCGGCTCCTGCGGCCAGAGAGGCGCCGAAGGCGGCGAGGGAGGTGTCCCCCGCGCCGGAAACGTCGAAGACTTCCCGCGCTTCTGTGGGAATCTGGAAAATTTCGTCCGGCCGGGCGGCGGAGACAAAGGCCATGCCGTGTTCGCTGAGCGTCACCAGCAGGTTCTGGATGCCGCAGCGCTGGAAGAGCGTTTCTGCGCCACGGCGGAAGCGTTCGGCAAAGTCCGGGCCGTCCGGCGAACAGTCCGCGCCGGAAGCCTGATTGAACTCCTTGAGATTGGGCTTGACCACCGTGGCCCCGCGGTAGCGGGTGTAGTCATCGCCCTTGGGATCGACGATGACGGGGCGCTTCAGGCGCAGGCACACTTCGAGGATACGCCGGCAGCGCTCTGGGGAGAGCATGCCCTTGGCATAGTCGGAGAGCAGAACAATATCGGCGCTGCGGACGCGTTCTTCCAGTTCCCGCGCCAGCACGGCGTCCGCCTCGTCCACTTCGTCGAAGTGCCGCTCGTTGTCGATACGCAGAAGGTGGCTGTTGCCCGCAATGACACGGGTTTTTTCGATGGTGGGGTAGCCGCGGATCACGATGGGCAGGGGGTGGCGGCACACCTCGCCGAGCAGCCGCGACACCTCTTCGCCCGCCGTGTCATCGCCGATGAAGCAGATGAGATCCGCGCTGCACCCCAGGCTGTGAAGATTGGCCGCCACGTTGCCCGCGCCGCCGAGCATGTGCTTTTCGTGGCGGAAGCTGAAGACGGGAACCGGCGCTTCGGGCGAGATGCGGTCTACCTTGCCGTAAAGGAAGCGGTCGAGCATCACGTCGCCGATGCACAGCACCTTGACATCGTTAAAGGCGTTGACAATGGAAGAGAGCAGCATGGCAGCCTCGCGGCAGAGGGGATGAGGACAGGGGTAAGGATACCAGCGGCGCGGCGCAAAGTAAAGGCATGAAGTCCGGCGCTCCCTGTCAGTTTGCTGCTGCGCGTCCTGGCCTTTCCGAAGTCCGCGGGCGCGGCAGGGTGAGGGCATGGCTTCTGGCTATGAGTTCCAGAATGCGGGCGTCGGGCAGAACGTCTTCCAGAAGGACG
The DNA here is from genome assembly GCF_947631555.1 of uncultured Mailhella sp. Lineage (GTDB taxonomy): Bacteria > Desulfobacterota > Desulfovibrionia > Desulfovibrionales > Desulfovibrionaceae > Mailhella. The sequence continues at coordinate 5,337 of NZ_CANRLT010000025.1, read as the reverse complement.
CTGATCCAGTGCATGGCGTTCAGGTGATAGCCCGGAAAGATGCCCGGTTCGGTGGTAAGCCGCGGAATTTCTTCCGGAGGGAGCTTGAGGTTCAGGATCTCCACTTCCGGCTTTGCGGCGAGCTTCTGCGGCAGCCGGGCCTTTTGGGCGGGGGCGTTCTGATACAGCCTCGCGGGCGGAAGGTGCAGCACCAGCCCGTACCACTTGCGCGTCTTTGCGTGGCGGAAGACGCCGTAGCCGGGGAAGCGCTTCCAGGGAAAGTCGGGCGTGTCTCCATAGCGCTCGCGGATGGCGTCGGCCATCCGGTTGCTCTGGGCGTTGAGAAAGAGGAGCGGCGTAAAGCAGGATTGGGCAATCTGGGAGAGGAGCGCGGCATAGCCCTCGCGCACTTCCTGCACACTTTCGTTCCGCAGGGCGCCGACGTTGAGCGGCAGAAATTCGTCCCCGCTTTCCAGTTCCAGAACCTTGCCCGAGACCGTGCCAGAAGGTGAAACCAGCACTTCGGCGCGGTACCGCCCGCCGCAGAAATTCCTGGCAAGAGCAGAGCCTTCGGGCGTACTGACAAAGCCATAGGCGGCAAGGCGGGAGAAGTCGGGCCGGCGTCTTGCGAAAATTTTTTCTTCCATGCGCATGGACGTACCCAGAAAGGAAGCAGTCTGACCTCACTATGCAGCGTTATCACGCCCTTGTCCATGCCCCGCTCCGGCGGCGTGACCATGTCTGCCGTCTGGTCTTGCCAGAATCCCGGGCAATGGATACGTTGAAGACGTGAGAAGAATGTATGAACCTGACAGAGAAATAAAAACTTGAAGCGGTGAATTTTATCGCCGGCTGGCTGGACAAGACAAGCGTCGGCTGTCTCGTTGTCGGTCTATTCCAGCCTGCACATATGGCAGGCTGGATTGTGGGCAGTGCCGTGTGTTTCGCCGTAGTCATCACTCTCAAAATAAGGAGTGCGAAATGAGTTTTAACGTAGCGGTCGCCTGTGTCGTTGTATTCGCCCTTGCCCTTGGTGCTGTTGGTTTTTCTTTTACCCGTAAAGCCACTAAGCAGAATTAAGCAAACAGCCGCGGCCCCGCACGAGGCCTTTCTTACCCCGCTCCGGCGGCGTGACCATGTTTGCCGGCTGGTCTTGCCAGAATCCCGGGCAATGGATACGTTGAAGACGTGAGGGTGACGGATGAGAAAAATTTCAAGGGAGCGGGAAGCGGCAAAACTTCTTGCCGTGACTCTTTCAAATTTTTCGGCCATCAGCTTCGGTATCGGCATTTTTGAGAACAGTATTATCGGACTGCTGCTTGGTTCTTACTCGCTGGTTCTTGCACTTGCCATCATGTGGAGGGTATCAGAATGAGCATCTGGTTTATCATGTTTGTGATTATCAGTATTGTGGGCGCGGTTGGCCTCTGGCTCACTCGCAAACCCGCCAAGCAGAACTGACCGCACAGCCACGGCTCCGCACGGGGCCTTTCTTTGTGCCTGGGGCGCCGCCTTCGCTATCTGCTCGCTGCCGCTCGCGCCGTCCGGCAGCTAAGGAGTTAGGTTTTACTTGCCTTTTTCTTCCTTTAACCGCCGGAGGCACGCGCGGTAGCGCGTTTGGAGCGACGACCCCGCGCCGGCTGGAAAGCCGGCATGGAGGCGGGCGAGGAGCGGAAGTAAGGACACGCGGAGCGTTTCCTTGACCGCCGGAGGCGCGGCGCGTGCGCCGCTGATAGCGAGCTTGCCGCGCGCAATCGGGCTTTGCCCGGTGCGCATGGTTGCGGTAAGCGAGCGGGATGGTCGGCAGCGAAGCTGCACGAGGCGTGCCCGCGTCAGACGTGGTTAGCAGGTGCCTTTGCCGAACTGGAAGTTCGGCGCTCTTCGCGCTTTTTCGACAGAAAAAGCAAGATGTCTTTTTTGCCTTTTCCTTCCTTAGCCGCCGGAGCGGGGAAGCCGCTGGGCAATCGCGCCACGCTTGTCTTTTCCCCTGAAAGCCGTTAGCCTGCCTGGACGAAACGTCATTTTTCCAATCCGGGAACGACAGGCAGCGCATGAAACGTCTTTTTCCTTCCATAGTTAAACGTCTGAAGAAGAGGGGAACGGTTTCAGCGCCCCCCGCCTCCGGCAGCCCCGCTGCGCCCGCAGGTCAGGCTCCAGCAAGCCGGGAGCATTCCCGGAAAGCCTCAGCTCCCCATGAACCCGTAAGGCTGCGCCGCGAAGCTGATCGCACGGGAGGCAGAAGAGCGCCGGACAGCGCCTTTTATCAGTTCGTGCATTCCACCTACTGCGACATCGAGATGTTCTTCAGATCCATCGCCCAGGAGAACTCGACCAGCTATTTCTTCTTTGGCGACATGCGCCGGAACGTGTTCTATATTTCCGACAACATGCGGGATGACTTCGGCTTCGGCAGCAACATTGTGCCCGCGCTGCTGCGGGACTGGGAGCAGAGAATCCCCACCCCGCGGGACAGGGAGCGCTACCGGCAGGAGCTGGAATCCATGCTCCGGGACAGGCGCGTCCTCCACAATCTTCAGCACAGGGTGCGGACGGTGGACGGGCGGGACGTGTGGATTCACTGCAGCGGAATGATGAAGTGGAGTGAGGACGGTCAGACGCCGCTCTTTTTCTCCGGCCGGGTGACGCATCAGGACGAACACTTCGTCATTGACCCCATTTCCAATCTCCCGCGGGAGAGGCTGCTGTTCCAGAACCTGGATGAGGCGCAGAAGTCCGGCCTTCCCGTCCGCGCCATCGGCTTCAGCCTGAACAATATTCTGGAGATCAACAGCGCCCGGGGCCGCGCCTTTAGCGATTCGCTCATCCGCAGCATAGCCCGGGAGCTAGTGGAAAGGCTGTCCGACAGGATGTCCTTCTACCGCATCGAGGGAATGCGTTTCCTTGCCTTGGTGGATCCGGCCTGCACCGCAGAACGGGAAGAACTGGTGCGCCGGATACGGGACATCGTCTCCAGCCGCTACCGCAAGTCCGGCATCGCCCTCCAGCCGCCGTGTTCGTTTGCGCTGTGGGAGGAAGTGCCGTGCGGCATCAGCCTCGAAGACTTCCTGGAACGCACCATTACCCTGATCCGCACCGCCAGACAGGAAAACCGGCTGGAAGTCATGGAGTATTCGGAACCCGATCTGGAACGGGGGAGGCGGCTCTCTGCCATGATCATGGCACTGAGCCGCGACGTGCAGAAGGGTATGGAGAATTTCCGCATCGTGGTTCAGCCCATCGTCTCCTGTACGACGGGGACGATGGTGGGCGGAGAAACGCTGCTCCGGTGGCGCTATCAGGGGCAGGATGTTTCTCCGGCCGTTTTCGTTCCGCTTCTGGAAAAGGATTCCATGATCCACCTTGTGGGGCGCTGGGTTCTCGACCAGGCGGCAGCCGCCTGCCGGCGCATGAATGCCGGAGGCGCGAACCTGTACCTCAGCTTCAACGTCAGCCTGCATCAGATGGCGGACGAGTCCTTTCCCGAGGCCGTTGCCGAAGTGCTGGACAAGTACCGCCTGAACGGGGCGCAGCTTGTGGCGGAAGTCACGGAAAGCTGCATGGATGCGGACGCGGAAAGCCTGCGCCGCTTCATGGACGTCTGCCGGGAACGGGGCGTCCGGATAGCGCTGGACGACTTCGGTAGCGGCTACGCTTCCTTCCGTATGCTGCTCCAGTATCCCACGGACATCGTCAAGATCGATCAGTCGATTTTGCAGGAAATGATGAAGTCCGACAAGAAAATGGATTTCATTTCCAGTATTGTGTACGCCTGCCACCGCTTCGGCAAGAAAGTCTGCATGGAAGGCGTGGAAACCAGAGAGCAGAGCGAGCTTATCCGGGAATCCGGCTGTGACTTCATCCAGGGCTTTTATTACCATCGCCCCCTGGAACTGGATGAAATTCCTTAGACCATCGGAGAAAGATAGGAAAGGTATCGTGCATTTCCTTAAACTGCCGGAGGCGCGGCGCGCACACCGCTGATAGTGAGCAGACCGTGTGCAATCGGGCTTTGTCCGTTGTACATCTTTGCAGGAAGCTCGCGGGGAAGGACAATAATGGGATGCTCCGCTCCCTTGATGTGTTTTTGTCTGTACACATCGTTGCACGTTGATGCCGTTTGAGCAACTCGCTCTGAGAGAGGGCGGCCCATCCCACTATTTCCGGCGGGAAAAGCAAGATGTCTTTTCTGCCTTCCTTACTCCGCCCGCCGGCCGCTCTGTTTGTGCAGGATCTGGAGTTCGGCGCTGACCTCTTCCCATGAGGGTTCGCGGAACAGCGTTTCGCGGCGGGGCAGGACGCTGACGCAATGCGTTTCGCCGTCCACGGTCACGCGGACGCTCACTTCCGCGCCGCTCTGCCTGGCTTTGGGAGAGTATGAGGCCATGAGCGCGGCGGCCTCCTGCACGGCTTCGGCGTCCCAGGGGCGGGAGCCGCGTCCCAGGGCGAGGGGTCCGGGGAAGCCCGCCACCTTGAAGAGCAGGTCGCCCGGGCGGAGCAGGGGAGGGTAGCTTTCGTTGTCGAAACGGCTGCGGCCCACGGAGAGCCAGCGGTCGCCGTGCCAGAACTGGCGGCCCACAGCGGCCAGCCGGAAGTCCGCTGCGCAGGGGCGGGTCAGGCGGCGCAGCACGGGCCAGAACTGGCGGGTGTTCTCCTTTTCCGTGAGCAGGCAGCCGCCGCCGGGCGTGGGGATTTCACTGATGCCGAAGTGTCCGGCCAGGGCGAGTTGTTCCTTGCGACCGCGTCCGTTGATGGCGAGCAGACGCGAACGATCCACAAGGCCCGACTCCTCCGCCTCCGTGGGGTCGAGGAGCCTGGCGCACAGGGGGCGCAGGAGCAGACCCTTCACGCCGGCGTCGCGGCGGATGATGTTGAGCGTGTCACGCCGCTGGGACATGGGCCGCTGGCCGAGCACTTCGCCGGAGACAAGGAAGCGGGTACCGTATTCACCGAGGAGCTGGCGGGCGCGGCGCATCATGAGAATCTTGCAGTCCACGCAGGGATTCATGGCGCTGCCGAAGCCGTACACCGGTCCGTTGCGGAGCATATCCACATACTCCTCGCTCACGTCCACAGGCTCGATGTCCAGGCCGTAGATACTGCTCCAGTGCGCAAGTTTCTGCGGGTGGCCGAAAAACGGCGAGAAGAAGTGCAGGCAGAGTATGCGCAGGCTCTGTTCCATGAGCAGCCGTGCGGCCAGTATGCTGTCCAGTCCGCCGGAGAAGAGGGCAAGCCCGTCGTACTGTTTCATCTTACTTCCTTTGTGGTTTGAGTTCTCTCGACTTTTCCCCGCTCCGGCGGCGTGACCATGTTTGTCGGCAAAGCCGGACAAACACGCCGCCTTCGCTATCTGCTCGCTAC